>VGBI01000019.1 GCA_016870595.1 Actinomycetota bacterium
ACGGTGGGCATCACCGGCGCGCCCGGGGCCGGGAAGTCCACCCTCACCGATGCCGTCGTGGCGACCCTGCGCGCCGGAGGGGAGTCGGTGGGCGTGCTCGCGGTCGACCCCACCAGCCCGTTCTCGGGAGGTGCGATCCTCGGCGACCGCGTGCGCATGCAGGACCACGCGACCGACCCGGGGGTGTTCATCCGCTCGATGGCCACCCGCGGGCACCTGGGGGGGCTCGCGCTGGCCACGCCGCAGGCCGTGCGGGTGCTCGACGCCGCCGGGACGCCGTGGGTGCTGGTCGAGACCGTCGGGGTGGGCCAGGTGGAGGTCGAGGTCGCCGCAGCCACCGACACCACGGTCGTGGTCCTCAACCCCGGGTGGGGCGACGCGGTCCAGGCCAACAAGGCCGGGCTCATGGAGATCGCCGACGTGTTCGTCGTCAACAAGGCCGACCGGCCCGGCGCGGCCGACACCGAGCGCGACGTGCTCCAGATGCTGGGTGCGGGTCCGGGGCGCGACTGGCGACCTCCGGTCGTGCGGGCGGTGGCGACCACCGGCGACGGGGTCGACGCCGTGTGGGCGGCGGTGCGGGCGCACCGGGCCCACCTGGAGGCCGACGACCGGCTCGCCGCCCGACGCCGGGCCCGGCTCCACGCCGAGCTGCGGACCATCGCCCGGGCCCGCCTCACCGCCCGGCTCGACGACCGGGTCGCCGGGCCCGCCGGTCGGGCCGTGCTCGCCCGGCTCGACGCCCGGGAGCTCGACCCCTACGCCGCCACCGCCCTGCTGCTCGGCGAGGGCGACACCTGAGGACGGGACCTAGGGTGGGTCCATGTCCGACGACCTCGTGCACTGCGAACGGCGCGACGACGGCGTGGCCGTCCTCCGCCTGAACCGTCCCCCCCTCAACCCCCTGTCGCGGGCTCTGCTCGGGCAGCTCACCTCGCAGGCCACTGCGCTCGCCGCCGACCCGACGGTCAAGGCGGTGGTCCTGATCGGCGGGGAGCGGGCCCTGGCGGCCGGCGCCGATATCGACGAGTTCGGCGGCCCGGCCGAGGCGCAGATGGTGGCGGCGGGCTTCCGGGCGGCCGGTGACGCGCTCGGCGCGATCCCCCGACCGGTGATCGCCGCGATCTCGGGGTTCGCCCTCGGTGGCGGCTTCGAGCTCGCCCTCGCGTGCGACCTGCGCATCGCCGGCGACACCGCCCGGATCGGGCAGCCCGAGATCCTGCTCGGCATCATCCCGGGTGGCGGCGGGACCCAGCGACTCAGCCGTCTGGTGGGTCCGGCCCGGGCCAAGGAGCTGTGCTGGAGCGGGCGTCAGGTCCGGGCCGACGAGGCGCTCGCCCTCGGCCTCGTCGACCGGGTCGTGCCCGCCGCCGACCTCGAGGCCGCGGCGTTCGAGTGGGCCGCCGCGCTCGCGTCGGGTGCGGTCGTCGCGATGGGTCAGATCAAGCGGGCGGTCGACGCCGGCTTCGACCTCCCGCTCGCCGAGGCGCTCGACCTCGAGGCGCAGTGCTTCGTCGACACCTTCACCACCGAGGACGCAGCCACCGGCATCGCGTCGTTCACGGAGCACGGTCCCGGGAAGGCGACCTTCTCCGGGCGCTGACGCTCAGGCGAGGGTGCGCAGCACGTGGGCGCGGAGCCGGTCGAGGTTGCGACGCCAGACCAGCTTCAGGACGGGCTTGCCGAACACCTCGCCGACCGGGCCGCCGAGCCACCACGGGAACCGGAGCTCCTCGGCCCACGCGAACCGCGTGCCGCCGGGCACGGCGGTGAGGGTGAAGCGACCGGTCCCGGTCACCGCGCCCCGGTGCTCGATCCCCATGACCGCACCCGGCTCCCACTCGGTGACCCGCATGCGGTCGGTCGTGCGGAGCGGACCGACGACCGTGAGGCAGTCGAACTCGGTGCCCACCCCGGAGTGCTGATCGGTGACGAAGGTGATCGTCTCCGCGTCGGCCATCCACTCGGTGTGGGTCGACAGGTCCTCGACCGCAGCCCACACCTGCGTCGGCGTTGCGGGGATCTCGGTCTCGATCGCGATCTGCACGGTCACCCTCCGTCGGTGATGGCGCCCCGGAGGCGCACGGCGGCCTCGGCGGGGTCGAGGACGTTCACGAGCAGACCGGTCCCGAGCTCGAAGCCGGCCACGGTGGAGATCCGCGGGACGACGGTCAGGTACCAGCGCGGGGCGGGACCGGGTGCGGCGATCGCGCCGGGGGTGGGACCGTCGTGCCAGACCACGTTGTAGGCAACGTCACCGAGGAGCACCCGGATTCCTCGCACCACGTCGCGGGTCGCCCGGGCCAGCGCGGCGAGGGTGGCGTCGGGGGTGTCGGCGAACCGGCACCCGGCGTCGGGCGCGCTGAGCCGGGTCTCGTAGGGGCTCGCGGCCGCCCACGGGGACCAGGCCCACAGGGCATCGGCGTCGAGCACCAGGCCGTCGTGCGTCACCGCCGTCGCACGGTCGGTGGCCACCGGGTCGGCGCCCGCGGCGGCGCTGCGCTCGTGGTGCGCCCGGACGGCGGGTGGCACGAGGTCGACGGCGAGGAGCTGCGCGTGGGGGTGGGCGATCGACGCCCCGGCGGCGCGGCCGTGGTTGACGAGCGTCTGGACGTGGGCCCGGCCCGCCGCCGCGTGGGCCCGGGCTCGCTCGCGCAGCAGGCCGAACAGCTCCGTCGCCTCGGCGTCGTCGAGGAGGGAGAGGTCACGGTCGTGCTCGGGTGCGAGCACGACGACCTCGTGGCTCCCGCCCACGCCTGGCCCGCCGCCCACGATCGGGTAGAGGTTGGGGACGACCCGGAGGCGCCAGCCCGGGGTGTCGGGGGCGCCGGGTCCGGTCCGGGCGAGTTCGGGCGGGGTCTCGGACTCGTGTCCGGGGCAGAACGGGCAGTCGGCCGGGGGCGCGACCGGGGCCGGGACGGGGGTGGTCGTGGTCGGTCGGGCGGCTCGACCCGGTGCGAGCAGGACGGTGCGACCGGTCACCGGATCTTCACGCAGCTCGGCCATCGCCCCGAGTCTGCCCGCGTAGCCTGCGGTCGTGGCGACGCGGCTGGTGATCATGGGTGGTGGTCCGGCCGGAAACACCTGCGCCACGGTGGCCGGCGCGCTCGGGGCCGAGGTGATCCTGATCGAGCGTGACATCGTCGGGGGCGCCGCCCACCTGTGGGACTGCATCCCGTCCAAGGCGCTGATCGCCACCGGCGCCGAGCTCGCCGAGCTCCAGCGGGCCCGGTCCATGGGTCTGCAGGCCAGCGGGCGGCTGGACCTCGACGCCCTCGCCGACCGGGTCCGCTCGATCGAGGAGCGCCTGCACACCTCGGTGCGCGACCTCCTCGCCTCCCAGGGCGTGCACTGCCTCGCGGGCACCGCCCGGTTCACCGGGCCCCGGACCGTGACCGCCGAGACCGCGTCGGGCGCCGAGGCGGTCGACGCCGACGTGGTGCTCGTGGCCACCGGCTCGCGACCCCGGGTGCCCGACTGGGCGCCGGTCGACGGCGACCGGATCCTCACGACCCGCGACGCCTACCGGATCCGTGAGGTGCCGCGCCACGTCGTGGTGATCGGCTCGGGGGTGACCGGGGTCGAGTTCACCCACATGTTCCGGGCGCTCGGTGCGGGGGTGACGCTGGTGGTGTCGCGTCAGCAGGTCCTCCCGAAGAAGGACCCCGAGGTCGCCGCCGTGCTCGAGGACGCGTTCCTGCAGCGGGGGGTGAGCCTGCTCAAGGGCGCCCGGGCCCACGCGGTGGAACGGACCACCGACGGCGTCGTGGTGCGCTGTGACGACGGCCGCGTGGTCGAGGGCTCGCACGCAGTGCTCGCCGTGGGGTCGATCCCCAACACCGACGGGATCGGGCTCGACGTCGCCGGGGTCGCGGTCGATGCCGGGGGCTACGTCACGGTCAACCACAACTGCCTCACCAGCGTCCCGCACGTGTACGCGGCCGGCGACGTGTCGGGCAAGCTGCCGTTGTCGTCGGTCGCGTCGATGCAGGGTCGCAAGATCGCCGAGCACTGCATGGGGCTGCACAACCGACCCCACCGTCACCTCGACTACGACAAGGCGGCCTCGGCGATCTTCACCGATCCCGAGGTCGCCGACGTGGGGCTGGCCGAGGCCGAGGCGTTCGCGTCGGGTCGCAAGATCCGGGTCACCAAGGTGCCGTTCTCCGCCAACGCCAAGTCGCTGATCGAGGGCGACCCGCGCGGGTTCGTGAAGATCATCAGCGACCCGGCCACCGGCGTGGTGCTGGGTGGGTCGATCGTCGGGCAGTCGGCGGCCGAGCTGATCAGCGTGCTCGCGGTGGCGGTCACCAACAACCTCAAGGTCGGCGACATCCTCGACTCGCTGCTGGTGCACCCGGCCCTGGCGGAGTCGCTCGCCGAGGCGTCGAGCTGACCGGGGTCGCCCGGCCGGACCGACCGGGCGACCCTGTCGTCGGCTACGTCTGGCAGGCGAGCTTGGCGACGACGGCGGGAACGGTCCCGCCCTCGCAGTAGGCGTTGCGGTCGACGACCTGCCAGGCGGTGCGGTTCCAGCGCATCAGCAGCTTGACCGGATGGTCGGTCCCACCGCTGGTGATCGTCGGCTGGTTGTAGGCCCACGGCCCGGCGCACTGGAACGGGCCGGTCAGGACGATCCGCTCGCCGGGGTTGAGCGTGGCCTGGGCCGCGGTCTGGAACACCGCCGAGGTGCACGGGATCCCGTTCACCCCGGTGCTGGCCGGCGTGACCGGGCCCGGCTTGGGGGTCTGACGGCAGTTGGGCGACCCGGTGTCGGCCGCCTGGGTCAACGCCGCGCTGGTGAGGGGACCGACGATGCCGTCGGGCTGGAGCTTGGCGGCGGTCTGGAACCACTTGAGCGCGTTCACGGTGTTGGGGCCGACCTTGCCGTCGATGTTCCCGGCGTTGCAGCCCAGGGCGTTGAGCTCCCGCTGCATCCGCTCGACCTGGGCGGCGTCGCTGGTGCCGGCATTGTCGTCCGCCGGGGTGCCCTTCTTCAGGCAGGTGCGGGCGTAGAGCTGCTGGGGCACGCTGCCGGCCTGGCCGGCGCACCGATCCCGACGAGGGCGGTGGCCGCAAGGGTCACGAGGACGAGGCGCACGGTGGTCGGCAGGTGTCGGCGCACCGCCGCATCCTGCCAGGGGCCCGGTCGAAACGGTGTCAACCCGCCCCCGGGCGACTACTCGATGACGGCGAGGACGTCGCCCGGGCCGACGGTGTCGCCCGCCGCCACCCGGACCTCGGCCACCGTCCCGGCGGTCTCGGCGTTGATGTGGTTCTCCATCTTCATCGCCTCGAGCACGAGGACGGCCTGGCCGACCTCCACCGCGTCGCCCGGGGCCACGAGCACCTTGACGATCGTGCCCTGCATCGGAGCGGTCACGGTGCCGTCGCCCGCGCCAACCGATCCGCTGCTCGCGGTCGGCCGGGGGCGGGCCCGGGCCGGTCCGGCGGCGGCCGCCACCGGGGCGTCGGGGAGCCACATCCGCACCGAGAACCGCTTGCCGTTCACCTCGACCGGCACCGTGCGCTCCACGAGGGCGTCGGGTGCGTCGGCGACCGGCGTGCCGGCCCCGCCGCCGTCGGCCGCGATGAGGGCGGTGAGGTCGAGGTCCTCCTCGACCCACTTCGTCGAGTGGGCGCCCGCGGCGAAGTCGGGGTGCCCGAGCAGGGCGAGGTGGGCGGGGATCGTGGTGTGGATGCCCTCGACCTGCAGCTCCTGGAGGGCCCGGACCGCCCGGCGCACGGCCCGGTCGCGATCGGGGGCCCAGACGATCAGCTTGCCGACGAGGTTGTCGTAGTACTGCGAGATCTCGTCGCCGCTCTCGTAGCCGCCGTCCCACCGCACGCTCGGCCCGCCGGGGGCCCGCAGCCGGGTGATCCGGCCCGGCGAGGGCAGGAAGCCGCGGGTGGCGTCTTCGGCGTTGATGCGGCACTCGATCGCGTGACCGGTGCGGACGATGTCGTCCTGAACGAACGAGAGCGGCTCGCCCGCCGCCACCCGGATCTGCTCCGCGACGAGGTCGAGCTGGGTGACCATCTCGGTGACGCAGTGCTCGACCTGGAGCCGGGTGTTCATCTCGAGGAACCAGAACTCGCCGTCCTGGTAGAGCATCTCGACCGTGCCCGCGTTCGTGTACCCGCAGCCCTGGGCGACCTGCACCGCGGCCTCGCCCATGGCCCGGCGGATCTCGTCGGAGAGCCCGATCGCCGGGGACTCCTCGATCAGCTTCTGGTGGCGCCGCTGGGTGGAGCAGTCGCGCTCGCCGAGCCAGACCGCGTTGCCGTGGGTGTCGGCGAAGACCTGGATCTCGATGTGTCGGGGCCGGGTGAGGTAGCGCTCGAGGTAGGCCTCGGATCGGCCGAAGTACGCCGCGGCCTCGCGGGTGGCCGACTCGAAGCCGGCCTCGACCTCGTCGGGGCCGCGCACGACCTTGAGGCCTTTGCCGCCGCCGCCGTAGGCGGCCTTGATCGCGACCGGCCACCCGAACTCCTCGCCGAAGGCGACGATCTCGTCGACGGAGCCGATGGGCTCGAGGGTCCCGGGCACCGAGGCGACGCCCGAGGCCGCGGCGGCCTTGCGCGACGAGATCTTGTCGCCCATGACCTCGATCGCCTCGGGGGGCGGTCCGATCCAGATCGCGCCCGCCTCGGTGAGGGCCCGGGCGAAGTCGGCGTTCTCGGCGAAGAAGCCGTAGCCCGGGTGCACCGCCTCGGCGTCGCTCTGCGCGATCACCTCGAGGATCCGCGCCGTGTTGAGGTAGCTCTCGGCCGCGGTCTGACCGCCGAGGGCGTAGGCCTCGTCGGCGTAGCGGGTGTGGGCGGCGTCCCGGTCGAGGTCGGAGTACACCGCCACGGTGGCGATGCCGAGCTCCCGGCACGTGCGCATGACTCGGATGGCGATCTCGCCGCGGTTCGCGACGAGGATCTTGGTGGGCAGCGGCACGACGGACCCTTCGTTCCGGGCGGGTGTGGCCGTATCCTACGGTCGATGCCGAAACCGGCCGCCATTCGTCGGGTCCCCCGGGCCGGCCCCGGGGCGTCGGCCTGGGAGGTGCGGCGCTACCCGTCGGTCGACTCGACCAACCGGCTGCTGCTCGACGAGGCCCGGACGGGTGCACCCGATGGCCTCGTGGTGGTCGCCGACCACCAGACCGCGGGCCGGGGGCGCCTCGGCCGCTCCTGGGAGGCCGCGCCGGGCTCGGCCCTGCTGGTCTCGGTCCTCGTGCGCCCCCGGCTCGCCCCCGGGCACCTCGGTCGGGTCACCCTCGCCGCCGGGTCGGCCATGGCCGAGACCCTGGCCGACACCGCCGGGGTCGGTGCGCTCCTGAAGTGGCCCAACGACCTCGTGGTCCCGGGCCCGTCCGGGCCCCGCAAGCTCGCCGGCATCCTGGCCGAGGCCGACCTGGGCCCGGGGCCGGGTGCAGCCGTGGTGGTCGGGATCGGCGTCAACCTCGTTGCCGGCGCCTTCCCGGCCGAGCTGGCCGACCTCGCCACCGCCGTGGCGGTCGAGGGGCGACCGGTGGGGGGCGACGACCTCCTCGACGCGTTCCTGGCCGCCTTCGACCGGCGGCTCGGCCACCTCGACGCTGCGGTCGACGAGGCCCGGGCCCGGTCGGCGACGCTCGGGGCCCGGGTCCGGGTCGAGCGGGGGTCGGCGCCGGACCTCGTGGCACCGCGCTCGACCTCGACCCCGACGGCGCCCTGCTCGTGCGCGACGACGGGGGAGTGCTGCACACGGTCGCCGCCGGCGACGTCGTGCACCTGCGGGCCGCGCCCAGCGCCTGATCGTGGCCGCGCCCGGCGCCTGATCGCGGGCGTTCCCCGGCGCGGATCAGTCGAGCTCGCGCCCGCTCGTCACCAGTGCCCGGAACGCGCCGCGGAGCGCGACCGTCACCGGGCCGGGTGCGAACGGGAGCCCGACCCCGTCGACGCGTCCGATGGCCTGCACCTCGCGGGTGCTCGACGTGAGGAAGGCCTCGTCGGCGGTCCGGAGCGCGTCGACGGGTGTGGCGACCTCCTCGATCGCGATGCCGACGGCGGCGGCGCACTCGAGCACGAGGGCCCGGGTGACCCCGAGGAGGCACCCGGCGTCGCCGGGGGGCGTGCGGACGCGGCCGTCGTGCACCACGAACACGTTCGATCCGGTGGCCTCGCACAGGTCACCCCGGGTGTTGGCGAAGATCGCCTCGGCCGCGCCCTGCTCGTGGGCCCACGCAAGCGCGCGGACGTTCTCGGCGTAGGAGATCGTCTTGAGTCCTGCGGTCGCACCGCGCTCGTTGCGGGTCCAGGGCACGACCACGACGGTCTCGGTGTCGGCGAACGCCCGCAGCGCCCCCATCGCGACCACGACGGTCGGGGGCGCATCACCCCGCTCGCTGCCGAGCGGGGCGGGCCCTCCGGTCACGGTGATGCGGAGGCGGCCGTCACGGGTCGGTGCCGCACCGATCACCGCGTCGGCCGCCGCGCGCAGCGCGGCGCGGTCGGGGAGCGGGAGGCCGAGGGCGCCGGCCGACCGGTGGAGGCGGTCGAGGTGGCGGGCCCAGGCGAGGGGGCGACCGTCGTAGACCCGCAACGTCTCGAACACGCCGTCGCCGGTGAGCAGCCCGTGGTCCATGGGTGAGATCCGCGCCTCGGTCACGGGCACGAGGGCGCCGTCGCACCAGACCATCTCGGGCGCTGCTCCGGTGCCGGGCCGGTTCACGCGAGCACCCGGACGGCGGCGGCGTCGGTCGCGCCGGTGCGCGCGAGCAGACGCCGAGCCTTCAGCTCGGTCTCGGCCCATTCGTGGTCGGGATCGGAGTCGGCGACGATGCCGCCACCCACGCCGAGCGTGGTGCGGTCGCCGGCGACGACGAAGGTGCGGATCGCGACGGCGAGGTCGCCGGCGCCCCGTTCGGTGTCGATCCATCCGGTCGCTCCGCAGTAGACGCCGCGGGGCACGGTCTCGAGGTCCTCGATCAGCTGGAGCACCCGGGGCTTCGGGGCCCCGGTGACGGAGGCGGGCGGA
This sequence comes from Actinomycetota bacterium, assembly GCA_016870595.1. Taxonomy (GTDB): domain Bacteria; phylum Actinomycetota; class Acidimicrobiia; order IMCC26256; family PALSA-555; genus CAIUKV01. The sequence goes on from VGBI01000019.1 coordinate 9,011, forward strand.
CACGTCGCGCGCAGCAGGTCGGCGATGCCGATCCCGGGGCGCAGGCGCCCCCGCACGGTGCTGACCAGGTGGGCGAGCCCCGGGTGGCGCTCGACTGCGCACAGCGCGGGCACGTGGATCGACCCGGGGCTGCACACGCGCCCGAGGTCGTTGCGGGCGAGGTCGACGATCATCACGTTCTCGGCCCGGTCCTTCTCGCTACGGGTCAGCGCAGCGGGGTGGGCGGCCGTGCCCTTGATCGGGCGGGTCTCCACGACCGGCCCGTCCCAGCGCAGGAAGGTCTCGGGCGACGCACCCGCGACCGCCACCGGTCCGGCGTCGGCGGCGAGCCGGAGCAGCGAGGCGTGGGGCGCGGGCCGGGCCCCGGCCAGGGCCCCGAACACCGTCAGGGGATCGGCCGGGACGTCCCAGGCCAGGGTCCGGGTGACGTTGACCTGGTAGCAGTCGCCGGCCCGGATGTGCTCGAGTGCGGTGGCGACCGCCGCGCGGTGCTCGTGGCGGTCGAGCGACGAGCGCACCGCCGGGCCGAGCCGGACCGGTCCCCGGTCGGGCAGGTCGGCGAGGTCGGCGAGATCGGCGACGACCGCCCGACGGGCGAAGCGCACGAGCAGGGCGTCGGGGACCCGGCCCGGACCCCGGGTCGCGCGGCCGGGCCGGACCGCCTCCACCGCGTGGCCGAGCTCGAAGCCGAGGAACCCGGCCCACAGTCCGGGCGTTGCTCCCTCGATGGCCGAGAACACCGCCGACCCCGACGCCTCGAGCACCTCCTCGGGGTCCCACGCAACCAGCCACCCGTCGGGTCGTCGCACCACGGCGACCGGGGCGGTGGGGTCGGCCAGCGCCCGGCGGGCGGCGGTCGGCACGCAGGGATCCACGTCCGGAGGGTATCCCCCGGCCGCCGGTGACGACCGCTCGCCCCCCGGTAGCCTCGGGGACCCCATGACCTCGCTGCCGCGCTCCTCCGGCGGTCCCGCGCGCGCGTTCGCCGGCCGGTTCCTGATCGCCGTCGTGGTCGGCGCGCTGCTCATGGGTGCCGCCGTCATCGGGGTCAACGAGGAGGTGGGGCGCAAGCTCGACCGGATCCCGAAGATCGAGCTCACCACCGCCCCGGTCCCCCCGGGCGGGGCCAACTACCTGGTGGTCGGGTCGGACTCCCGGGAGTTCGTCGCCAGCGACCTCGCCGCGACCGCCTTCGGCGACTCCGCGGTCGAGACCGGCCGCCGGTCCGACACGATCATGCTGGTGCACGTCGAGCCCAAGGCGCAGCGCACCATGGTGGTCTCGTTCCCCCGCGACCTCTGGGTCAACATCCCGGGCCGGGGCATGAACAAGATCAACGCGGCCTACAACGAGGGGCCGCAGCTGCTCATCGACACGTTGAAGCAGAACTTCGACGTCGACGTGAACCACTACATCGAGATCGACTTCATGTCGTTCATCGACCTCGTCGACTCGCTCGGCCGGGTCGCCGTCTACTTGCCGTACCAGGCCCGTGACGCCTACACCGGGCTCGACATCGCCACTCCCGGATGCGTGGAGCTCGACGGGGAGCGCTCGCTGCAGTACGTGCGGTCGCGCTACCTCGAGTTCGCCAACCCCGGGATCGCCCGCTGGATCCCGGCCGACGTCATCCCCGACCTCGGCCGCATCGGCCGCCAGCAGGAGTTCCTGCGCCGGCTCGCCGGGCTCGCGGTGCAGAAGAGCCTCGCCAACCCGTTCACCGCCAACGTCGTGGCCGACCGGGTCGTCAAGGGCCTCAAGGTCGACGACGGGTTCGACCGCACCTCCGTGTTCTCGTTGCTCGACGCGTTCCGGACCCTGAACCCCGACGACCAGTCGGCGCTCGAGATGTTCACGGTCCCCACCCGCGGCGGGCCGAGTCCGGGTGGGCTGTCCGTGCTCTACGCCGACACCGCCAATCCGCTGTTCGGGCAGATCGTCGAGCGGCTCCGTACCTTCGAGCGGACCCCCGCCCCCCTGCCCGCGCCGGCGGAGATCCGGGTCCGCGTGGTCAACGCCAGCGGCCGCGAGGGCCTCGAGGTCGCGGTGACGAAGGAGCTGCGCAACCTCGGCTTCGTCACCGTCGACCCGGTCGAGTCGGCCGACCGGATCGCGAGCATCGACGTCCGGGTGTCGCGTGAGCAGACGGCCAAGGGCAAGCGGGTCCTCCGCTTCATCGAGCCGGCCGCCCAGCTGACCGTGACCGAACCGAGCGACGTCGACGTGACCCTCGTGCTCGGCCGGGCCTTCGCGGCGATCGCGGTCCCGGCCGACGCCGCCGCCGATCCGGGTACCCCGGCCGAACCGCCGGCGGCGGCGGAACCGGAGGCGCCCCTCGGCGTCACTCCGCCCGCTGCGCTGCCGGCCAACCTGCCGGCCCCGGCCCCCCGGATCGGCTGCTGAGGTGGCGCAGGGTGCCGGGTCGGCGGTCGGGCGGTTCGCGGCCCGGCTCGTCATCGCCCTGGTCCTCACCGCGGCGGTGGTGACCGCCGGGGTCGTGGCGGTGAACTCGGCCATCGACGACGAGCTGGCCCGCATCCCCCGCATCGAGGTCGCCACGGTCCCGGCGCCGGCCGCCGGGGCGAACTACCTGGTGGTCGGCTCCGACAGCCGGGCCTTCGTCGAGACGGCGGAGGAGCAGCGGGCCTTCGGCAATCCCGACGTGGAGGCCGGTCGGCGCTCCGACACGATGATGATCGTCCACGTCGAGCCGGGCGCAGGACGCAGCCTCGTGGTGTCGTTCCCGCGCGACCTGTGGGTGAACGTCCCCGGGATCGGCAACACGAAGATCAACGCGGCGTACAACTCCGATCTCGGTGGCGGTCCCGACGCGCTGATCGGCGCGCTGCGCGCCAACTTCGGCATCGACGTCAACCACTACGTCGAGGTCGACTTCCAGACGTTCGAGTCGATGGTGAACGCCGTGGGCACCGTCCCCGTGTACGTCGACCGGCCGGTGATCGACAACTTCACCGGCTTCGTCGCCGTGTCCGCCGGGTGCTACCAGCTCGGGGGCACCGAGGCGCTCGCCTGGTTGCGGTCCCGGCACCTCGAGTACCTCGACCCGACGACGGGACGCCTCGTGGCCGATCCCCGCGCCGACATCGGGCGCATCGAGCGCCAGCAGGACTTCATCCGCCGGCTGGCCGGGCTCGTGGTCGAGCGGAGCCTCGCCGACCCGCTCGAGGGGCGCGCCATCGTGCGCAACGCGGTGGGAGGCCTACGGGTCGACCAGTCCTTCGACCGCCGCGCCGCCTTCGGCCTCGTCCAGGCGTTCCGCTCGATGAGCTCCGGCGACACCAGCGCGATCGAGTTCGTCACCTTCCCTTACACCGAGGGCAACGCCGGTGGGCAGGCGGTGCTGTTCCCCGACCGCACCAACGGGGCGTCCCTGCTCGAGCGGCTCTCGACCTTCGCGACCGGCCCGGCGCCGGCTCCGCTGCAGCCCGCCGACGTGCGGGTCCGGGTGGTCAACGGCTCCGGGCGCTCGGGCCTCGCGGAGCGGGTGATGAACGACCTCGTCGCCGCCGGCTACGTGAAGGGCGGCACGGGCAACGACGAGCGAGGCCGGGTCGCGGTGACCGAGGTGCGCTACGCCGACGGCGCCGCCGACAAGGCCCGGCTCGTGCTCGGGACGGTGGGGGCGGGGGCCAAGCTCGTCGGCGACCCGACGCTGACCGCCACCGACGTGCAGGTGGTGCTGGGCGCGGACTTCACCGGTCTTCCCGGTGCGACGGCCGGTGCCCCCGCGGGCGCCCCGGCCGGGGGCCCGGCCCCGGCTGCGCCGGCGCCCGACCCCGCTGCGACCTGCCGCTGAGCCGGTGACTCAGGCGGGGTCGGCGAGGTCCACGACCACGGGGGCGTGGTCCGAGGGCTGCTGACCCTTCCGGGCGTTGCGGTCGACGACCGCCCAGGTGACCCGCTCGGCCAGGGGGGCGGTGACCAGCACGAGGTCGATGCGCATCCCCCGGTGCTGGTGGAAGTCGCCCCGGCGGTAGTCCCAGTACGAGTACAGGCGGTCGTCGGGGTAGCGGGCGCGGAAGGCGTCGACCAGCCCCCAGTCGCACAGCGCACCGATGGCGGCGCGCTCCGCCGGGGTGACGTGGGTCGAGCCGGCGAAGGCCGCGACCGACCACACGTCGCGGTCGTCGGGGGCGACGTTGAAGTCGCCGAGCACCGCGAGGGGGTCGGTGGGCGCGGCCCCGGCCTGCAGCCAGGCCCGGAGCTGCCCGAGCCACGCCAGCTTGCGGACGTAGTGGTCGGTGTCCACCTCACGACCGTTCGGGACGTACACGCTCACGATGCGCACGCCCCCGCAGGTGGCCGCGATCAGGCGGGCCTCCCCGTCGTAGGGGTCGTCGAGGGCGCCGAACCCGTGGGTCACGTCGCTGATCCCGACCCGGGAGAGGATGGCCACGCCGTTCCACTGGCCCTGGCCATGGTGCACGGCGTCGTAGCCGAGCGCGGCGAAGGTCAGCGCTGGGAACGCCTTGTCGGTGCACTTGGTCTCCTGGAGGCACAGCACGTCGGGCTGGGCGCCGGCGAGCCATTCCTCGACCCGGGGGAGGCGCGCCTTGAGCGAGTTCACGTTCCAGGTCGCGATGCGCACCGCGGGAGCGTAGCGAGCGGGGGCGCAGGGGCCGCGCCTAGTGTGCCGTCGTCGTCAGGGACGTGCCGCCCCCGTCGGCGACGGGGCGCAGAGACCAGCGCGCGTGGGCGCGCCGAAGGAGGACCGGTGCCGGGACCGCTCGCAGGGGTGAAGGTCGTGGAGCTGACCGGGATCGGGCCGGGCCCGTTCACCGCGATGCTGCTCTCCGACATGGGGGCCGAGGTGATCAAGGTCGACCGGGCCCAGTGGGCCGGGCTCCCGCAGGCCCCCGGCGGGGTCGAGGTGCTCGACCGCGGTCGGCGCTCGGTCGCGGTCGACCTCAAGCAGCCCGCCGGGGTCGAGTCGGTCCTGCGGCTGGTCGAGGGCGCCGACGCCCTGATCGAGGGCTACCGGCCCGGTGTGGCCGAGCGCCTCGGCGTCGGGCCCGACGTCTGCCTCGCCCGCAACCCGCGCCTCGTCTACGGGCGGATGACCGGGTGGGGTCAGGACGGCCCGCTCGCCAACGCGGCCGGGCACGACATCAACTACATCTCGGTCGGCGGTGCGCTCGCGCACATCGGTCGGGCCGGCGGCAAGCCCACCCCGCCGATCAACCTCGTCGGCGACTTCGGTGGCGGCGGGATGCTGTGCGCGTTCGGCGTGGTGTGTGGGCTCCTCGAGGCCCGGACGTCGGGTCGGGGCCAGGTGGTCGACGCTGCGATGATCGACGGCACCGCGACCCTCATGGCGATGATCTGGGGGGTGCGGGCGAGCGGCGGGTGGCACGAGGAGCTGGGCACGAACTTCCTCGACACCGGTCGGGCCAACTACGAGGTCTACGAGACGAGCGACGGCAAGTACGTGTCGATCGGCTCGCTGGAGCCCCAGTTCTACGCCGAGCTCCTCGAGCGGCTGGGCCTCGCCGACGAGGATCTGCCCCACCCGGCCGACGTGACCGGGGTCGACCGGCTGCGCGCCCGCTTCACCGAGGTGTTCCGCACCAAGACCCGCGACGAGTGGTGCGCCGAGCTCGAGGGCACCGACGTCTGCTTCGCGCCGGTGCTGCCCATGTCGGAGGTGGCCACCCACCCCCACATCCGGGCCCGCAACACGATCGTGGAGTACGAGGGCGTCCTGCAGCCGGCCCCGGCCCCGCGCTTCTCCCGCACCCCGGGCGAGATCCAGCGCGGACGGTCGAAGCCGGGCGAGCACACCGACGAGATCCTCGCCGAGTTCGGCTTCGCACCCGACGAGATCACGACCCTGCGGGCGGCGGGTGCGGTCGCCTGAGGGCTGCGGCTAGCCCAGGGTGCCGGGGGCGATCGCGAGCAGTCGGGCGAGCCGATCGTCGAGCACGGCGGGGGTCTCGGCCACGACGGTGACGTGGCCGACCTTCCGGCCGGGGCGCGGTGCCTTGCCGTACTCGTGCAGCCGGGCCCCGGGGACCGCGAGCACCGCCTCGCGCGGGGGGAGCGTGCCGATCGCGTTCAGCATGGCGGAGTGGCCGCGCGCCGCGGGCGACCCGAGGGGCCACCCGAGCACGGCCCGCAGGTGCTGCTCGAACTGGCTGGTCTCGGCGCCCTCGATGGTCCAGTGCCCGGAGTTGTGGACGCGGGGAGCGATCTCGTTCGCGAGCAACGTACCGCCGACGTCGAAGAGCTCGACGGTGAGGACCCCCACGTAGTCCAGGTCGGCGAGCAGACGGGCCGCGATGTCGTCGCCGGCGGCGCGGGTGGCGGGGTCGACGGTGGCCGGGGCCCGGCTGACCCGCAGGATCCCGTCGCGGTGCAGGTTCTCGACCAGGGGGAACGTGCCGACGGTCCCGTCGACGCCCCGGGCGGCGATGACCGACAGCTCGCGGTCGAAGGGCACCAGCGCCTCGAGGATCAACCCGGTGCTGCCGAGCTCGGCGAGGGCGGCGAGCCCCTCGGCCGCGGTGCGGATCACCGCCTGTCCCTTGCCGTCGTAGCCGCCGCGCCGGGTCTTGAGCACGGCGGGCACGCCGATGGCGTCGAGCGCTGCGTCGAGCCCGGCGGCGTCGTCGACCGCAGCGAACTCCGGCACCGGGATGCCGAGGCGGCGGAACGCGGTCTTCTCGGCCAGGCGGTCCTGGGCCACCTCGAGCGCCCGCCAACCGGGACGCACCGGGACGCGGTCGGCGAGCCGGCGGGCGCCGTCGGCCGGGACGCCCTCCCACTCGTAGGTGACGACGTCGGCGCCCGCCGCGACCCGGTCGAGGGCCTCGGGGTCACCGAGCGGACCGACCTCGAGTGGCCCGACGGCCACCGCCGGGGCGCCCGCGACGGGATCGAGGAACCGGCACCGGATCCCGAGGGGGATCGCGGCCAACCCGAGCATCCGCCCGAGCTGCCCACCGCCGAGCACGGTCACGAGCGGCGACTCGGGGGAGGTCATGACGCCAGTGTGCCCCGAACCCGCGCTCCGTGCGGCAATCGCGCCCGCGCCCCGCTCGGTGGAGGCGCCCGCGCGACGGCGTAGGCTCCCCCCGACAGACCGAGCGACGGGTGGGGTGATGGCCGGAGAGCGTGGGTCCGCGACGGGTCGTGGTCCGGGCGTCGCTGCATCGGGATCCGTCCCCGCCTCAGGCTCGACCTGGACCTTCCTCACCAACCACGCCCACGTGCTGCTCGCGATCGCCGCCGATCCCGACCTGCGCCTGCGCGACGTTGCCGAGCGGATCGGCATCACGGAGCGGGCGGCGCAGCGCATCGTGGCCGAGCTCGAGGCCGAGGGATACCTCGAGGTCCGGCGGGTGGGTCGGCGCAACGCCTACCGGGTCCACGCGGAGCTGCCGCTGCGGCATCCCGCCGAGCGCCACCACCGGATCGGTGAGCTGCTCGAGGTGCTGTCCCACGAACAGGGCGGGCGGCGCGCCAGCGAGTGACGCGCCGCCCGCGACCGATCCGGCTGCGGGGTGGCCGGACCGGTGAACGGCGGGGCGGTGAATCGCCCCGGATCGACTACGCGGCCCGCAGGGTGCCGTCCTGACGCATCGCCCGGAGGCACTCGATGCGCTCCTCGACCGGGGGGTGGGTGAGGAGCAGCCGGGCGAAGTTCACCCGGCGGCCGGTGAGCGGGTCCACGATGGAGGCGCTGGCCTGGGCCGGGGTCACATCGAGCGGCGTGCGCGCGGCCATGGTGTCGATCCGCCGCAGGGCCCGGGCCAGCGGCTCGGGATCACCGAGGAGGTCGGCGCCGACCCGGGCCGAGTCGGCGAGCATCGAGCGGAGGGCGTCGAGGCTGCGTTCGGCCTTGCGCTCCTGGAGGAAGCCGAGCAGGGCGTTGGTGAGGACCACGATCCCGATCACGATCGGGCCCTTCAGGTCGCCCACGGCGGCGGCCAGCACCGCCGCCCCGATCAGGATCAGGACCAGGAAGCTGCGGAACTGGTCGAGGAAGCGCAGGACCGCCGGGCGGGGCGGGGCGACCGTCAGTCGATTCGGCCCGAACCGGGCGAGGCGCCGGGTCGCATCGGCGTCCGAGAGACCGTCGACGTCGGCGGTGGGCCTCGGGCGGGTGAGGGACATGACGGCTCCGTGGGGTCCGGGGCCGAAGGTCTCTCCCGCCGCAGGTGCGACCGGTGGCGACGGGACCGGGGTCCGTGATGACGTCGCCACCGCGCAGGGATACTCCCCCTCGGATGGGGTGATGCCCGCGCGGGGGAACGCAGGATCCGCCGTGGATGTTCCCGGTGACTTGATTCCGGAAACCGGAAATGGCTACATCGAAATCAACGTCGGATGTCAAGCGCGGTCACGGGACGGGCGAGGGCGGGGCGGGGCCCGAACCCGAGCAGGCGGGCGGGGACCTGGGCCAGCGGGTCCCGCCGGGCGACCTCGTACCGGCGGGCAGCCCGGTTGTAGGCCGAGGCCTCGACCGCGGGGACGGGGCGGGTGTCGAGGACGGCGAGGGCCGCGACCACCCCGGGGTCGCGGCTGGGGCGAGCCGAGCCGGCGAGGTTGGCCCGGACCCGGTCGGCGAGGCCCTCGAGCCGGTTGGCCGAGGCGGCCTCGGCGGCGGGGTCGGGTCGGGTCGTGAGGGCCCGCCAGGTGGTGAGCTCGGTGGTGAGGTCGGTGGTGTAGGAGCGCGTCCCCGCCCCGGCGTCGCCGAGCGCGTCGGCGAGCCGGCCGAGGCCCTCGTAGCGCGCTGCGAGCGGGGTGCGCAGGGCCGCCCACCGGGCGTCGACGGCGCCCCGGTCGTCGGTCAGGCCGGGGCGGGTGGTCGCCACCGCGGCGACGGCGGCACCGACGCCGAGCACCACGACGAGGACCAGGAGGAGCAGGCGCCGGGCCATGACCCCATCGACCCTACCGGTCCCCGGTGGTCGACATCCGCCACACCGGGCACTCCCACCCCCGGCGGGCCACCCCGGATCCGGTCGCCCCGGGGGCGGATCCCGGTGGCAGTCGGCCGGGGGGTGGCCGCTACGCTGGGGGCTCGCAGCCGGGCCAACGTCGTCCCTCTGCGTCCACCGTCGGTCCGGGTCGCAGCTCCGCCGCCGACCCGAGTGGATGAGAGCACAGGATGGACACAACCCCGTCGGCCGGTCCGCTTCGGCGACCCCACTTCAGCGCGCTGCCCCCGGCGAGCGGGCTGTACGACCCGCGCTTCGAACACGACGCCTGCGGGGTCTCGTTCGTCGCCGACATCCGGGGACGGCGCAGCCGGGACATCGTCGCCACCGCGCTGGGTGCGTTGTGCCGCCTCGACCACCGCGGCGCCTCGGGCGCCGAGGTCAACACCGGTGACGGTGCCGGGATCCTCATCCAGGTCCCCGACCGCTTCCTGCGGGCCGTCACGCCGTTCCCGCTGCCGGCCGAGGGGGCCTACGGCATCGGCCTGGCCTTCCTGCCGGCCGCCGCGGACGACGCCGACCGGGCCCGGGGCGAGGTCGAGCGGATCGCGGCCGAGGAGGGGCTGCGGATCGTGGGGTGGCGCCAGGTCCCCGTCGACGACTCCATGATCGGACCCACCGCCCGGGGCGTCATGCCGGGCTTCTGGCACTGCATCGTCGACGACCCGGCCGGAGCCACCGGGATCGCCCTCGACCGGATGCTGTTCGTGATGCGCAAGCGCTGCGAGCACGAGCTCACGCAGCCCGTCTACTTCCCGTCGCTGTCGAGCCGGACCCTCGTCTACAAGGGGATGCTCACCACGCCGCAGCTCGGTGAGTTCTTCGTCGACCTCCAGGACGACCGGGTCGAGTCGGCGATCGGGCTGGTCCACAGCCGGTTCTCGACCAACACCTTCCCGTCGTGGCCGCTCGCCCACCCGTACCGATACATCGCGCACAACGGCGAGATCAACACCCTCCAGGGCAACCGCAACTGGATGCGGGCCCGCGAGGCGCTGATGGCGACGCCGCTCATTCCCGGCCTCGAGTGGGCGTTCCCGATCATCACCCCGGGCGCCTCCGACACCGCGAGCTTCGACGAGTGCCTCGAGCTGCTGCACCTCGCCGGGCGTCCGCTGTGGCACGCCGTCCTGATGATGATCCCGGAGGCGTGGGAGAACCACGCCACGATGTCGGCGGAGAAGCGGGCGTTCTTCCGGTACCACTCGAGCCTGATGGAGCCCTGGGACGGTCCGGCCTCCATCGTCTTCACCGACGGCACGGTCATCGGCGCCGTGCTCGACCGCAACGGGCTGCGACCGAGCCGGTTCTGGGTGCTCGACGACGACCGGGTCGTGATGGCCAGCGAGTCGGGCGTGGTCGACGTCGACCCCGCCCGGGTCGTGCGCAAGGGTCGGCTCCAGCCCGGCCGCATGTTCCTGATCGACACCGCCAAGGGCCGCATCGTCGACGACGAGGAGATCAAGGCCGAGCTCGCGGCCGAGCGCCCGTACGGCGAATGGCTCGAGCACGGGCTCGTCCAGTTCGACGACCTGCCGGAGCGTTCCCGCACCGTCCCGAGCCACGAGTCGGTCGTGCGCCGCCAGCAGACCTTCGGCTACACGCACGAGGAGCTCCGGCTGCTGGTCGCCCCGATGGCCCGCAACGGGGCCGAGGCCATCGGCTCGATGGGCACCGATACCCCGATCGCCGTCCTCTCCAACCGCTCCCGCCTGCTCTACGACTACTTCTCGCAGCTGTTCGCCCAGGTCACGAACCCCCCGCTCGACGCGATCCGCGAGGAGCTGGTCACCTCGCTGTCGTCGATGCTCGGTCCCCAGGGCAACCTGCTCGATCCGCAGCCGTCGTCGTGCGAGCGGATCGAGCTGCCGTTCCCGATCATCGACAACGACGAGCTCAACAAGCTCATCCACGTCGACGACGACGGCACCTTCCCGCAGTTCTCGGCCCACGTGGTGTCGGGGCTGTACCGGGTCGCCGGCGGCGGTGAGGGTCTGCGCCAGGCGATGGACCGGGTGCGCCACGAGACCTCGGCCGCGATCGCCGGTGGCGCGCGCATCATCATCCTCTCCGACCGGGACTCCGACGCCGAGTGGGCACCGATCCCGTCGCTGCTGCTCGTGGCCGGGGTGCACCACCACCTCATCCGCGAGAAGACCCGCACGATGGTCGGCCTCGTGGTCGAGACCGGCGACGCCCGCGAGGTCCACCACATGGCGCTGCTCATCGGCTTCGGCGCCGGCGCCGTCAACCCGTACCTCGCGTTCGAGTCGATCGAGGACCTCATCGACCACGACCTCGACGGACTCGGGGGCTACGAGAAGAAGAAGGCCATCCGCAACTACGTCAAGGCCGCGGGCAAGGGCGTGCTCAAGATCATGTCGAAGATGGGCATCTCGACCATCGCGTCGTACCGGGGCGCGCAGGTGTTCGAGGCGATCGGCCTCGGGCACGAGCTGGTCGACGAGTACTTCACCGGCACCGTCTCGCGCCTCGGTGGCATCGGCCTCGACGAGATCGCCGAGGAGGTCGCCCTCCGCCATCGACGCGCCTACCCCGACCGTCCCGACGAGCTGGCCCATCGCGACCTCGAGTACGGCGGTGAGTACCAGTGGCGCCGCGAGGGCGAGTACCACCTGTTCAACCCCGAGACCGTCTTCAAGCTCCAGCACGCGACCCGGGCCAAGCGCTACGACATCTTCCGCGAGTACTCGCGCCGCGTCGACGAGCAGGCGACCCGCCTGGCCACGCTGCGCGGGCTGTTCGAGCTCCGGGAGGGCGTGCGCCCGCCGGTGCCGCTCGACGAGGTGGAGCCGGTCGCCGAGATCGTGAAGCGGTTCGCGACCGGGGCGATGTCGTACGGGTCGATCTCCAAGGAGGCACACGAGACGCTCGCCGTCGCGATGAACCGCCTGGGGGGCAAGTCGAACACGGGTGAGGGGGGCGAGGACCCCGACCGCTTCGTGCCCGACGCCAACGGCGACCTGCGCCGGTCGGCGATCAAGCAGGTCGCGTCGGGTCGCTTCGGGGTGACCTCCGAGTACCTCGTCAACGCCGACGACCTGCAGATCAAGATGGCCCAGGGGGCCAAGCCCGGCGAGGGTGGCCAGCTCCCCGGCGCCAAGGTGTACCCGTGGATCGCCAAGACCCGGTACTCCACGCCCGGGGTCGGGCTCATCAGCCCGCCGCCCCACCACGACATCTACTCGATCGAGGACATCAAGCAGCTCATCCACGACCTGAAGAACGCGAACCCGCAGGCGCGGGTGCACGTGAAGCTGGTCGCCGAGGTCGGGGTCGGCACCGTCGCCGCCGGGGTGGCCAAGGCCCACTCCGACGTCGTCCTGATCTCGGGCCACGACGGTGGGACGGGGGCGTCGCCGCTCACGTCGATCAAGCACGCCGGCGCGCCCTGGGAGCTCGGCCTGGCCGAGACCCAGCAGACGCTCGTGCGCAACGGCCTGCGCGACCGGATCGTGGTCCAGGTCGACGGCCAGCTCAAGACCGGGCGTGACGTCGTGATCGCGGCGCTGCTCGGCGGTGAGGAGTTCGGCTTCGCCACGGCGCCGCTCGTGGTGAGCGGCTGCGTGATGATGCGCGTGTGTCACCTCGACACCTGCCCGGTCGGCGTGGCGACCCAGAACCCCGAGCTGCGCAAGCGGTTCAGCGGCAAGCCCGAGTTCGTCGTGAACTTCTTCGAGTTCATCGCCGAGGAGGTGCGCGAGCTGCTCGCCCGGCTGGGCTTCCGTTCCATCGCCGAGGCCATCGGGCACACCGAGGTCCTCGACGTGCGCGCCGCGGTGGACCACTGGAAGGCCCACGGCCTCGACCTCGCCCCGATCCTGCAGGAGGCCGAGAACCCCTACCCGGACCAGGACCGCCTCTGCACCAAGGGCCAGGACCACGGCCTCGACCGCGCGCTCGACCAGGAGCTGATCCGCCGGGCCGCCCCGGCGGTCGACGACGGTCGGGTCGTGGAGATCGAGCTGCCGATCACCAACGTCAACCGGACGGTGGGCACGATGCTCGGCTCGGTGGTCACCCGGGCCTGGGGCGGCGACGGACTGCCCGACGACACCATCCGGGTCCACCTCCGGGGCTCCGCCGGCCAGAGCTTCGGGGCGTTCGTGCCCCGGGGCATCACCATGCGCCTCGAGGGCGACGCCAACGACTACTTCGGCAAGGGCCTCTCGGGGGGCCGACTGATCGTCCACCCGGACCGTGACGCCACCTTCCCCGCCGAGGACAACGTGATCGCCGGCAACGTTGCGCTCTACGGGGCCACGGCGGGTGAGGCGTACCTCCGGGGTCAGGTCGGGGAGCGGTTCTGCGTCCGGAACTCCGGCGCGACGGCGGTGGTCGAGGGCGTCGGCGACCACGGGTGCGAGTACATGACCGGTGGGCGGGTGGTCGTGCTCGGGCCGACCGGCCGCAACTTCGCCGCGGGCATGTCGGGCGGGATCGCCTACGTGTACGACCCCGACGACCGCTTCGCCGCCCTCGTCAACTACGAGCTCGTCGAGCTGGTCCCACTCGACGACGAGGACCGCGAATGGCTGCGGGCGACGGTCGAGCGCCACCGTGAGTGCACGGGCTCCGACGTCGCCGACGGGATCCTCGCCCAGTGGGGCACCGAGGTCGCGGCGTTCAAGAAGGTCATGCCGGAGGACTACCGCCGGGTGCTCACGGTCATGCGGGAGGCGGCGGCGGCGGGGCTGTCCGAGGAGGAGACCCTCGTGAAGGTGATGGAGTCGTCCCATGGGTGAGACCACCGGATTCCTGAAGTGGGAGCGCACGGGTCCGACCCGGCGCCCCGTGGAGCTGCGGCTGCGCGACTGGCAGGAGGTCTACGAGCCGTTCTCCGCCGACGCGCTCCGGACCCAGGCGGGTCGCTGCATGGACTGCGGCATCCCGTTCTGCAACAACGGCTGCCCGCTGGGGAACCTGATCCCCGACTGGAACGACCTCGTGTACCGCGACCACTGGCGCGACGCGATCGAGCGGCTGCAGGCGACCAACAACTTCCCGGAGTTCACCGGCCGGCTCTGCCCGGCACCGTGCGAGTCGGCCTGCGTGCTCGGGATCAATGCCGACCCGGTGTCGATCAAGCAGGTCGAGGTCGAGATCGTCGACCGGGCGTGGGCCGAGGGCTGGATCGAGCCCCAGGTCCCCCACGTCGCCACCGGCAAGAAGGTCGCGGTGATCGGGTCCGGTCCGGCCGGACTGGCCGCAGCCCAACAGCTGACCCGGGCCGGGCACGCGGTCGTGGTGTTCGAGCGGGCCGACCGGCCCGGTGGCCTGCTGCGCTACGGCATCCCCGAGTTCAAGATGGAGAAGCGCCACCTCGACCGTCGCCTCGACCAGATGCGGGCCGAGGGCACCGAGTTCCGGGTCGGTGTCGAGGTCGGCCGCGACGTCCCGGTCGCCGACCTGCGGGCCGAGTTCGACGCCGTCGTCCTCGCGGGCGGCGCGACGGCCTGGCGCGACCTGCCCATCCCGGGGCGGGAGCTCGCGGGCATCCACCAGGCGATGGAGTACCTGCCTGGCGCGAACCGCGTGCAGGAGGGCGACCTCGACGTCGCCCCCATCACGGCCGAGGGCAAGCGCGTGGTCATCATCGGCGGCGGCGACACCGGGGCCGACTGCCTCGGCACCGCCCACCGCCAGGGCGCGGTGTCGGTGCACCAGTTCGAGATCATGGCCCGGCCCCCGGACTCCCGGGCCCCCGTGAACCCGTGGCCGACCTTCGCCAACACCTTCAAGGTCACCTCGGCCCACGAGGAGGGTGGTGAGCGCGTCTACCAGGTCAACACCGAGCGCTTCGTCGGCGACGACGCCGGCAACGTGCGCGCCCTGGTCGCCCACGAGGTCGAGCTGGTCGAGGGGAAGCTCGAGAAGGTGGCCGGCAGCGAGTTCGAGCTGCCGTGCGACGCCGTGTTCCTGGCCATGGGCTTCGTCGGCCCCGAACGGGCCGGTCTGCTCGAGCAGCTCGGGGTGACCCTCGACGAGCGGGGCAACGTCGCCCGCGACGACGCCTTCGCCACGAGCGAGCCCGGCGTGTTCGTGTGCGGTGACATGGGTCGGGGCCAGAGCCTGATCGTGTGGGCCATCGCCGAAGGACGCTCGTGCGCCCGGGGCGTCGACGAGTTCCTGATGGGCGAGTCCCTGCTCCCGAGCCCGATCCGCCCCACCGACCGCCCGCTGGTCTGACCCCGGGCCCCGCCCGGTCCGGGCCCCGGCTGCGGTGGGTTAGCCTTCCGGGTCGACCGGGAGGTGACCATGCAGGTCCGTGAGCAGATCTACATCGGGGGCGAGTGGGTGGACCCCGCCGGGTCCGACACGATCGACGTCGTCTCGGCCCACTCCGAGGAGGTCATCGGGCGCGTCCCCGACGCGACCCCGGCCGACGTGGACCGGGCCGTGGCCGCCGCCCGCCACGCGTTCGACCACGGGCCCTGGCCCCACCTCGACCCGGCCGAGCGGGCCGCCGGGATCGCCCGCCTGTCGGCTGCGATCCAGGCCCGGGCCCAGGACATCGCCGACACGATCTCCCAGGAGAACGGCTCGCCCAAGCAGTGGTCGATCATGGGCCAGGTGTTCTCGGCGACGATGGTGCTCGACACCTACGCCGGGATCGCGCCCGGCTACCAGTGGGTCGACGACCGGACGGGTGCCCTCGGGACGCCGGTGCGGGTGCGGCGCGCGCCGGTCGGGGTGGCCGCCGGGATCATCCCGTGGAACGTCCCGCTATTCATCGCGGCGCTGAAGATGGGTCCGGCGCTCGCCGCGGGTTGCCCCATCGTGCTGAAGCCCGCCCCGGAGACGCCGCTCGACGGGTACCTCCTCGCCGATGCGGTCCACGAGGCCGACCTGCCCCCCGGGGTGGTCAACATCGTCGCCGCCGGTCGTGAGACCGGTGAGCACCTGGTGCGCCACCCGGGCATCGACAAGGTGAGCTTCACCGGATCCACCGCCGTCGGCCGGCACATCGGTGCGATCTGCGGCGAGCATCTCAAGCGGTGCACGCTCGAGCTCGGCGGCAAGAGCGCGGCCATCGTGCTCGACGACTGGCAGATCGACGACGCCGCGCTCGGGAACCTCGTCATGTCGGGGCTCATGAACAACGGCCAGGTCTGCGGGGCCCAGAGCCGCATCCTGGTGAGCCGCCGCCGCCACGACGAGCTCGTCGACGCGCTCGCCGCTGCGGTCGGGGCGCTCAAGACCGGGGACCCGCTCGAGGACGACACCGTCATCGGTCCGCTCGTGGCGCGGCGTCAGCAGGAGCGCGTGCAGGGCTTCCTCGACGCCGGTCGCAGCGCCGGGGCCCGCGCCGTCGTGGGCGGCGGCATCCCGGAGCACCTCGAGACCGGGTGGTACGTGGAGCCGACGGTGTTCGTCGACGTCACCAACGACATGCCGATCGCCCGTGAGGAGATCTTCGGTCCGGTGCTCTCGGTCATCGCCTACGACGACGAGGCCGAGGCGGTGGCGATCGCGAACGACTCCGACTACGGCCTGTGCGGATCGGTGTGGACCTCCGACGCCGAGCACGGAGCCGCCGTGGCCGCTCGGGTGCGGACCGGGGTGGTGGCGATCAACAGCGCGATGATCCTCGACTTCAATGCCCCGTTCGGCGGGTTCAAGGCGTCGGGGATCGGGCGCGAGCTCGGTCCCGAGGGCATCGCGCCGTACACCGAGTACCAGTCGATCATCCTCCCCGCCGGCTGACCCTTCGCTGCCGACGCAACGGCCGACGCGACGCTCGCTACGATCCCGCCATGGTCCGCTCCCGGGCCGTGGTCGTGGTCACCCTGGCCGCCGCCTCGGTGGCGGGGACGTCCGCCCTGGGGTGGTGGCTCGGGACGGCGGCGCGCACGGCCACTCCCGATGCCCGCGTCGTCGAGGTGATCGACGGTGACACCGTCGTGGTGGCGCTCCCCGACGGGACCCGCGACACCGTCCGCCTGCTCGGGGTCGACACCCCCGAGACCAAGCACCCGACCCGTCCGGTCGGGTGCTTCGGACCCGAGGCGTCGGCGTTCACGCGGTCCCGGCTGCTGGGGCGGACCGTGCGCCTGGAGTCCGACACCGAGCGCCGCGACACCTACGGCCGGCGCCTCGCCTACGTGTGGCTCGACGGCCGTCGCTTCAACGACGTCCTGCTGCGCGCGGGCTACGCCCGGTTCCTCGTGATCCCGCCCAACGACGCCCACGGCCGGGACCTGCTCCTGGCCGAGCTCGACGCCCGGGCTGCGGGGCGCGGCCTCTGGTCGGCCTGCCGGTGAGTCAGGCGGGGCGGCCGGCGGCGGGGGCAGGCGCTGGCGTCGCCGCGACGATCGCCAGGATGTCGTCGCCGAAGCGCTCGACCTTCACCGGTCCGATCCCGTGGACGGCGAGCAGGGCGTCGCGCGACCGGGGGCGCACTACGGCGATCTCGCGCAGCGTCGCGTCGGCACACACCACGTAGGCGGGGACGGCGCCGGCGAGCGCGACCCGCCGGCGCCACTCCTTGAGCGCGTCGAACAGGGCCGGATCGGCGGGCGCGCCGTCGCCGGGCGGGCCTCCCGCGGCGAGGCGGGTGCGGCTCGCCCGGATCGCTCCGGCCGGCACCGGCGCCTCGGCCCGCGGCATGCCCGCCGTGCACACGACCTCGAGCCACGGGCTGGGCGCCCGCCGGGTGACCCGGGCGCCGACGGTGCGGGACCGGGCCCGGCTCAGGTGGAGCCGGCGACCGGCCCGGGTCAGGGCCACGTAGAGCAGGCGGCGCTCCTCGGCCCGCTCGGCGGGCTGCTCGGCGTGCGAGATCGGCACGAGGCCGCGCTCGAGGCCGGTGACGCACACGGTGTGGAACTCGAGCCCCTTGGCCCGGTGGAAGGTGCACAGCTCGACCGCGTCGGTCGTCGCGGGGGAGTCGTCGCGCATCGCCGCAGCGAGATGCGCGACGAACCCGCCGACGGTCGCGTGCGGCCCCTCCTCGCCGAGGTACTCGTGCCCGAGGCGGACGAGGACGTCGAGGTGCTCGCGCCGCTCCTCCTCGACCGTCTCGCCGACCAGGGTGTCGAGGAGCGCGCCGAACGGGGCGTCGGGGGAGCGCTCGTGAGCGCGCCGGAGGGCGTCGAGCGCGACCTGCACCTCCGGGCGGTCGAGGAACCGGGCCGAGCCCCGCAGGCGGAACGGGACGCCGGCGCGCGTGAGGGCGGGCTCGAGCACTCCCGACTGCGCGTTGGTGCGGGAGAGCACCGCCATCTCGCGCCAGGGGACGCCGGTGGCGTGGGCGGCGCGCAACCGGTCGGCGACGCCCCGGGCCTCGGCGTCCTCGTCCTCGTACTCGGTGAACGTGGGCCGCTCGCCCGGCTCGGCGACGGCCCGCACCGTGGGTCGCCGCCCGCCGCCGTCGGCCAGCAGCGCCTCGGCGGCGGCCACGATCTCGGGGGTGCAGCGGTAGTTGGTGCGCAGGTGGACCACCCGACCCCCGGGGAACGTGCGCTCGAAGCGGGCGAGGTAGCTCGCCTGCGCGCCCGCGAAGGCGAAGATGGCCTGGTCGGGGTCACCCACGACGCAGAGGTCGGTCCGGTCGCCGAGCCACGAGCGGAGCAGCCGGAGCTGCGCCGGACTGGTGTCCTGGAACTCGTCGACGAAGAGGTGGCGGAACCGCCACTGCTGCGCGGCGGCGAACTCGCGGTCACGGTCGAGGGCGTCGCCGCACCACCAGACCAGGTCCTCGAAGTCGGCCAGGCGCCGCCGCCGCTTCGCCTCCTCGTACCGGGCGTAGAGCTCGCCGATCGCGGCGAGCGGTCGACCGGGGCGGCGGTCGACCGCGGCGGCCTCGGCCGCGTAGGCCTCGGGGCGGATCAGCCGGGTCTTGGCCCACTCGATCTCGCCCGCGATCTCCTGGGCCGCCAGGCGGGCCTCGGGACCACGCCCGCCCACCAACGGGAGGAGGAGCCGGACCTTGCGCTCGACCAGCTCGGGGGGCGTGCGGCCCTGGTCGAGGGCGCGTCGGCGGAGCTGCGCCAGCGCGATCGCGTGGATGGTTCCGGCGGTGACGGCGCCGTCGACGCCGATCCGGCGCAGACGCCCGGTCAGCTCGCCCGCCGCCTTGCGGGTGAAGGTCACCGCAAGCACGCGGTCGGCGTCGTGCAGGCCCTCGCGGGCGCGCCAGGCGATGCGGCGTGTCAGCACCCGGGTCTTGCCCGATCCGGCCGGGGCGTGGATCGCGAGCGGTGTGGTCGGGCACGTGACCGCGTCGCGTTGCTCGTCGTCGAGGTCGTCGAGCAGGGGATCGGCCATCGACTGCGACCGTACCGAGCGGGTGTGACACGGTCGCGGACCGCCGGTGGTGGTCACAGGCCGTCGGTACGGTGCCCGGGTGCCCGCCGCCCCCGTCCCGCCGCCCGTCCCCGCCGCACCCGGCCCGCCCGCCCCGGGCCGGGTGGCGCCGCCCGCCCGGCCCGGCCGGCGCGAGCTCGCCGCCGCACTGGTCTTCCCGGCCCGCTGCCCCGGGTGCGGGGTCCCGGCCGAGCCGGCCTGCGCCGCCTGCCTGGCCGCCGTCCCCCGGGCGCCCGCGGCTCCGCCCCCGCCCGGCATCGACGCCTGGGTCGCCCCCTTCGCCTACCGGGGCGTGGTGCGCGAGGTGATCACCCGGGCCAAGTACCGCGACCGTCATGCCGCGCTCCCGTGGCTGGCCCGGGCCATGGCCGGGGCCTGGTGGGCGGCCGACCTCCCGCCGCCCGACGCGGTCACCTGGGTCCCCGCGGCCCCGGCCCGCCGACGCGCCCGCGGGGTCGACCACGCCCGCCGTCTCGCGACCGGGGTCGCGGGCGCCCTCGGGGTCCCGGCCGTCGCGTTGCTCGTCCGACGCGACCCGCAGCCCCAGACCGGCCGGGGGCTCGACGCGCGGCGGGCGGGCCCCGACGTCGGGCTGCGGCCCGGGTCCGCCCGGCGCGTGGTCCCGGGCCGGCTGCTCCTGGTCGACGACGTCGCCACCACCGGCGCGACGTTGCGGGTCTGTGCCGCGGTCCTGCGGGCGGCGGGGGTGGCGTCGGTCGTGGCCTGCACCGGGGCCCGGACGCCCGGGCGGGGCTGACCGCCGCTTGTAGTCTCCGCCGGTGGCGACCGGCGCGGTGGGAGGACGGCTCGCCCGCAGCGCCCCGTGGGCCACCGGAGGGATCCTGGTGGTCTTCGCCGGACTCCGGGTCCTCGCCACCGTCGGGCTCCCGGTGTCGGTGTGGCCCGACTCGGCGAGCTACTTCGACTTCCGCCTCTGGGGTGCCGTGCGCTTCCCCATGGTGACCGCCCCGTACTCGTTGCTCGGCGACCCGGCCGCGGTCGTCGGGGTCCAGGCCGTGGTCGGCGCCGTCGCCTGGGCCCTCGGGCTCCTGGTGGCGGCTCGTCTCATCACCGTCGTCGGGGTGCGACTCGGCTTCCTGCTCCTCGGGTGCGCGCTCGGGCTGACGCCGCCGGTGACGACCTTCGACCGGGCGCTGCTCAGCGAGTCGTTCGCGATCTCGCTCACGGTGCTGCTCGTGGCGATGGTCCTGCACTTCGCCTGCCGGCCCGGGCGCACGGCCGCGGCCGGGGTCGTCGGGGTCGGCGTGCTGTGGGGCCTCAGCCGACCGAGCCAGTCGCTGCTCCTCGTGGTCGTCGCCGTGCTGGTCGCGGCCCTCGGCTCGGTGCGGTCGCACCGCCGCTGGGCCTGGCCGGTGGCCGGCACGCTCGCAGTGGTCGCCGTCGTCGGAGGGCTCCTCGCGTCGTCGACCAGCCAGGTCCAGGAGTACAACTCGGCCCAGATCCTCGTGCAGCGAGTCCTCACCAGCGACGAGCGCACCGAGTGGTTCGTGTCCCGCGGCATGCCCGACACCGGCGCGGCGCTCCTCGCGATCGCGGCGAGCCGCTTCCGCGACCCGGCCGTCGAGCTGCAGGACGACCCCCGGTTCGGCCCCTGGCTGCGCGACGAGTTCACGGGGGTCTACCTGCGCTACCTCGTCTCGCACCCTGGGTACGCGGTGGGCCAACCCCTCAGTCAGGACACGACGGCCCGGGCCCTGCTGGGCACGGACGAGTACGGTCAGGCCCGGGCGGTGCTCCCCGGTCCCGTCGTCGCGGTGTTCTGGCCGCGCTCGTCCGCTGCCCGGCTGGTCGATGTCATCGTCGCCCTGGTGGTGCTCGGCGCCGGGGTGGCCGCCGCGGTGAGGTCGCCGGGTCGCCGCCGGGCGCTCGCCGGTGCGGGTGGCGTCCTCCTGGTCACGGTGGCGAACCTCGTGCTCGTCACCCACACGACGGGCTGGGAGTACGAGCGCCTGCTGCTCCCGGTGGGCATCGGCGCCCGGTTGGCCCTGGTCTGGCTGGCGGCGACCCTGGTCGGCGGGGTGGCGGTCGGCGGGGTGACGGTCAGCGAGCGCGTTGCCAGCGCCGGGCCAGCGTGGCGGTGGCGTCGTCGAGGTGCGGCCCGTACCGCGTCAGCAGCCGACCGAGCACCGCACACCCCTGGCGCTGCGGCGCCCGGGGGCAGTCCCGCAGCGACCGCAGCGGGTCCTGGGCCCGGTCGACCCGATACACCGTGAGCCCCGAGCCCGGGACCGTCCGGGCCGAGAACACCGGCTGGTCGAACGCCGCCGCCGGGAACGTCACCGAGCGCTCGCGCACCCCGTTGGGGAAGGCGTCGTCGAGCCAGGAGTAGCGCAGGCCCCCGGCCCCGGCGCGCAGCGCGACCGCGTCGACCTGGTCGTAGCGGTTGTGCAGGAGCGCGAGCGCGAACGCCTCGGGGTCGCGCTCGCGGCCGAGCCGGGTGAGCAGATCGGCGCGGGCCTCGAACCGGGCCGCCGGATGGCTGTAGTGGGCGTTGGTCGCGTTGAAGAGGTACGCGGGGAGGAACGCCGGGATCTCCACGGCGTCGGTGAGGACGACGGGGTCGGCCCGGCTGCCTGCGAGGGCCCGGTCGAACCCGTCGATCCAGCCCGGGTCCGTGGTCGCCCGCTGCTGCTCCACGTAGGGCATGGACCGGACGGCCTCCTGCCCGAACGCGACGGTGAGCACCACGGCCCCGAGCCCGACGAGCATCACCATCGCCGTGCGGTCGATCCGGCGTGTCGCCCCGGTCGCCGTCGCCAGGCGGGCGAGATCGACCGCGGCGAGCGCGGCCCCGGCCGCCAGGAGGTACTCGAGCAGGCCCTGGGTGCGCAGGGTGTCGAGCGGGAAGTCGGCGAGGAAGCCCACGTAGCCGAGCAGGTAGAGGGCGTAGGCCGCCACCACGAGCCCGAGGAGGTGCAACGACACGCGCCGTCGGTGCGCAGTCGCGGCGAGGCCGACCAGGCCGGCGAGCAGCACGAACCCCTCGAGGTCGAAGGCGAGGAACGGGGTCGGGAACGGGACCTCGCCCGCCGTGAAGTAGCGGTTCTGCATCGCCCGGGAGCCCGGGGTGCTGAGGATGCTCACGGCGAGAGGCAGCCAGTAGGGCGCGGTGACGACGCCGACCCCGGCGAGGACGATCAACGCGGCCCGCAGGTCGGCCGGCTCCGGGGTGCGACCGTGGCGCCGGGAGATCCGGCGCGTGCCCAGCAGCGCGACGAGGTGGAGCGCGGCGACGAACAGGACGTACCAGTAGGTGCACGCGACGACGGCCCCGAGCAGCACGCCGAGTGCGAGCGCGCCCGGCCCGGCGCGCCGGTCGGGATCCCGCCCGACCCCGAGCACGAAGTGCAGCCACCACGGGACGAACACCACGATCGCGAGCCAGAGCTGGGGGACGTACCACTCCTGGAAGACCAGGGACGTCACGACGACGACGACCGCAGCCCGGCGGGGTCCGACCACCGGCCGCCACAGCAACCACCCAGCCGTGGGGACGAGGAAGGCCACCGTCAGCATCCCGATCTTGAGCATCTCCCACGGCGCGGCCCCCACGACCGGACCGGCCCGTCCGAGCAGCCAGAAGTAGAGCGGCGGGTAGAACGACGGCAGGTCGCGGTAGGTGTGGTCGACGAGCGACCAGGTGTGGCCGAACTTCGTGAGGTACGCGGTGCGGAAGCCCTGGTCGGCGAGGTAGCCGAGGGGCCCGAACCGACTGCCGTTCAGGATGATCGCTGCGCCGCCGCACAGGAACAGCCCGGTCAGCAGGGCGACCAGGCCGCCGGTCGCCTCGGGTCGGCCCCGGCGCGCGACGACGAGCACGCCCGTGCCGACGGCGAGGGCGAGGAGCACCTGGGTGACCACCTCGACCGTCGGGTCGGCCCCCACGGCACGCGGGGCCAGGGCCACGAGGAGCCCGGTCACCACGACCGCGGTGCCGGCGAGCATGACGGTGCCGGCGTCGGGACGTCGGGTCTCCGCCTCGCTCGCCGCCATCGGCCGGAGCGTACCGCCGCGTCGCGTGGCGCCGGGGTCGCCGCCCGAGGGGTCGCCGGTACACTCCGGCGACATGGGTCTGTTCGCCAAGGTGCTGCACGCGGGGGAGGGGCGCAAGCTCAAGGCGCTCCAGGCCCTCGTGCCGGAGATCGGCGCCCTCGAGCCCGAGATGCAGCGCCGCAGCGACGCCGAGCTGCGGGCCCTCACCGACGAGTTCCGGCGCCGCATCGACGCCGCCGGGCCCGATTCCGTCGCCGACCGGGCCGCCCGGGTCGACGCCCTCGACGACCTCCTGCCCGAGGCCTTCGCGCTGGTCCGTGAGGCCGGCGTCCGCACCCTCGGGCAGCGGCACTTCGACGTGCAGCTCATGGGCGGGGCGGCGCTGCACTTCGGGTGGGTCGCCGAGATGAAGACGGGTGAGGGCAAGACCCTCGTCGCGACGCTGCCGTCCTACCTCAACGCCCTGGCCGGGTACGGGGTCCACCTCGTCACCGTCAACGACTACCTGGCCAAGCGCGACGCCGACTGGATGGGGCGCCTGCACCGGTTCCTCGGCCTCGAGGTGGGGAAGGTCCTGCCCGAGATCGACGACTGGGCGGCCAAGCGGGCGGCCTACGCCGCCGACATCACCTACGGCACCAACAACGAGTTCGGGTTCGACTACCTCCGCGACAACATGGCGTCGTCGCGCGAGCACCAGGTGCAGCGCCAGCACTTCTTCGCCGTCGTCGACGAGGTCGACTCGATCCTCGTCGACGAGGCCCGCACCCCGCTGATCATCTCCGGGCGGGCCGACGACGCCGCCACGCTCTACGTGCAGTTCGCCGCGGTCGTCCAGGGACTCGTCCCCGAGCGCGACTACGAGGTCGACGAGGCGAAGCGCACCATCGTCCCCACCGAGGAGGGGGTCGCCCGGGTCGAGCAGGCCCTCGGCGTCGACAACCTCTACGAGCACGTCAATCAGAACTACGTGCACCAGCTCCAGCAGGCGCTCCGGGCCAAGGCGCTGTACAAGCGCGACGTCGACTACGTCGTGCAGGGCGGCGAGGTCAAGATCGTCGACGAGTTCACCGGGCGGATCCTCGAGGGTCGGCGCTGGAGCGAGGGGCTCCACCAGGCGGTCGAGGCCAAGGAGCGGGTGAAGATCAAGGAGGAGAACCAGACCCTCGCCACGGTCACCCTCCAGAACTACTTCCGCATGTACGACAAGCTCGCCGGGATGACCGGCACCGCGTCCACCGAGGCGGGTGAGTTCGCGCACACCTACGGCCTCGAGGTGGTGAGCATCCCCACCAACCGCGAGATGGTCCGGCTCGACAACGCCGACCTCATCTACAAGACCGAGGACGCCAAGTTCGAGGCCGCGGCCGACGACATCGCCGAGCGCTACGAAGCCGGCCAGCCCGTCCTGGTGGGCACGATCTCGGTCGAGAAGTCCGAGAAGCTGTCGCGCCTGCTCGCGAAGCGGGGCATCCCCCACTCGGTGCTCAACGCCCAGCAGCACGAGCGG
>VGBI01000020.1 GCA_016870595.1 Actinomycetota bacterium
GGCGGCGTTCACCGCCGTCCAGCAGGCCGAGGGTGCTGCGGTCTACCCGCAGGTGACCTGCCGTCCGCTCACCTTCCAGATGAACCTGCGCGACCCGTTCACGTTCAACACCCGCCCGATGTGGGCTGCGCTGATGGACCGCCCGATGGAGGAGCGTCTCGCGGCGTACCGCGACCCCGACTGGCGGCGCCGGGCCACCGAGGAGCTGGCCGCGGGCACGTTCATGCCGAACTGGGCCACCATGACCGTCGACGACTCGAGCGACCCGCGCGTCAACGGCCGCAGCGTCGCCGAGATCGCGGCCGAGCGGGGGCTCGCGCCCCTCGACGCGATGCTCGACGTCGCCCTCGCCGACGACCTCGAGCCCCGGTTCCGCGACACCATCGCCAACGACGACGAGACCGTGATCGCCGACCTGCTCCGCCAGGACGGCCTCGTGCTCGGCCTGTCCGACGCCGGGGCCCACGTCGGGCAGCTCTGCGACGCCTGCCTGCCCACCGACCTGCTGGGCAACTGGGTGCGCGAGCGCGAGGTGCTCACCCTGGAGCGGGCGGTGCACAAGCTCACCGGCGAGCCGGCCGGCATCTACGGGTTCGCGGGCCGGGGCGTGGTCGCCGAGGGCGCCCACGCCGACCTCGCCGTGTTCGACCCGGCCACGGTCGCCCCGGGGCCGGTGCGGCGGGTCCAGGACTTCCCGGCCGACGGGGCCCGCCTGGTCGCCGACGCGCCCTCGGGCATGCGCCACGTCGTGGTCAACGGCACGCCGATCCGGGTCGACGGCACGCCCGACCCCGACGCCCTCGCCCGCAAGCCCGGCACCGTGCTCCGCTCGGGTGCGCCGGCGTAGGTCCGCTTCCGTCTCGCACGCCAGGGAGGACCCCCGATGACCAGCACCGACGCCCGCCCCGGCAACTGGGGCCGCTGGGGTGACGACGACGAGCGCGGGACGCTCAACCTCATCACCCCCGACCGCGTGCGCACCGCCACGCAGACGTGCCGGACGGGGAAGGTCTACAACCTCGGCCTCCCGGTGGCCCGGCACGGCACGCCCGTACTCCCGTACCGCGGGGCGCCCCAGCGGCTCACCCTCACCAGCCAGACCGACGACGGCATGAACGCGGTCTACGGCTGCCGGCCCGGCGTCGGGTCCAACGAGGACGTGCTCGTCATCGCCGCGCACAACGGCACCCACATGGACGCGTTGTGCCACGTGTACGCCGACGAGCAGCTCTACAACGGTCGCTCCGCCCACGAGTTCGCGTCCCACAACGGCGCCCCGGCGTGCGGCATCGAGAAGGCCGGCGGGTTCGCGGGGCGGGCGGTAGTGCTCGACGTCGCCGGCCACCACGGGGTCGACTGGCTCGAGCCCGGGTACAACGTCACCGCCGACGACCTCGAGGCCACCCGGGCCGCGGCCGGGGTCGACCTCGGCCCCGGCGACATCCTGCTCGTGCGCACCGGCTGGCTCGACCAGTTCGCCGACCACACGGCCCGGTTCGAGCCGCCCCCGTTCCTCCAGCCTGGCCTCGGTGCGAGCACGGTCGACTACATCGCCGACTGCGACCTCGCCGCAGTGGGCTGCGACAACTCCGCGGTCGAGGTGATCCCCTTCGACGGCGAGTTCCTGTCGCTGCACATCGCGCTGCTGGTGCACCGCGGCGTCACGCTCCTCGAGCACCTCGTGCTCACGCCGCTCACCCGCGACGGCGTCACCGAGTGCCTGCTCGTGGTCGCCCCCCTGCTCGTGACCGGTGGGACCGGGAGCCCGGTCAACCCGATCGCCATCGCCTGACCCCCGATCCGACCCCGCCCGACCGCCGACCGAACCCCCGGAGGACCCCATGGACGCGGCGAACCCCGCCAAGGCCCGCAAGGGCGTCAAGATCTTCCGGGCCACCGAGTCGGTCGACCTGCACACGACCGACTTCATGGACGCCCCCACGATGTCGGACGCAGCCCGGGCCGGCCTCGGCACGCTCGTGAGCACCGGGTCCGGCGACGGCGCCGTGGTCAAGGTGCTGAACCGCAGCACCCCGGAGTCGGGCGGCTTCAGCCTGGTCCACTGCTGGTTCAAGTCCGAGTTCCCGCTGCCCCGGCACTCACACGACGTCGACTGCATGTACTACGTGATCTCGGGTGAGGCCCACATGGGCAACCAGGTGCTGCGCCCCGGCGACAGCTTCTTCATCCCCGCCGACGCGCCCTACGGGTACACCCCGGGGCCCGAGGGGGTCGAGATCCTCGAGATCCGCAAGGACTGCGACCGCTTCGACATGCAGATCGCCGACGTGCCCGAGTCCCGTTGGGAGGCGATGGCCGCCACCAGCGAGGCCCGACGGGCCGAGTGGGCGGCCGCCCGGACCAGCCCCACCTTCGCCGCCAACCAGGACTGACCAGGACTGGCCCCGCCCGATCCCCGACCCGTCCCCCACCGGCCTCCGGTCACCGGGGAGACTGGATCCCGGTGACCACGCCGACCGATCCCCCCCGTCGCGATCCCCCCCGTCCCGACCGACCCGGGCCGGACCGCCTGCTGCGGGCGCTCGTCGACGCGGCCGAGGACGCCATCATCCTCACCACCCCCGACGCCGTCGTGACGGCGTGGAACGCCGGGGCCACCCGGCTCTACGGGCACACCGCCGGCGAGATGCTCGGTCGCCCCCTCACCGAGGTCACCGCCGCCGAGGACGCCACCGCGCTCGCCGAGGTGCTGTCCCTCCTCGGGCGCGGGGCCCGCTGCGACCCCTTCGACCTCCGTCGGATCGACCGCGACGGGCGGGTGGTGGACGTCTCCGTCAGTGTGTCGGCCATCACCGACCCCGACGGCACGGTGGTGGCGATCGGATGGATCGAGCGCGACGTCACCGGCCGCCGCCACGTGGAGCGCATGATCAGCCACCTGGCCTTCCACGACCCGCTCACCGGGCTGGCCAACCGCACCCTGCTGCGCGACCGGATACAGCACGCGCTCGCCCGCACCCGGCGCTCGGGCGAGCTCGTCGCGGTGATCTACCTCGACCTCGACGCCTTCAAGCTGGTCAACGACCGCTTCGGGCACCCGGCCGGTGACCGGGTCCTGCAGCTGGTCGCGACCCGGCTCCGGAGCCTGCTCCGACCCGAGGACACCCTCGCCCGCCTCGGAGGCGACGAGTTCGTGGTGATGTCGGACGCGGTGCCGTCGATGGAGGCGGCCCTCGCCATCGCGGAGCGGGTCCTCGGCGCCCTCGCGCCGCCGTTCGAGTTCGACGAGCGCCGGGTCGAGGTGGCGGCGAGCGTGGGCGTGGCGGTCGGCAACGCCGATGTCGACGCCGACCGGCTCCTCGCCTTCGCCGACCGCGCGATGTACTCGGCCAAGGCTGCGGGCGGCGGCGCCGTGGCGCCGTTCGTCACCCCGGCCTGAGGCCGGCGCCCGGCGTCAGCCGCGCACGCGCACCGTTGCGTCAGTCGCGCACGCGCACCGTTGCGTCAGCCGCGCACGCGCACCGTTGCGTCAGCCGCGCACGCGCACCGTTGCGTCAGCCGCGCGGGAGGCCGAGCACCCGCTCGGCGATGATGTTGCGCTGGATCTCGCTGGTGCCCCCCGGGATCGTGCCCCCGAAGGACCGCAGGTACGACGTGGCCCACGACCCGGTCCGGTGGACCTTCGGACCGCCGGCGGCGTCGTCGAGCGACGCGACCCCCTGAGCCTCGGTGCCCGTGAGCATGATCCGCTGCACGGTCTCGCCGCCGAAGAGCTTGAGGAGCGAGTGCTCGGGCGCCGAGCGCCCCTTGAGGAACTTCGAGAAGCCCCGGTAGCCCATCAGCATGAGGCCCTGCGAGTCCACGTACAACGACGCGACGTCGGCACGGAACTTCGGGTCGTCGCGCAGCGGCGTGCCGTTGGGCCCGATCTGGTTGCCGAGGGCGACGAGGTGCTCGATCCCCTGCGCGCTGTCGTACGCGTAGTCGATCCACAGCATCGCCCGCTCGTGCGCGAGCGAGCCGCCGGCGAGGGCCCAGCCCTGGTTCATCTCCCCGAGCAGGTTCTCCTTCGGGACGATCACGTCGGTGAGGAAGACCTCGTTGAAGTCGGTGTAGTCGGGGTCGGTGAGCTCGGGGAAGGGTCGCGGCTCCACACCGGGGGACTGCATGTCGATGATGAGGACGCTGATCCCCTTGTGCTTCGGCGCGTCGGGATCGGTGCGCACGAAGCACATGTTCCAGTCGGAGTGGTGCGCACCCGAGGTCCAGACCTTTTGACCGTTCACCACGAAGTGGTCCCCGTCGAGGATGGCCTTGGTCTTGAGCGACGCGAGGTCGCTCCCGGCCCCGGGCTCGCTCATGCCGAGCGACCAGGAGATCTCGGCCTTGAGGGTCGGGAGCAGCCACCGCTGCTTCTGCTCCTCGGTGCCGTAGTCGAGCAGCGAGGGGGCGATGATGCCGAGCCCCTGCGGGTTGTAGCTGCGCGGGATCTCGCGCTTCTTCATCTCCTCGAAGTAGATCATCTGCTCGGTGGCGCTGGCGTTGCGCCCACCGAGCTCCGGCGGCCAGCCGGGCACGAGCCACCCGTGGTCGAACAGGGTGCGCTGCCACTCCCGGGCCCAGTCAGGCAGGTGCGCGCTCGAGAGCCGCGGGATCGCCAGCAGCTCCTTGGCCGGTGCGTTGGCGTCGAGCCAGGCGACGAGGTCGGCCCGGAACGCCTCTTCGGACTCGCTGTACTTGAGCTTCACGGGCTGCAACCTACCCGCGTCACGGACTACGTTGCGCAACCGTGAACTTCGAGTTCGACGACGAGCAGGAGGCGCTGCGGGCCTCGGTCCGGCGATTCCTCGAGGCACGCGCCCCCCTCGGGTTCGCGCGCACGGTGTGGGACGACCCCCGCGGCACCACCGACCCCGTGTGGAAGGGCCTGGCCGACCTCGGCGTCCCCGGCCTCCTCGTCCCCGCCGCCGCTGGGGGGACCGGTGGCGGGATGGT
Organism: Actinomycetota bacterium; assembly: GCA_016870595.1. Taxonomy (GTDB): domain Bacteria; phylum Actinomycetota; class Acidimicrobiia; order IMCC26256; family PALSA-555; genus CAIUKV01. Next base: position 4,957 of record VGBI01000020.1, read on the forward strand.
CGACGCCGCCGTCGTCTGCGAGGAGCTGGGGCGGGTCGCCCACCCCGGGCCCGTCGTGGCCTCGGCGGTGGGGGCGGCCGGGCTCGTCGCCGACCTCGATCCCGCCGACCCCCTGCTCCCCGACCTCGCCGCCGGCACCGCGATCGGCACCGTCGCCCTCGCCGAGGCCGGCCGCCGCAGCGACTGGCGGGGGGCCACCACCGCCGCGACCCCCGCCGGCGCGGGCTGGTCGCTCACCGGGACCAAGGTCCACGTCCCCGACCTCCCTGCAGCCACCGTCGTGCTCGTGGTGGCCGCGGCCGCCGACGGCCTCGGGGTGTTCGCCGTGGACCCGGCCGCCCCCGCCGTGGCCCCCACCGCGCTCGTCGACGGCACCCGACGGGCCGGCACCCTCACCCTCGCCGACACCCCGGCCCGCCGCATCGGGGCGGGGGACGCCACCACCGCGGTCGCGGTGACCGTCGACCGGCTGCACACCGCATGGGTGGTCGACGGCGTGGGCGCCGCCGAGGCCGCGATGACCATGGCGGTCGACTACGCCCGCGACCGGCGGCAGTTCGGAGCGCCGATCGGGTCGTTCCAGGCCGTGCAGCACCTCTGCGCCGACATGCTGCGCAACGTCGAGCTCGCCCGCGCCGCGTCGTACTACGCGTGCTGGGCCCTCGACGTCGCCGACCGCGCCGAGGCACACCGCGCCGCCACGATGGCCATCGCGTTCGCCGCCGACGGGCTCTACCGGGTCGGCGCCGACGTGGTGCAGGTGCACGGAGGCGTCGGCTACACGTGGGAGCACGACGCCCACCTGTACTACAAGCGGCTCATGACCCTCCAGGGCCTCGGCGGCGGCGCGACCGAGCACCTCGAGGAGCTCGCCGGCCTCGTGCTCGACTGACGCGGCCGACCACCCGGGGCGTCGATCGGCGGGTCGCCCGGCGCAGCGACCGGCGGGTCGCCCGGCGCAGCGACCGGCGGGTCGCCCGGCGCAGCGACCGGCGGGTCGCCCGGCGCGGCGGTCAGCGCGAACGGGTGAGCAGCAGCGAGCCCGCCAGCGGACCGCCGCCGGCGCCGGCCACGCCCACCTCGGGCGACCCCGGCACCTGCCGCTCCCCGGCCTCGCCCCACAGCTGCACGCAGGCTTCGTGGAGGAAGCCGAACCCGTGGAGCCGCCCGGCCGACAGCTGCCCGCCGTGGGTGTTGAGCGGGAGCACGCCGTCGCGGGCGATGGTGTGCCCACCCTCGACGAAGGGCCCCGCTTCGCCCTTGCCGCAGAACCCGAGCGCCTCGAGCCAGGCCATGGTGATGAAGCTGAACCCGTCGTAGAGCTCGGCCACCCGCACGTCGGTCGGCACGAGGTCGGTGCGGGACCACATCTGGGCGGCGGCGTCGCGCAGCGCCATCGTGGTGAGGTCGTCGAACTGGTCCCACGACGGCCGGCCCCGCAGCGCGGTCCCGACCGCCTCGACCCGGATCGGGGGCTTGCGCAGGTCGGGCACGGTGTCGACGTGCGACACGATCATCGCGGTGCCGCCGTCGCACGGGACGTCGCAGTCGAACAGCCGCAGCGGGGTGGCGATGACCCGCGACGCGAGGTAGTCGTCGAGGCTCATCGGATCGGTGTAGATCGCCTTCGGGTTCAACGCGGCGTTGCGACGCGCGTTCACCGCGATCTGGCCCAGCTGCTCGGGCGTGGTCCCGAACTCGTGGAAGTGACGCTGCGCCATCATCGCGATCCAGGGCGCGGCCGACGGGGCACCGTAGGGCAGCACCCACTCCATGAAGCCCGAGGCGCGCGGGGCGCTGCGGCCGCTCGAACCGCCGGGCATGACCGCGGCCCGGCCCCCCGACCCCTGGGCGCTGCCCTCCCAGACCGAGCGGAAGCACAGGACGTGGCGGGCGAGGCCGAAGGCCACGGCCAGGCAGGCGTCGATCACCGCGCCGAGCTGCCCGGGGCGCTCGAGGCCGCCGCTCCACCAGCCCAGCTCGAGCCGGAGGGCGTCGTGCACCTCGACCGCGCCGGCACCGGTGAAGCCGGGCGGCTCCCCGGCCGCGCCCGGGTAGGTCGAGATGCCGTCGATGTCGCGGGTGGTGAGCCCGGCGTCCTCGATCGCGGCCACGCAGGCGTCGAGGGTGAGCTCGAGCGGGTCGCGGAACAGCCGGCGGCCGATGTCGGACTGGCCGACCCCGCTGATGACGGTGAGGTGCTCGGGTCGGGTCACTGCGACTCCCGGATCGGCTCGAACATCGGGATCCAGATGTTCTCGTCCTCGTGGGCCTCGAACGTCACCTGCACGGGCATGCCGATCGCAACGTCGTCCAACGGGCAGTTCACGATCACCGTGGTGAGCCGGAGCCCCTCCTGCTCGGGGAGCTCCACGATCGCCAGGGCGAACGGCAGCTCCGGCACCGGCATCCAGGGCTGGTGGTTGACGGTGAACGTGTGCACGACCGCCCGACCCGACACCGCCTCGTAGGCGAGGTCCTTGCCGAGGCACTGCGGGCACAGCACGGAGTGCGGATGGATCCAGTACCGGCACAACCCGCAGCGCTGGAAGCGCAGCCGGCCGTCCTGGCCCGAGGACCAGAACGCCTCGTTGCGCTCGGTGATCCGGGGCAGGATCCGGAAGGGCGCGTCACTCATCGTCGGCCTCCACCTCGGCGGCTTCGTCGTACCCGGCGCGGGCGTGCGTGATGGCCTCGACCGCGGGGCCCACGCCGAAGGCCACGCAGGTCAGCATGATCGACCCGAGGACGTCGTCCCACGACGCCCCCACCTCGCGGGCCAGCCGGGCGTGGCGCCGGATCCCGACCGGGTTGCGGGCCACCACCGTGCACACCATGCGGATGAGCTCGTGGGTCTTGCGGTCGGGTGCGTGCAGCGAGTCGATCTGGCTGAGCCACGCGGCCTGGGCGTCGTGGAGCGCCGGGAAGACGTCGTGGATCGGACGCTCGTAGGCGAAGCTCCACTCGGGCTCGGCCCCGGCGGGCGGGACCCCGCTCACCCGGCGCCGTCCCGGACCGGGCGGAACCGGGGCAGCTTCACGAGCGGGTCGTCAGAGACCTGCTCGTAGACGACCTCGAGCGCCATGTCGGCCGTGAGCTCGTCGAAGGCGCACTCCACGACGTTGGTCATCATGCGCAGCCCCTCCTCCAGGTCGACGAGGGCGGCCACGTAGGGGATCCGCTCGTTGAAGGGCGGGAGGTCGTTGTTGTGCACGACCGACCACGTGTAGAGGGTGGCCCGGCCCGACGCCTCGTACCACTCCACAGCGCCGCTCCAGCAGTGCGGACAGAAGGGGCGCGGGTAGAAGTGCGACCGGCCGCAGTCGCGGCACCGCTTGATCCGGAGGACGTCCTCGTTGACCCCGGACCAGAACGGCTCGGTCTCCTCGTCGGGGGTGGGGAGGTCGAAGCGGGGCGGCACGGCCCGGATCAGCGCGTCGGCAGCACGGCGACGGCGCTGCCCTGCACCTTCGGGGCGCCGTCCTGGTTGACGACGGCGCACTCGAGGTCGACCTTGTGGACGCCGTCCTCCTCGAACGTGCGGGTGACCGTCACCTGGGTGGCGAGGGTCTCGCCCGGCCAGGTCTGCTGGGTGAACCGGACCCCGAAGCGCTCGAGGTTGCCCACGCCGACGTAGTCGGTCACCGCGTTGCCGAGGAGGCCCATGGTGAACATCCCGTGCCCGAACACCGACGGCAGGCCGGCGGCGGTGGCCTGCACCTCGTCGTGATGCATGGGGTTGAAGTCGCCCGACGCCCCGGCGTACATCACGAGGTCGGTCCGGGTCAGCTCGTGGCGGAACTCGGGGGCCGTGTCGCCCACCGCCACCTCGTCGGCGTACCGAATGCGCTGCGCCATAGCCGATCGTGCTCCAGTCGGGTCGGGGACGGATCCGTCAGCGTTGCCCCCGCCTGACACGCGTGTCAATTCCAGGCCATAGTGTCGCCATCGGCGCCGGGGGGCGCCGGACCGAGCCGGGGGGAGACGTTGGCGCGTACGGAGTGGACCCTGCGGGAGACCGCCCCGGACCTGCGGGCCCGCTACCTCGCCGAGGGCCTCTGGACCGACGACACCCTGACCACCCACGTCGTGCGGGGCCTCGACCAGAACCCCGGGCTCGAGTTCCGGGTGTGGTCGCACACCCGGCCCGCCCGGTACACCCTCGCCGACTGCAACCGCCTGGCCCGGGGCCTCGCCGCCGGCCTCGCCGCCCGGGGCGTACGCGAGGGCGACGTCGTCGCGTTCCAGATGCCCAACTGCTTCGAGGCCGCGATCACCTTCTACGGCGCGGCCATGCTCGGCGTGGTGCTCGTGCCGATCGTCCACTTCTACGGGCCCAAGGAGGTCGGCTACATCCTGCGCGAGTCGGGGGCCAAGGCGTTCCTGTCGTTCGACCGGTTCGGCTCGCGCGACTTCGTCGCCGACCACGAGCGTGCGGTTGCGGACGCCCCCGCGCTCGAGCTCACCGCCTTCGTCGGCCAGGGCCCCGGCGGCACCGTCGCCTTCGACGACCTGGTGCTCGAAGGCGCCGACTTCACCCCGGTCGCCCCCGATCCCGACGCCCCGGCGGTGATCGGCTACACCTCCGGCACCACCGCCGACCCCAAGGGCGTGATCCACACGCACCGGACCCTCAACGGTGAGATGCTCCACATGACCCGCATGGGCGGGGGCAACGACCGCCCGATGCTGGTGGGCGCCCCGGTCGGGCACGCCATCGGGATGCAGAGCGGCCTGCTCGGTCCCGTGCTGCGGAACCTGCCGATCTTCCTCATCGACCAGTGGGACCCGGGCATGATCCTCGACGCGCTCCTCGAGGTCGACTGCACCGCGGGCAGCGGCTCGACCTTCTTCCTCACCTCGCTGCTCGACCACCCGAGATGCACCGAGGCCCACCACCGGGCGATCCGTCAGGTCGGCATGGGCGGATCGGCCGTCCCCGCCGCCGTCGCCGACCGGGCCGAGGCGCTCGGCATCAAGCTCCTGCGCTCCTACGGCTCGACCGAGCACCCCTCGACCACCGGGTCGAGCTTCGACGACCCCCGCGACCAGCGCAACCACACCGACGGCGTGCCGCTCGCCGGGGTGGAGCTCCGTCTCGTCGACGAGGACGGTCACGACGTCCCCGACGGCACGCCCGGCGAGATCTGGAGCCGGGGACCCGACCTGTTCGTCGGGTACACCAACCCCGGACTCACGGCGATCGCAGTCGACCGCGACGGCTGGTACGCGTCGGGCGACATCGCCGTGCGCGACGAGCGCGGCGCGATCACCATCACCGACCGCAAGAAGGACATCATCATCCGCGGCGGCGAGAACATCTCGGCCGCCGAGGTCGAGGAGCTGCTCCAGAAGATGCCCGGGATCAGCGAGGTCGCCGTGGTCGCCGCCCCCGACGCCCGGCTCGGCGAGCACGCCTGCGCGTTCGTGCGGGTCATCCCCGGCGCCACCGTCCCGTCGATCGACGAGGTCCGGGCCCACCTCACCGCCGCCGGCCTGGCCCGCCAGAAGTTCCCCGAGGAGCTTCGGGTCGAGGACGAGCTGCCCCGCACGCCGTCGGGGAAGATCCAGAAGTTCGTGCTGCGGGATCGGCTCCGGGCCGAGGAGGCCGGGTGAGTCGCCCGCGCGTCGGGTGAGCCCGTCCGGGTCGACGCCGCCGGAGGCCGAGCGCCTGCGGGCCCTGGGCTGGACCGAGACCTGGGCCGCCGCCGCGGCCGCCGCGGCCGCCCCGGGGACCGCGCCGGCCCGGGTGGTCCGCCACGACGGCGTCGCCGTGGTCGTCGCCGGCGCCGACGGGGCCTCGACCCGACCGCTGCGCCCGGCCCTGCCCCCGCTCGCCGTCGGCGACTGGGTCCTGGTCGACGCCGAGTCGGTGGTCACGGTGCTCCCCCGCACCTCGCTGCTCCAACGCCGCGACCCGACGCGCGGTGGTGGCCAGGTCATGGCCGCCAACGTCGACTGCGTCGGGATCGTCGGGGGGCTCGACCGCCCGGTCAAGCCGGGGCGGATCCAGCGCTTCGTCGTGCAGGTGCGCGCCGCCGGGGCCGTCCCGCTCGTCGTGCTGACCAAGGCCGACCTGGTCGACCCCGCCGCCGCGCGCGCCGCGGTGGCCACCGTCGCCCGGGCGGCACCCGGGATCGCGACGATCGTCACCTCGGTCGCCACCGACCGCGGGCTCGACGCCGTGCGGGCCGCGGTGGCCGACCGGACGGTGGCGTTCGTGGGCGAGTCCGGGGCGGGCAAGTCCACCCTCGTCAACGCGCTGGCCGGACGCGAGATCGCCGCGACGCGCGCGGTGCGACGGGGTGACGCCAAGGGTCGCCACACCACCACGGCGCGCGCGCTGCACGTGATCGCGGATCCCAACGGGCCGGGCTGTCGGATCGTCGACACCCCGGGACTGCGTGAGATCGGGATCTACACCGACGTCGGTGTGGTCGACGACGTGTTCGACGACGTCACGGTCCACGTCGACGACTGCCGCTTTGACGACTGCACCCACACCAACGAGCCCGAGTGCGCCGTGCTCGCCGCGATCGCTGCGGGCACGCTCGACCTGGAGCGGCTCGCGGCGTGGCGCCACCTGCGAGACGAGGCGGCCGAGGGACGCGGGCCCTGAGCCGACCCCGCGCCGCCACGGGTCAGGGCATGCCGCCGTCGACCCGCAGCAGCGCGCCGGTGGTGAAGCTCGACGCGTCGCTCGCGAAGTAGAGGGCGGCACCCACGATCTCGTCGGGGTCGCCGATCCGACCGAGCGCGAACCCGGGGAGCCCGCCCGGGGCGCGCATCGCCGGGTCCCACGCCTTGGTGACGTCGGTGTCGAACGGCCCGGCCGAGATGCAGTTCACCCGCACCTCGGGCCCCAGCGCCTTGGCCAGCGCCTCGGTGATGTTGTTGAGCCCGGCCTTCGCCGCGGCGTAGGGGACGAACGCAGGGTCGGGGCGCAGCGCGCCGCTGGTCGAGATGTTGACGATCGAGCCCGTGCCGGCCGCCTTCATCCGTGTGCCGACCAGCACCGAGAGTCGGAACGGCCCCTTGAGGTTGAGGTTGAACACCGCGTCCCAGAGGCCCTCCTCGAGCTCGAGGAGGCTCGGGTACAGCGGCGACTTGCCGGCGTTGTTCACGAGCACGTCGACCCGGCCGAACCGCTCGTAGGCGGCGTCCACGAGGCCGTCGAGCTCGTCCCAGTGGCCGACGTTGCAGCCGTACGCGAGCGCCTCGCGACCGGTGGCGTCGCGCACCTCCTGGGCCACCGCCTCGCACGCCTCGAGCCGACGGCTGGCGACGACGACGTCGGCCCCGCAGCGGGCCAGGGCCAGGGTCATGGCCCGCCCGAGGCCCCGGCTTCCCCCGGTGACGAGGGCCACCCGGCCGCTCAGGTCGAACAGTGCGTCGGCGAACCCCGGTGCTCCCATGCCCCGGGGTCTACCACCGCCGATCCGCACCCGGCGCCGTCGGGGTCGGGGATCCGGGCGACCCGACGCCCACTCGGGCCGGCTCGGGGCGGCTCAGGGCAGCAGGTGGGGCCGGGCCGTCGCCTCCACCCGGACCACGAACGGGCGCCCGCCCCGGACCAGGCGCAGGAGGGTGAGGTCGACCACGCCGGTGACCGTCACGGTCACCCGGGCCGGGTCGGCATCGACGACCACGGTCCGCAGCCCGCCCCGGTCGTCCTGGGCGGCGGCCGAGCCCCGGGCCCGGGCCGCGGCCGCGTCCGGGTCGAGGGCCACCTCCCCCGACGCCCGGTAGCGGGCCTCGTCGAGCGCCCCGGCCCCGGCGAGGGCGGCGGCGTCGGCGGTGGCCGCGAGCGCCCGGCGGGTCGAGACGGCCCGGCCGAGATCGACCCCCAACCCGCCGAGGGGCAGCATGCAGCACGCGAGACCGAGGATCCACAGGGTGACCGTCCCCCGCTCGGCGCCACCCCGGGCCCGCCTCACGGCCGGCTCCCGTAGGGATCGACGGGCTGGCGGTGCACCGCCGTCCATCGCCACCCGGGTCGCGCGCCGAGGGCGGGGACCACGAGGGCGGGCATCGTCACGGTGACCCGGGCGGTGACCGCGCCCCCTCGGGCCAGCGGCGCCCCCGCGACGCAGTCCAGGTCGAGTCGCGCGGCGTCGGCGGGCAGGTCGCCGGTGTGGTCGGCGACCACGGCCTCGGCCCCGGCGCGGTCGCACCACCCGACCAGGGCCACCCGCCGCGCCGCGTCACGGGCCGCGACCCGGGCCAGACCCTGGCGCTCCGCCCACGTCGGGAGGAGGGCGACGAGGAGCACGACCGGCAGGAGCAGCAGGGCGATGCCGGCGCTGCACTCGACCGCGGCGGAGCCCGCCGCACCCCGGGCCCGCGCGGGGCACGGCGTCACGGCAGCACCTCCAGCACCGCGCGCCGGGTCCGGGCGTACGACCATCCCGGCATCCCCGGGACCCACGCGGCCCGCGTCACGGTCGCCCGAGCCCGGACCACGGGCGGCGTGCCCGCGGCCCCGCAGGTCACCACGATCCCGCTGCGCGCCGCCGGCCCGAGCAGTCCGGCGAGGACCGCCCGGGCCCGGTCGGCGCACACCGCCACCGGTGCCTCGGCCCGACTGCCCGCCCGCACCGCCTCGTCGAGGGCGGCGTCCACCGACTGGCGGGTGTACTGCAGCGTGACCACGTCGGCGAGGACGACGAACACGACGCAGGCCAGCGCCGCCGCGACGACGAACGCGAGCGACGCCATCCCGGACTCGGCCGGTGTCGTGCCGACGGACCGGTTGCGCACGCTCACACCTGGAGCTGCACGCGGATCCAATCCATGACGTCGAGCCCGATCGACTGGAGCACGGCCCAGATCGCGACGAGGGCGGCGATGCCGAGGGCGGCGTTGCCGAGCAGCTCGGCGGTGGCGAGCCCCCGCTCGTCGGGGCCCGTGGTCGCGGGTCCGGCGACGTCGGAAGCGGTGGGGTCGGGCGATGCGGAGTCGAGGGACACGGATCCTCCAGGGTTCGGGCCGCCGGGACCCGGCGGGGGTGGGTGCTCGCGGGTGCGAGACAGGTCAGCGGCCGAGGACGAGCGACGGCAGCGGGGCGATCACGAAGCCCAACATCACCGGGGCGAGCACGGCGATGGTCGGGACCAACATCGCGGCCCGGCGTCGGGTCGCCCGCCGCCGGAGCTCGTCGCGCCGCACGATGCGGAGGTCGGCGCTGAGGGCGCGCAGCGCGGTCCCGAGGTCGGCGCCCTGCTCGGCGGCCAGGGCGAACAGCCGGTACGTGCGCGCGGCGTGGGGCTCGGCGGTCGTGGCGGCGGCGAGCCGGAACGCCTCGGCCTCCGAGCGTCCGGAGCGGACGGCGGCGAGGACCCCGCGCAGCTCGTCGACCACGGCGCCGCGCCCGCGCGCCACGAGCCGGGTCACCGCCTGCACCGGGCCGGCGCCGGCGCGCACGTGGATGGCGAGCACCTGGTCGATGGTGACCAGCTCGAGCCGCATGCGGGCCCGGCGGGCCTCGGCCTCGCGGGCCAGCGCGGCCGGCGCCCGCGTGATCCCGAGGAGCCCGCCGACGCCGGCGAGGAGCAGGGCGAACGGCGCGGAGCCCACCAGCAGGGCGCCGGTCACGAGACCGGCGGCGACGCCGGCGCCGGCCTGGGCGAGCTGGCGGACGCGGAGGCGCTCGGCGTCGGCCGGCGAGCGACCCGCCGCCCGCAGGCGGGCCGCGAGCCGGTCGTCGGACCGGGCGCGTCCGGTTCCCGGGCGATGGGCCGGTCGCCAGGCCGATCCGGCGGTGGGCGCACCTCCGGTGTACGTGCCGATCCGGCCACGACGACGCCGACGGACCCGGGTCACCGCCCGCTCCAGTCGTCAGCAGCGCCGCCGAACACCCGGGGCTCGGCCGGTTCGGCGCCGAGCCGACCCAACCACCACGCGCCGGCGGCGCTGCAGATCCCGGCGGCGACGATGACGAGCGTCCCGCCCGGGGAGGTGTAGAAGTCCCGGAACGGTCCCGGCCGCAGGGTGAGGGCCACGAGGACGAGCCACGGGAGGATGAGCACCGCCCGCCCGTTGATCCGCATCTCGAGTCCCTCGGTGTCGATCTCGTCGAGCACCTCGAGGTCCGCGGTGGTCGCGACCACGAGGTCCTCGAGGATCTCCCGCACGATCACGCCCCCGTGCTCGTGGGCGACGAGCAGGACCTCGATCACGCGGTCGCTGGTCGGGTCGGCGAGCCGGGCCTGCACCGCTTCGAGCGCACCCGCGGTGCCGAGGACGCGTGCCCACGCCGGGAAGTCGTCGAACACCGCGCGCAGCGGCTCCGGACCGGTCGCGCCGAGCTGCGTGAGCGCCTGGCCGAGCGAGCGGCCGGCGGCCAGCGTGGCCACGAGCTCGCGCAGCGCGTCGGGCCACGCCGCGAGCACCGCCCGGCGGCGCCGGCGCCGCCGGTGCCCGAGGATCGCGACCGGCACCGCGACCGCGGCGCCCGCCGGGGCGACGGCCACCAGTGGGCTGCGGGTGGCCGTGGCGACCAGCAGGAACACCAGCACCGCCCCGACCCCGATCCCGATCGCCACGGCCCCCGGCGCACGGTCCACTCCGGCCTCCCGCAGCCACGCGTCGACCCGGGCGACGATCCGCGCCGCGACCGGCACCGCGACCGGGCCGGCGACCGAGCCGACCGAGCCGACCGGGCCGACCGGGCCGACCGGGCCCGCCGGCGGATCGGGGACCCGGCCGGGTCCCGACGCATCGGGCGCCGGCCCGGCGAAGCGGGACCACAGCAGCCAGGCGATCGCCGCGCTCGCCGCCGCCACCGCCACCGCAGCGACGAGGGTCATCGGTCCGCCCCCGCCTCGACCAGCGCCCGCAGGCCGCCCGGTCGCCCGAGGGCCCGGTCGGCGCGCTGCTCGAGCCGCTCCGGGACCACGCCGGTCCACCGCAGCGGCCCGTCGGGGTGGTCGCGGACGAACACCGGCTCGCACGTGAACCCGTCGGTGAGCGCGGGCACGACCGCGGTGATCTCGGTCACGACCCGTCGGATGCCGCCGCGATCGGCGTCGACACCGGTGCGCTCGACGTGGACCACGAGGTCGAGGGCCGACGAGAAGACGCGTTGGACGACGCGCTCGGTGACGTTCTCCCCGGCCATGAGCGCAGCGTTGACCAGCGCGTGGAGCGCTTCGGGCGCGCTGTTGGCGTGCACGGTGCAGAGGAAGCCGCACCCGGCGTTGACGGCGCGGGTGAGCTCGAACGCCTCGGCGCCCCGGACCTCACCCACCACGATCCGGTCCGGACGCATCGCGAGCACGAACTTCACGAGGTGCCGGAGCGAGATCTCGCCGCCGCCGTCGAGGGCGGGCGGCCGGGTCTCGTAGTAGGCGCCGTGGGTGAACGGCACGGCCAGCTCACGGATCTCCTCGCAGGCCCGCACGCAGTGCTCCGGTGGCACCGCGGCGAGCAGCGCGGCGAGCAGCGTCGTCTTGCCCGCTCCGGGCTCCCCCGATACGGCGACGCGGCTCCGGAAGGCCATGACCGCCTCGAGGAACGTCGCCGCCCGTGCGTCGAGCGAGCCCCGGTCGGCGAGCTCCCGCAGCGTGACGGCCCGCACCACGTACCGACGCAGGGTCACCGACAGCGCGTCGGCGACCGGGGGGATCGCCGCGGTCAGGCGGGCCGCACCCCCGAGCACCCGGGCCTGGACCAGGGGCGACGCCGTGTGCAGCTGACGGTCGCTGGTGGCGAGCAGCTGCTCGACCAGGCGCCGGTTCTCCGCCTCGGTGGTCGGGGTCACCAGGCCGCGCAGCCGGCCGGTCCGGTCGAGGTACGACACCCGGGCCCCCTCGACGAAGATCTCCTCGACGTCGTCCCGGGCGAGCAGCTCGGACACCGCACCGAGGTCGGTGAGGGCCCGGACCACCCGGTCGCGCGCCGCGTCGGGGTCGTGGAGGAGCGGTCGACCGGCCTGGCGGGCCGACCGCTGGTACTCCTCGACCGCGCGGGTGGCCGCCGCACGGAGGCGGTCGGGATCGGCCATCCCCGCCGCGTCGGACCCGCCGAGATCGGCGAGCACGCTCCGGCGGATCTCGTCGGCGGCGTCAGCCACGCCACCCTCCGGTCTCCCGCGGTGCACCCGGTGCACCCGGCCCGACCGCGACGAGCGGAGTGCGGGACCCGCCCGATCCACCCGGTCCACCCGGTCCGCCCGGACCGCCCGGGACCAGGCGGTCGCGCAGCGTCGCGCCGAGCTGCTCGGTCGCCCGGGCGAACGGCCCCCGACCGACGAGACCCGCCGCCCAGGCGGCGTCGTCCACGCGGGGATCCGCGGGAACGAAGGTGCACCCCGCCACGCCACCTCCGCGCTGGAGGGCGCCGACGATCTCGGCCCGTCTCGCCCGGCCCGCCGGGGCCCGGTTCACCACGACGTGCACGGTGGCCCCGGGGGCCAGCGCCCTGACCGCGTCGATCCACTCCACCAGACGCACCACGCCGACCGGGGTCGCGGCGCCCACCGCGACCACGGCCCCGGCCCGGGCCAGCGCCGCGCTCGCCGGCGCGCCGACCCCGTCGGGGCCCGACGACACGTCGACCAGCACCGGCGCGTACCACGCCGCGAGCGCACCGAGGACGGCGCCGAGCTCCGCAGCGGTGAGGACCATCGCGGCCTTGCGTCGGGGTGCGCCCACGAGCACGACCGGCCAGCCGTCGCCGAGATCGAACAGGGCCCCCGGGACGGTGTCGGGCCCGGAGGCGGCCGCATCGACGGCCGTGCACAGGTTCGGCTCCACCGGCAGGCCGAGGCGCACCGCGACCGCGGGGGCCTCGAGGTCGGCGTCGACGAGGACCGCCCGGGTCCCGCCGGCGGTGAACCAGCCCGCCAGGGCGAGGGCGACCTCGGTGGAGCCTGCGCCACGCGGGCCGCCGACCGTCACCACCGCCGGCGCCACCGACCCGGTGGTCGGGACCACCGGTGCCGGGGCCGACCCCCGACGTCCCCCGGATCGCTCCGGGGCGGGCACGAGGGCCCGGACCGCGTCGACCAGCTCGGCGGGCGTGGTGGCCGGGCCGACGATGCCGTCGACACCGAGCCCGTGGGCCGGACCGGGCCCCGCGCCGGCGTCGCCGACCACCAGGACCCGTTGGTCCCGGCGGTGGAGGGCGTCGACGAACGGGCGGGTGAGCGCGGGCCAGCGGGCCCCGGCGATCAGCACGTCGAAGTCCTCGTCGAGCGCCACGGCCGGGTCGAGCACGAGCGAGCGCACCCGCGCGCCGCCGTGGTCCACGCAGTACCGGTGGAACTCGTCGACCCACTCCTCGGCCGACAGGACCAGCGCGACCTCGGGCTCGCGGGTCATCGGGCGACCGTCCCGGTCCGGCCGACGCCGATCGGCGCAGCCCCCGCGCCCGGCGCGGCCCCGGTCACCCGGGTGAGGACGAACTCGCCGTCGGCCAGGGCGCCGGTCAGCCGCTGCGACTCGGCCACGTCGACCGCGAGGGTCACGGTGAGGCGGCCACGCGACGCGCCGAGGGCACCGTCGGCGTCGTCGGCCACGGCGAGGACCTCGAGCCCGGCGGCGACCACGGCGGCGGTGCCGTCGAGCGCCTGGACGACGTCGACCCGGTCGCCCGGACGCAACCGTCCGTCGACGGCGCGGGCCCGGTCGACCGGGATGCTCATCACCCGCCGCCCGTCGTCGGTCGCGGCCGGGCGCAGGCGGGTCCGGGTCACCGGCTCGCCCGCGGCCACCGGCGCGGTCACCACCCGGCCCCGCCACGCCGCGTCACCGGCCACGAGGTGTGCGAGCACCGATCCCGGCGCCGCGACCGCGACCACCTGCACGTCGCCGGCGGTCAGGCGGGCGCCGGGCACCAGGTCGCGGGCGGCGACGACGACCGGCCGGCCCGCCGCCTCGGACCGCAGGGCGACGAGCGCGCCCACGAGCCCGAGCAGGGCCGCCAGCGCGACGACGAGCGGCGCGCGACGCGAGTGGCGTCGCTGCAGCCGCTGGGGGTGTCCGGGACTGGCGGGGTGGGGCCGATCCACGTCGGGGACCTCCGTGCGCTCGGGTCGGACGGCCGGGGCTCCGGTCCGCCGCCCGGGACACGCGGTGCCCCTCCCGTGACGCGCCCCCGTCCGCCGTCGACGGCCTTCCCGCGCGCACCCCGCCGACGCGCCGACGCGCGGACGCGTGGATGCGGCCCGGGGCCGGGGTGGCGTAGCGTCACCCCGTGCCCCGCGACCTGCGAGCGCTCCTCGATCCCACCCACACCGCCGTGTGCACCATGGAGCTCCAGCGCGGGGTCGTGGGCGACCGCGCGACGATCCCCGATCTCCGGGCCGAGGTCGACGCGAGCGGGATGCTGACCCGGGTGCACGACCTGCTCGCCGCGGCCCGCGCGGTCGGCGCGCGCGTCGTGCACTGCACCGCCGAGTTCCGCCCCGATCGGCAGGGATCGGGCACCAACGCCCCGATGCTGCGGGCGAGCGCGAAGGGCGGCGGGTTGCTCGTGGGCACCCCCGACGTCGAGCTGGTGCCCGAGCTCGACCCGGCACCCGGCGACGTCGTCGTCGCGCGCCTGCACGGGCTGACCCCATTCACCGGCACCACGCTCGACGCGGTGCTGCGCAACCTCGGGGTGACCACCGTGATCGCGACCGGTGTGTCGCTCAACGTGGGGATCACCGGAATGGCGATGGAGGCGGTCGGGCTCGGCTACGAGGTCGTGGTGCCCCCCGACGCGGTGGCGGGTGTGCCGCGCGAATACGCCGAGCAGGTCCTGGCCCACACGATCCCCGTGATCGCCACCCGCATCCCGACCGCGGAGATCATCGCCACCTGGGCGGACGTCGACGCCACGGGCCGACCGCCCGGCTGATCGCGACCCCGGTGGCGCCGACGACCTCGGTGGCGCCGACGCCCTCAGCCGCTCGGCGGCAGCAGCTGGAGCTGGCGGGACTGCGCGACGAGCACGGCGCGGGCGTCCCAGACCTCGCCGTCGGTCTCGAGGTAGCCACCGGCGATGTTGCGGGTGACGAAGGCGCACGCGAGCCACCCCGGCGCGGGCCGGGCCCGGACGTGGGCGGTGAGCTCCACGGTCGGCGTCCAGGCCACGGGGAGGTCGGCGTTGAACGACGTGGGCGGGAAGGCGTCGACGGCGAGCACCAGACCGAGCCCGTCGACCGGCTCGTCGTCGTGCAGGCGGAACCACCCCCGGACCCGCGGGCTCCCCGACCGCCCGCCCGCCCGGAACGGGACGTCGTCGGGATGGAGGCGGACGTCCACCTGGGCCATGAACGGGGGCGGGAACGGGTCGCCCGGCTCGGCCGGGACGCAGTCGTCGACCGGGGGCAGGTCGGGCGGGTCGGCGTCGACACGGACCGGACCGGTCGCGCCGGCGAGGTCGGTGGTCGTGCACACCCCCACGAGGTGGACCACCGGGTCGCCTGCGGGGCCCGAGGTCAGCCGGAACCCAGCGGTGGCGTGCCGCCGACCCCGGCGCACGAGGTCGACCGTCACGGTGACCGGACCCGGGCGGCCCGGCGCGAGGAAGTGGGCGGTCACGGTGACCGGATCGGGCGTGCCGGTCGCGGCGGTCACCGCCCGGGCCGCGATCGCCATCAGGTAGCCGCCGTCGGCGTTGCCCGCGATGTCCCAGCCCGCGGCGACCTCGGCCGCGAACCGCCCGTCGCCGAGCGCGGTCACGGCGCTGGCCCGGCCGAAGCGCCCGGGACCGGCGGGCGGGCTCGGCGGGCTCGGCGGCGCCGGATCGCTCACGTCGGCCCGGAGGACCCGGTGGGCCCGGTGGGCCCGGAGGACCCGGAGGACCCGGCGGCCTCGGAGGACCCGGCGGCCTCGGAGAAGTAGGCGAAGTCGCCGAGCAGGGCCTGCTGGCGACGCTCGACCATCGGGCGGGCCTCGGGATGGGTGAGGATGTGCGCCCGGTCGCCGAGGATGCCCCGGACCACGATCGGACCGACGGCCTCGTTGGGCATCGCCCCGGGCGGCTCGGACCCGTCGGGGGGCCCGGCGAACGCGCCGCCGAAGCGGGCGGGACGGTTCCGGGCCGACGTCGCCGCCAGGTTGCTCGACACCCGGCCCGGGCACAGCACCGACACCCCGATGCCCTCGTCGGCGAGCTCGCCCCGCAGCATCTCGCCGTACCCGACGAGCGCGTGCTTGGCCACCGAGTACAGGCCGGTGTTGACCCCGCCCGTGTGCGCGGGCGGGAGCGCGAGCAGGCCGGCCATCGAGGCGGTGACGACGATGTGGGCGTCTCCGGGGTGGCGACGCAGCTCGGGCAGGAACGCGTTGACCGTCCGGACCGCCGACAGCAGGTGCAGCTCGAGGAACCACCCCCACTCGGCCTCGGTCGCCGCGGCGAGCGGAGTGCCGGCGATGACGCCCACCGTGTGGACCAGCACGTGCACGGCGCCGAGGGTCCCGATCGCCGTGCGGGCGAGGTCGGCCAGGGCGTCGGGGTCGGTGGCGTCGACACCGGCCGCGACCCCGGTGCCTCCCGCCGCGACGATCTCGTCGCGCACGCGCGCTGCGTTGGCCTCCTCGATGTCGGCGACGAGCACCCGGGCCCCCACCTCGGCGAGTCCCCGGGCGATCCCCCGCCCGACACCGCTGCCACCACCGACGCACACCGCGCCCCGCCCCGCCAGCGTCTCCATCGTCGTCCGTCTCCCGTCCGGTCCGTCGGTTGCCGAGTCCCGCGATGGTGGCACGGACCCCGGGACGGTGGCACGGCGACGCGACCATGAGCCCGATCGGTGCCCCCCGGTGCCAGGATGCGGGGATGCCGGCCCCCGGGAGCGCCCTCGTCACCGGCGCCAACCGCGGCATCGGCCGGGCGGTGGCGCTCGAGCTCGCCCGCCGGGGCTGCCCGGTGGTCGCGACCGTGCGGGACCCGGCCACCGCCGGTCCCCTCCTCGACGCGGCCGCGGCCGAGGGCCTCCCCGTCACCGTCGCCCCACTCGACCTCGAGGCCGTCACGCCCCTCGACCTCCCCGACGACCTCCGGGTGGTGGTCAACAACGCCGGACTGCAGACGGGCTACCTCCCCGTGGAGGCCGTGCCGCTCGACGCCGTGCGGGCCCTGGTCGAGACCAACTACGTCGGCCAGATCGCCGTGCTGCAGCAGGTCATCCCCGTCCTCCGCCGTCGGGGCGAGGGGGTCATCTGCACCGTGACGTCGGCGGCGGTCCTCCTCGCCTCCCCCTTCTACGCGGCGTACCGGGCGTCGAAGGCGGCGCTGCACGCGCTGGTCGAGACGCTCGCGGTCGAGCTGGCCCCGTTCGGGATCCGCGTGCTCGAGGTGATGCCCGGCCCGGTCGCGACCGACGGCCTCGCTGGGTCCGAGTACCTGCCCGCGGTCGAGCTGCCCGCGTACCGCGCCGTCGCCGAGCGGATGATGGCCGGGCGCGACGCCACCCGATCGCTCGCGGTGACCCCCGAAGCGGCAGCGGCACGGATCGTCGACACCGTCCTCGACGACGACGCGCCGATGCGCACCGCGTGTGACCCGGTGGGCGACGACCTGCTCGCCGCCTGGCGGTCGACCACCGACGCGCAGCGCCTCGCCCGCGACCTCGCCCGCTACCGGCCCGGAGTCGACGCGTGAGCTCGCCAACCCCGGGCACCGACCTGCCGGTCCGGTGGGTCGACGACGACCGCAGCCTGGCCGAGGTGGTGCGGATCCTCCTCGACGAGCCGGCCTACGGCCTCGACACCGAGTTCATGGCCGAGCGCTCCTACTGGCCCAAGCTCTGCCTGGTCCAGCTGTCATGGCGGTCCGGCGTCGCGCTCGTCGACCCCTTCCCGTGCGACGTCCGCGCCCTCGGCGAGGTGCTACGCAATCCCGCCACGATGATCACCCACGCCGGGGCGAGCGATCTCCCGATCCTCGACCGCGCCATCGGCGAACGTCCCGCGGGGCTCTTCGACGTGCAGCTCGCAGCCGGCTTCGTGGGACTCGGCACCCCGTCGCTCGCGTCGTTGGTGTCGGTGCTGCTCGGCATCCGGCTCGACAAGGGGGAGCAGCTCACCGACTGGAGCGCCCGACCCCTCAGCCCGGCCGCGCGCCGCTACGCCGCCGACGACGTGGCCCACCTGCTTGCGCTCACCGCAGCGCTTCGCGACCGACTCGAGGCGCTCGGGCGGGAAGCGTGGGCGACGACCGAGTGCGAGCACCTGCGCGTGACCCCACCCAAGGCCGCCGATCCCGACACCGCGTGGTGGCGGATTAAGGGGGCCTCGGCGATGAAGGGCGAGGAGGCCCGCATCGCGCAGACGGTGGCGGCGTGGCGCGACCGTCGGGCCCGCCAGCTCGACGTCCCCCCGCGCTTCGTGCTCTCCGAACTCGCCCTCGCCGCGGTCGTGCGGCGACCGCCGCGCAGCACCCACGACATCGGGCGCCTGCGCGGGGTCTCGGGGCTGCCGGCGCCCGCCGCCCGCGAGCTCCTCGCCGCGGTCGAGGAGGGTCGCTCGCTCGACCCCGAGCAGGTGCGCCGCCCACCCCGCCACGAGGACCTGCCCGAGCTCGACGCCGCGGTCGCCCTCCTGTCGGCCTGGGTCACCGAACTGGCCACCGCCGACCGGATCGACAAGAAGCTCCTCGCCACCCGCGACGACGTGAAGGACCTCGTCTACGGGCGACCGTCGCGCCTCGACGACGGGTGGCGGGCCGAGCGCTGCGGCCGGGAGCTCCGCAAGGTCCTAGAGGGCCGGGCGGTCGTCCGCCTCGTCGACGGGGGACGGCGCCTCCGCCTCGAGGAGGACTGAGCGTCCGTGGCCCGGTGAAGCGCCTGATCGGCGCCACGGTCAAGACGATGCGGACCGTCCGCACGGGGGTGCGGACCGCACCGCGCGTGCGCCCACCGATGGACCCGGACGTCCGGGCGGCCCTGACCGCCCACTACGCCGACGACCGGCGCCGCACGGCCGCGCTGCTCGGATGGGACGACTGGGCCTGACCCCGGCTGGCCCCGGCTAGGTTCGAGCGATCCGGCCAGCGTGGGCCCGGTTGGTCGAGACCCACACCGAGATGGGCGAGTCGATCCGCCCGTGGGTCCTGGCGATGTTCCTCGCCCTGCTCGTGGTGATGGTCGTCGACCGCCTGCGGGCGCCTCGCGCGCCGACGTCTTCCGCCGCGGGCGCCACCGAGGCCCCGGACGCGGCGGGGTCCGGCACGACCGATCCCCAGACCCAGCGCCTACGCATCGTCGGCACCGTCGCCCTGGTGCTCGGTCTCGTCTTCTCGGTCGGTGCGACGGTCACGGTGATCCGCATCGGCCACTCCGGGGCGAAGGCGGTCTGGAACGACACCCAGCAGCGGATCGACCGCGGGGTGGAGGTCGGCGGCGGCGAGGGCGGCGAGCGGGGCGAGCGCGACGACTGACCCGCCCCGGTCAGCCCGTCGCGGCGCCGATCACCGCCTTCGGTGCGGCCGCACTGCGCAGCCTCCGATCGACCGGGCCTGCCGGGCCTGTCGGCTCCTCGCTTGACTGTTGTCGTGCTGCGGCCGCTCCGCCACTGCACCACGATCGCTCAGCCGCTCGGTCCGCGGGCCTGCGCCGCCCCCCTCGGTGACCGGTCGGGACCGAGCCGACCGAGGAGCGCATCGGCAGGCACCAGCCGCAACGCCCCGACCCGACGGGGAGCACCGTTGAGCGCCCACCGACCATGGGGCACGAGCTGGCGGTGATGCGGCGCACACACCACCACCAGATTGTTCGGATCATCGGTGCCGCCCCACGACCGTGGCACGAGATGGTGGATCTCCAAGCCGGTGGTGCGCGTGCACCCCGGCCACCGGCAGTGCACGTCATGGGTGCGCACCGCCCGCATCACCCGGGTCGGGATCAACGTGGTCGTCGGCAGCATGGCGACCGTCGCCCCGTCGCCGTCGACGACCTCCACCTCCAGCGACGCGTTGGCGAGCAGCTGCTCGAGACGCTCGTGCGCGATCGGGACCCCATGCACCTCGGCAGGTCCCGTCACCGGAACATGGACCAGCACGTGCGCCCGGGCTGGTGGGCGTTCGGGACCGTGGCCCGTGACCGACTCCACCAGGGCATCGGCCAGTCGCACGCGCAGCGGCGCCCACGCATCACCCTTGGCCGGGCGCATCTGCTCGGCGCGGGCCTCGAGCACGGCCATCACCGCCGAACCCTCCAGGTCGGGGAGGACGAAACCACCGTGCCAGGCACCCTCCCGCTCGTCGAAACGACCCCACACCGCACGCGCCGCGTGCCGACGGCGGGACTCGTCGACGGTCGGCACCGTGCGCGCCCGGACCGCACGCTGCAGCTCGGCCGGCGCACAGTGAGGTGCCCGCTCGGCCCACTCGGCATCGGAGTCGACATCGGCAAGACGGGTGACCGCCGTCAACTGCCCGTCGCTCAACGCACCGTCGGCGGCCACCGCCGCGACCCGAGGCAACGACTCGCGCGCCCGGGCCGTCTCGACCGCAGCCCGCACCTCACGCACGCTCACCCCGTCGGCCGCCGCCAGGGAATCGTCGATCGCGTCGCGTTCGTCGAGCACCCGAACGATCGCGAGCTCCCGCATCCGCCACCGACGCTGCTCCCGCACCGCCTCCACCCGCGCGTCACGCAACCACTCGAGGGAATGGGTCCGCAGCTCGTCGACCTGGTCGCCGAACGACACCTCGGCCGGACCCCCCGACCCACCGAACCCGACGCCCGGAGCAGCATCGGGGGCGGTGCGCCAAGCAGCGGGGTGCGGATCCGTCATGGACCGATCATGACGGACGGGTACGACACCCAACGGCCCGGCACGCCCACTCCGGTTCCGTCGACGACGCGCCCGGCGCAGGCCGCCCGCAGCGTCGCGCGAACGGCCCTCAGACCCGGCGGGACTCCATCCCCGAGCAGACCCCGAAACCGGACTCACCCAGCGCCGGGGGGCGGAAGGAGCGACCGCGCACGCGACGGAGCCACCGAGGATGGAGGCGGTGGCGGGAATTGAACCCGCGTCCAGGGTTTTGCAGACCCTTGCCTGAGCCACTCGGCTACACCGCCGGGTCGGTGCGCCTCCGGGGAGCCGCACCACCAGGAGCGTGAGGTTAGCGACCCCACGCCTCGGACGGCCGGGGACGCGCGCCCCTCGGTAGGATCCCCGCGTGACCAATCCCGCGCAGATCATCGCCGTGGGCGCCGCTGCCCCGGCCTGGCGCCTCCCGGCGTCGGAGGTGGCGGCGGCCTGGGGCCGCAAGGGGGGCCGGGGCCAGGCTGCGGTCTGCCCGGCCGACGAGGACGTCCTCACCCTCGCCGCCGACGCCGCCCTCCGGGCCCTCGCCGCCAGCGGCCTCCAGACCGACATCGTCGACGGACTGTGGTGGGGCACCAGCCGCCCACCGTTCGCCGAGGGCCCGAGCCACGCCTTCCTCGCCGCGGCCATCGGCCTGTCGGCGAAGTCGGGGGGCGCCCTGTGCGCCGGGTCGACCCACTCGGGGATCGACGCGCTGATCGGCGCCGCCGACGCCGTGGCGGCGGGCAGCGCCCGGGTCGCGCTCGTGGTCGCCTCCGACGCGGTGGTCCCCGGCGCGGGCACGTCGTTCGAGGAGCGGGCCGGGGCGGGTGCCGCCGCGTTCGTCCTCACCAACGACGACGGCGCGGCCACGCTCGGGGCCCGGGTCACCCGGACCCACCCCTACCTCGACCGCTACCGCGGCGACGACGAGCTCGAGACCCGCGACATCTACGACGGCCGCCTGTTCCGCGAGGAGGTCTTCCTCCCGGTCATGCGCGACCTCGGCGAGCAGCTCTCCGCACTCGAGGTGACCGGCTGGTCGCTGCCCGACCCCGACGGTCGCCTCGGCGCCGCCGCGGCCAAGACCCTCGGTGCGGGCACCCCGGCGTCGGCCGGCGTGTACGGCGCACTCGGCGACACCGGTGCCGCCGCCCCGCTGCTCGGTGCGATCGCCGCCCTCGACGTCGCCGGCCGGGTCGCCGTCGTCGGCTTCGGCGGCGGTCGGGCCACCGGCGTGGTCGTGAACGCCGACCGCCCGGTCCCCGGTGCGGCCGGCCTCGCCGCCGTGCTCGGCACCGGGCGCAGCGCCACCTACACCGAGGTGCTGCGGGCCCGCAACGTGCTGCAGCCCAACGGCGAGACCGTGGCCATGGCCGTCCCGCCGCAGAGCGCGCAGCTCGTACGGGGCGCCGACGAGATCCTCGGGATGCTCGGGGCCCGCTGCGTCGACTGCGGCACGATCAACACGCCGCCGACCATCCACCCCCACTGCATCAGCTGCGGCTCGTCGAAGTTCGTGCTCGAGCCGGTGGCCCGCCACGGCGTGGTGCACACCTACGTGATCAACCACACGATGCCGGCGCCGTTCCAGGCCCCGCTCGGCCTCGCCGTGGTCGACCTCGACGACGGTGCCCGGGTCATGCTGCAGGTCGCGGGCGACGGCTCGACCCTCGAGATCGGCGCCGAGGTCGATCTCGTGCTGCGTCGGTACGCCTACGAGCGGGGCGTGCCCGTCTACGGGTACAAGGCGACGGTGCGGACCCCGGACACGACCGAGGAGGCCTGATCATGGCGTGGAACAAGGTGGCCGTCGTCGGCGGCGGGCTCATCAAGTTCGGTGAGCTGTTCGAGCAGTCCTACGAGCAGATGGCGTCGGGTGCGTTCGACGCCGCGGTTGCGTCGGTCGACAAGGGCTTCGACCCCCAGTTGGTGGAGGCCGCGTTCGTGGCCACCCAGCGGGGCACGCTGTGGGGCCAGGAGGGCATCGGTGGCAACACCGTGCCCACCGCGATCGGCCTCGCCGGCATCCCGTGCACCCGGGTCGAGAACGCCTGCCCGTCGGGCAGTGACGCCTTCCGGGTCGGCGCGATGGCCGTGGCCAGCGGCGTCCACGACGTCGTGCTCGTCATCGGCGTCGAGAAGATGCGCGACAAGTCGGGCGACGAGGGCCTGCTCGCCCGCGCCGCCGCCGGTCACCCGGTGTACACGCGGGGCGAGACCGCCCCGGTGCTGTTCGCACCCTTCGCCACCCGGCACATGCACGAGTTCGGCACCACGCGCGAGATGCTCGCCTCGGTGGCGGTGAAGAACCACTTCAACGGCGCCCGCAATCCGAACGCGCACTTCAAGAACGAGATCACCATCGAGGACGCGCTCAAGTCGGCGCCGGTGTGCCACCCGCTGCACCTGCTCGACTGCTGCCCGCAGACCGACGGCGCGGCCGCGGTGCTGCTCGTGAACCCCGATCGCGTCGCCGAGTTCACCGACGACCCCGTGTTCGTGGCCGGCTTCGGTGTGGCCACCGACCACCCCTACCTGCACGAGAAGAACACGTTCACTGGGCTGCGGGCCACCACCATGGCCGCGGAGCGCGCGTACAAGATGGCCGGGGTCGAGCCCGGCCAGATCGACTGCGCCGAGGTGCACGACTGCTTCACCATCACCGAGATCCTCGACATCGAGGACCTCGGCTTCGTCGAGAAGGGCAAGGGTGGGGTCGCGTCGCTCGAGGGCGAGACCGCGATCACCGGGCGCATCCCGGTCAACACCTCCGGCGGCCTGCTGGCCAAGGGACACCCCATCGGCGCGACCGGTGTGGCCCAGATCGTCGAGTGCTGGCTGCAGCTGCGCGGGCAGGCCGAGGAGCGCCAGGCCGAGATCCGCAACGGCTTCGCGCTCCAGCACAACGTCGGGGGCCGGGGCTCGGGCGTCTCGGTCATCAACATCCTGACCACCAACCGCTGACCACCAACCGCTGACCCTGACCCTGACCCGAACCCACGACACGCGAGGAGCGACGTGATCCGCTACGAGATCGGTGCCGACCACGTCGGGCGCATCACCCTCGACCGTCCCGAGGCCAAGAACGCGCTCACCGTCGAGATGCGCGACGCCATCGTCGACGCCGTGCGCGACGCCCGCCAGAACGACGCCGTCCGGGCGGTGCTGATCACCGGCGCGGGGGACGCGTTCTGCTCGGGCATGGACCTGTCGGCCTCGACGGTGGTGAAGGCGGCCGAGCCCGGCTACCGCACCCGCAGCACCGCCGAGGCCCTGCGCATCGGCGTGCAGTCCTACATCCGCGAGCTCTGGGAGCTCGACAAGCCGACGGTGGCCTGCGTGAACGGCGCCGCCGTCGGCCCCGGCGCCCACCTGGCCCTGGCCTGCGACTTCGTGCTCGTGGCGCCCCACACCCGGTTCCTGTGGACGTTCGCCCGCTGGGGCCTCGTGGTCGACGCCGGGGGCGCGTACCTCCTCCCCCGCCTCGTCGGCCTGCCCCGGGCCAAGGCCATGGTGATGCTGGGCGAGGGGGCCAAGGGCCAGGAGGCCGTGGACCTCGGGCTGGCCTACCGCTGCGTGGAGGCCGAGGAGCTCGCCGCCACCGCCGAGGCCCTGGCCCAGCGCCTGGCCGCCGGGCCGACCCGGTCGCTCGGGCTGTCGAAGCGCCTCCTCAACGACTCGTTCGAGACCGACCTGACCCGGTCGCTCGACCTCGAGGGCGCCTACCAGTCGCTGGCCGCCACCTCCGAGGACCTGCGGGAGGGCATGGCCGCCTTCACCGAGAAGCGGGACCCGAACTTCACGGGCGGCTGACGGTCCCGGTACGCTCCCCGACGCTCGGCCCGCAGCCGCGGGCCGCAGGCACCCCCGGCGCCGCCGGCCGGTGCACACGTCGCCCACAGGGGAGTTGCAATGGGTCTGTTCGACGGCAAGGTCGCCATCGTCACCGGGGCCGGCCGCGGCATCGGCCGCGAGGAGGCGCTGCTGCTGGCCAAGGAAGGCGCCGCGGTCGTGGTCAACGACCTCGGGGGTGCCCGCACCGGTGAGGGGTCCGACGGCGGCCCCGCCCAGCAGGTGGTCGACGAGATCGTTGCCGCCGGCGGGCGCGCCGCTGCGAACACCGACGACTGCTCGAGCTGGACCGGCGCCGAGGCGATGGTCAACCAGGCGATCGAGACGTTCGGCACGCTCGACATCCTGGTCAACAACGCCGGGATCCTGCGCGACAAGATGAGCTTCAACATGACCGAGGAGGAGTGGGACGCGGTCGTCAAGGTCCACCTGAAGGGCCACTTCGCCCCCACCCGCTTCGCGGCCGCCTACTGGCGCCAGAAGAGCAAGGACACCGGCGAGCAGGTGAACGCAAAGGTCGTGTGCACCGCGTCGGAGTCGGGCCTCTACGGCAACGCCGGGCAGGCCAACTACGCGGCGGCCAAGGCCGGCATCGCGTCGATGACCATCGTGCTGGCCCGGGAGCTCGGGCGCTTCGGCGTGCGGGTGAACTGCATCGCCCCGGTGGCGCTGACCCGGCTCACCGAGGACCTCATGGGCGGCGACAACGCGGAGCGCGCGGCCAAGCTCGACCCGGCCAACATCGCGGCCGGCGTGTGCTGGCTGGCCTCCGACCTCAGCGAGGGCGTCACCGGCCAGGTGCTCAAGATCCAGGGCGGCGTCGCGCAGATCGTGCAGGGCTGGCGACCGATCACCGAGATCACCTCGACCTCGGCCTGGACGATCGAGGCCATCGCCGCGCAGCGCGACGCGCTGTTCGCGAAGTCGGACCCCGGCGTCCCGCCGTTCCTGCTGAACATCGGCGACCCGACCGCCTGAGGCTCCGGATCCTCCGGCCCGTCCGGGATCCCCGGGCGGGCCGGCCGGGCCCGGCGGCGTCGGCGCCAGGTCAGATCGTGCCGGTGTCCCAGTGCTGCTCGCGCAGCACGCGCTTGAGCACCTTGCCGTTGGGCTGGCGGGGCAACTCGGCGACGAGCTCCACCCGGGTCGGCACCTTGAAGTCGGCGAGCCGCTCCCGCAGGAACGCGGTGAGCTCGTCGGGGGTCACCGCGGTGCGGACCTCGACCACGGCCATGAGCTGCTCGCCGAGGCGCTCGTCGGGGATCCCGAACACGGCGCAGTCGACCACCGCGGGGTGGGTGTAGAGCACGTCCTCGATCTCACGCGGGTAGACATTGACCCCGCCCCGGATGACCATGTCGGCGGCCCGGTCGGTGAGGAACAGGTGGCCCTCGGCGTCGACGTAGCCGACGTCGCCGACCGTGAACGCGTCGTCGCGCCAGGCGCCCGAGGTCTTGTCGTCGTCGTCGTGGTAATGGAAGCGCATCCCCCCGGCCGGGCGTACGTAGATCAGCCCGGGGGTGCCGGTGGGGACCTCGTCGCCGAACTCGTCGAGGATGCGCACCTCGGTGCCCGGCCATGGCGTGCCCACGCTGCCGGGCCGGGCCAGCCACTCGACCATCGTGATCTTCGTCGCCCCACCCTCGCTCATGCCGTAGAGCTCGGAGATCTCGCAGGGGGCGAGCGCCTCGATGATCCGGTACTTCACCGGCACCGGGCACGGCGCGCCGGCGTGGACGACGAGGCGCAGCGACGACAGGTCGAAGGCGGCCCGCTCGGCCTCGGGCACCTCGAGCATGCGGATGAAGTGCGCGGGCACCGCGAAGGTGCAGGTGACCCGGTGCCGGTCCACCAGTCGGAACCACTCGCGGGCGGCGAACGCCGGCAGGACGACGGTGGTCGCGCCCACGGCGAGCGCGGCCATGGCCCAGCCGCCGGGACCGGCGTGATAGAGGGGTCCGGTGACGATGTAGACGTCGTCGGTGGTCCACCCCCACAACAGGACCTGGGCCTCGGTGGCGAGCGACGCCCGGGCCGGGTCGATCGGGCCGTGCACGACGCCCTTGGGCCGGCCCGTCGTGCCCGACGTGTAGAAGATCGGCGACTGCAGGGCGACGAGCTCGAGTGCGGGCTCGGCCACCCCGCCCGCGACCGCGGCCTCGTAGGCGTCGCCCCGCCCCACCACGAGCAGTCCGCACCCGGTCTCACGGGCGGCGGGCTCGGCGAACTCGAGCAGGTCGGCGTGGGCGACGAGGAGCTTGGCCCCCGAGTCCCCGAGGATGTAGGTGAGCTCGTCGCGCTTGAGGTGCCAGTTGACGAGCACGACCGGGGCCGCGAGCTTGCTCGCCGCGCCCCAGACCTCGAGGAACTCGATGCAGTTGGGCAGCATGATGGCGACACGGTCGCCGGCGCCGATCCCCCGGACCTCGAGCGCGTGGGCGAGGCGGGTGGTGCGGGTGTCGTACCCGGCGTAGGTGACGACCCGGTCGCCCTCGAGCAGCGCGGCCTTGTCGGGCGTCTGCCGGGCGTGCTCGCTGATCCCGATCGTGGCCGTCATGGGCGCCGTTCTCCTCGTCGGTCCCGGTCTCGTCGGTCCCGGTGGTCACACTGGTGGACTCCGGGCGCAGCGGCGGACTCCCGTGCGCTGCCACCAATACTGACACATGCGTCAGGTCGCGGGGTGGAGCGGTAGCGTCCGGGCGTGCCCGCGTTCTTGACCCCCGACGAGCACCGCGTCCTCGCCGCCGCCTGCGACCGCCTGATCCCCCCGGTCGACGGTCACCCCGGCGCCGCCGCGCTCGGCGTGGCCGACTACGTCGATGGGCTGCTCGGAGCCTTCGCCGTCGATCCCCCCCGGATCTGGGCGGGCGGGCCGTTCTCGGGCCGGGCCGGGGGCGACGCGGGCTTCCACCGGTTCCTCGCCCTCACCCCGATGGAGGAGCTGGCCTGGCGGACCCGGATCGAGGGCTCGCAGGGCGACCCCGCCCGCGAGTTCAACGGGCCGGTCGTCGGCTGGCAGGAGCGCTACCGGACCGGGCTCGCCGCCCTGGGCGCCGACTTCGCCGACCAGGACCCCGACGAGCAGGACCGCCGCCTCGCCGCCGACCCCGGGTTCCGGACACTGTGCTACGAGCACGCCTGCGAGGGCGCCTACGCCGCGCCCGAGTACGGCGGCAACCGCGACGGCGCGGGGTGGCGGGCGATCGGGTTCCCGGGCGACTCCCAGCCCCGCGGGTACACCGGTGCCGAGGTGAGCGGTCGTGCGTGACTTCGACGTGGTCGTGGTCGGGACCGGACCGGGCGGCGCCACCGCCGCCCAGGTGCTCGCCGAGGCGGGCCGCTCGGTGTGCATGCTCGAGAAGGGCGCCAACCACCTCCTCGCCCTCGACGCCCCCTACGGCCCGCTCGGCCACGTGAGCAACGACGAGCTCAAGTTCAGCCGTCGGCACTTCCTCGGCCCCGACCCGCTGCTCGAGCCCCGCACCTTCCGGGGCGACGAGTCCGCCGACGACCACGAGTTCGTGGGCGACGTCAACAACCTGCCGTCCACCGTGGGCGGTGGCGGCTTCCACGCCGACGGCAAGCTCCCCCGCTTCCGTGAGGAGGACTTCCGCGCCCGCTCGACCCTCGGGCCCGTCGACGGCGCCGACGTCGTGGACTGGCCGTTCGGCTACGCGGAGCTCGAGCCGTTCTACACCGAGGCCGAGCGGCTCGTGGGCGTGGCCGGCGACCACACCGCCAACCCGTTCGCGGCATGGCGCTCGGGCCCCTACCCGATGCCGCCCGGCCCCGACATGTTCTGCGCCACCCTGACCGCGGCCGCGGCCGAGCGGCTCGGCTACCACCCGTACCGGGCGCCCACCGGCGTCAACAGCGTCGAGTACGACGGGCGGCCCGCCTGCAACAACTGCGGGTTCTGCGCCGACTTCGGCTGCCCCATCGAGGCCAAGGGCGACCCGGTGGGGATGCTGCGGGCCGCGCTGCGCACCGGCCGGACCGAGATCCGCCCTGGGGTACGGGTCACCGAGATCGTGCTCGACGCCACCGGTCGGCGGGCCCGGGGCGTGCGGTTCGTCGACGCCGCCGGGGAGCCGGGCGAGATCCACGCCGAGACGGTGGTCGTGGCGGCCGGGGCGTTCGAGACCCCCCGCCTGCTCGCCCGGTCGGGCAT
>VGBI01000021.1 GCA_016870595.1 Actinomycetota bacterium
GGTCGCGTCGTCGTGGTCGTGACCGGCGGTCGCGTCGTCGTGGTCGTGACCGGCGGTCGCGTCGTCGTGGTCGTGACCGGCGGTCGCGTCGTCGTGGTCGTCGCGGTCGGGGCGATCGCGCTCGGGGTGAACGGCGCGCTCATCACCGACGGTGCCCCCCGGCCCGTGGTGGTGACCACCCGCAGGCGCAGGTGGAGCGTGACCCCGTTGGGCAGGCCCCCGAAGCGCACCGGCGATGTGGCGTCGTCGGGGCGGGCCGGGATCCACGACGACCACCGGGCCCCGGCACTAGAGGTGAACGACGCCTCGTAGTTCCGGGCCGTGGTGCCGGCCGGGAGCACCGGCGGGGTGAATGCGACCGACACGTGCTGGTTCCCGGCGGTGAGGCGGAGGCCGGTGGGTGCGCCCACGGTCGCCGCGCCGGCGGGCGCGGCCGTGCCCACTCCCGCCGCGGCCAGGGTCGTCGCCAACACCGCGCCGACCGCGACGAGCCGCCGCATCCGCCGGCCCGGGCGGGGGTCGGGGGTGGTCCGTGGGGTCCGGGTCGTCCGCATCAGGAATCCCTTCGACCGGCGAGCCCTCCGACTGGAGGGTTTTCCGTGGGTCAGATCTGCGGGATCACGCCCATGGGGGTGGGACCCGGGAGCAGACCACGTTCGCCAGCTCGTACGGAGTGGCGGCCCGGAGGTCGCCGAGGGTGCGCACCGCCCGGCGGGTGCCGTCGGCAGACACAACGTATCGGTGCGGGAAGGCGTCGGTCAGGGTGGCCCAGAACCCCTCGGGGTCGGCGTAGGCGGCGAAGGTGAACTCGAGCACCATCCGCAGCGCGGGGCTGCGCTCGAGGACCCCGGTCATGCCCGCGAGCACCGCGTCCTCGTGGCCCTCGACGTCGATCTTCACGAGGTCGAGCGCGGCGAGGTCGTGGGCGTCGCAGTAGGCGTCGAGCGTGGTCGTCGCGACGGTCACGGCCTCGCTCGGGCCCGCGGGGTCCAGCCACGGCCGCCCGGCCGCGACGATCTCGTCGAGCCCGAGCAGCGATGCACCCCCGACCGGCTCGGGCCACTGCACCAGCGTGGCTTCGCCGGCCCGGTCCGAGAGCGCGACCGCGCTCACGACCGACCGGTCGCCGAGGCCGTTGGCCAGCACGGTGCGCCGCAGCAGGCTCGCGATCCTGGGGTTGGGCTCGAACAGGTGCAGCGGCCGGGGGCCGGTGAGGTGGTCGGCCATGGTCAGGCTGTGCACCCCGAGGTTGGCGCCCACGTCGAGGAAGGTGTCGGTCGGGCGGGCGAGCTCGGTCAGCACCGCGGCGATCTCGGGCTCCCAGACCGTGCCGAGCATGAGGTGCATCGCGATCGAGGTGTCGCGGGTGTCTTGGCGTAGCACCACGCGAGCTCGGGGTCCGACGGACCGTCGAGCCAGAGCACCTTCCCGGCGGAGGCCGGGGTGTACTCGAGCCGGGCCCGGGTCTCGGCGAACAGCCAGCCGGTGCGCCCGGCCACCACCAGCGGCGGCACCTCGGCGCGGGGCAGGTCGCGCAGCATGGTGTCTCACACGTCGAGGAGGAGCCGGTGGTTCTTGCGGGCCTCGATCGTGCCCACCGTGAGCACGAACCGTCCCGGTGCCGGCGCGTCGGGCTCGGCGAGGCGGGCCGGGCGCACCTGCGGCTCGCGCGCCAGCCCGGCCACGAGCGGCACCTGCACCGCGCCGCGCACCTCGAGCCCGGCCTCGGCCGCGAACGCCTCGAGGTCGCGCCACGTCGCGTCGGAGCTCACGATGAGGCGGTCGGCGGTGTCGAGCAGCGCGGCGCAGTGCGCGCGGAACACCTCGGTGAAGCGGCGGTTGGGCTCCCACGCCGAGAACTCACTGTGGTGCTGCGGGGTCACGAGCGGGGTGAGGTCGTAGAACACGAGCGCCACGGTCAGGCCCTGCTCGGCCCGCAGCCGGTGCAGCAGCGCCAGGTCCAGGTCGTGGTAGTCGAAGGCGAGCGAGCAGTAGGTGGTGGCGGGACCCCAGCGGCGGCTCGCGCATTGCCGCGACCCGGCGTGGCGGTCGGCCCGGACCGCCCGGGGGACCCGGCCCACCTCGTGGGCGGCCCGGCGGGCGTGGTAGCCGAGGCGGCCCACGGTGCGCGCGGTGGCGGGCCGCTCGTCGAGGAGCCGGTCGGTGAGGTGGTGCAGGCGCGAGCCGGGCATGGCGACCGCACCGGTGCGGCGGGCCTCGCCCCCGTGGGCCCGGGCCAGGAGCGCACGCACTGCGGGCCGGTCGAGCTCGGTGAAGCGGCGGCCCGTGTGGTCGTAGGCCACGAACACGGTGCCGGGGTCGTCCTCGGCGAGCAGGGCCTCGGCCACCGCGACCATGACCCGGGCGACCCCGACCATGGCCGGGTCGCGCACGAGGGCGGTGCAGTCGTAGGCGAGGCGGACCGGCGCGACGTCGGGCTCAGGGCGTGACCGGTGTCGCACTGCCCGCAGGATAGGCCCGGTCCCGGCGGTGGCGAGGGAGACGCAGCACGAGCAGCGCCTGGACCAGGGCCAGGCCGATGGTGATCCACATCACCCCGGCGAGCCCGTCGAGGTAGGGCTGGAGGCGGGTGCTGGCGCCGATCGCGCCGTAGAACGCGACGCCGTACACCGCGATGCCGATCGCGCTCGAGAGCTGCAGCCCGGTGGCCTGCACGCCCGCCGCGCTCCCCGCGTCGGCGCCGGGCACGTCGGAGAGCACGATCGCGAGCACCGCCGCGATCGCGATGCCGAGGGCGAAGCCGATGAGCATGAACCCGGGCAGGAACGCGAGCACGTTGACGGCGCCTGCGCCGGGTCGCAGCGCGAGCAGCACCGTCACGGCGGCCAGGACCGTGCAGCCCGATCCGAACGCGACCGTGAGGCGTCCGAAGCGGCGCAGCAAGGGTGCGGTCACGAGCGAGCCGGCCATGTTCGCCAGCGGCATCGGGAACGACAGCAGCGCGGCCTCGAACGCGTTGCGGCCGAAGCCGATCTGCACGGTCAGGATCAGGTAGAGGGGCACCGCCGCGGCGATGAGCCCGACGAGCAGGGTGATCGCGTTGCCGGCCCGGAACGTGGGGATGACGAACAGCCCGGGGTTCACCAGCGGCGACCCGCCCCGTCGCACCAGGCGGCGCTCGTGGGCGACGAACGCGCCGAACACCGGCACCGCCGCGGCGAGGACCACGAAGATCCACGCCGGCCACCCCGCGACGCGCCCCTGGATGAGCGGGAACATCAACAGGAACGCCACCGCCGCCAGGCCGATCGCGCCGGGCACGTCGAGGCGGCCCTCGGCCTCGGGCTCGAGGTCGGGGATGATGCGGGCGGCCACGAACCACAGCGCCGCCGCGGGCACCACGAAGGGCAGGAACCCCCACCGCCACCCGAGCCCGAGCGGGTCGGCGGCCATCAGCCCGCCCCCGGTGAGCTGCCCGAGGCTGAACGACGCGCCCGCCGCGGTGAGGTACACGGTGAACGCGCGGGTGCGGGCGTGGCCCCGGAAGGTGCGCTGGATCACCGCCGAGAGCTGCGGGGTCATGAGCCCGCCCGAGAGCCCCTGGAGCACCCGCGCCGCGAGCAGCACCCCGATGGTCGGGGCGAGCGCCTGCATCGCCATCGCGACCACGAACCCGGCGTTGCCGAGGAGCAGCAGCCGCCGGGTGCCGTAGAGGTCGCCGAGGCGCCCGGCCATCACCAGCACCAGCGAGAACGCCAGCGCGAACAGCGACGCGAACCACTGGAGCTGCGCGTTCGACGCCCCGAGCCCCGACTGGATCGACGGCAGCGCCATCGTGGTCGAGCCGTTGATGAGCACGGTCACGAACTGGATCCCGGTCACCACCACGAAGGCCGGCTGCCACAGCGACGTCGCCGGGCCGGCGTCCGGCACGGTCATGGGCTCGGTGGCGTCGCTCGGCACGGTGGGGCTCCCGGGGTCGTCGGCACCCTACGACCCCGTCGCCACGCCCACCCGTCCCGGGGCGGCGCCGGGTTCCCTATCCTCGGGGCACCCGGGATCGGCCCGGGTCCGTCCGGAAGGATCGCCGTGCCCGATGCCCGCCCGGTCGTGGTGGTGGCCGGCCTCGGCGACACCGGCGTCCTCGTCGCCACCCGCCTGGCCCGCTCCCACCGGGTCGTGGCCGTGGCCACCCGGCCCGGGCTGGTGAGCGGCCAGGAGCTCGGCACCCGCCTGGTCGACCCCGAGCGGTGGCGGCGCACCTACCTCGTCCCCTACTCCCGGTTCCGTCGCCTCGACCGGGTCGAGCGCCACCACGGGCGCATCACCGCCGCCGACCTCGACGCGTCCACCGTCGTGGTCGCCCACCCCGACGGCACCACCACCACGCTGCGCTACGACGCGCTCGTCGTGGCCACCGGTGTGACCAACGGCTTCTGGCGCCACGACCGGGTGGAGGACCTCGCCGCGGCCGAGGCCGGCCTCGACGCCGTGCGGGCCGATCTCGCCTGGGCGCGCACCGTGGCCGTGGTCGGCGGTGGCGCCACCGGGGTGAGCGTGGCCGCCAACCTCGCCCGGGCCCGCGGCGCCGACGTCCACCTCTACGTGAGCGGCGACGCGCCCCTCCCCGGCTACCACCCCCGGGTGCGCCGCTGGGCCGCGGGGGTGCTCGCCCGCGACGGGGTCACCGTGCACCCCGGGCACCGGGCGGTGGTCCCGGCCGGCTTCACCGGCGACCGGCCCACCCACGAACCGGTCGAGTGGTCCACCGGCCAGGATCCCGTCACCGCCGACGTCGTGCTCTGGGCCACCGGCGCGGTGCGCCCCCACAGCGACTTCCTCCCCGCCGCGGTCCTCGACCCCGACGGCTTCGTGCGGGTCGACGCGCACCTGCGCGTGCCCGGCCACCCGAATGTCTTCGCCGTGGGCGACGTCGCCGCGAGCGACCCGCTGCGCAGCTCCGCGCGCAACTGGGGCTACCGGGTGGTGGTGACCAACGTGCGCCGCACGCTGGCGCGCGCACCGCGTCGTCTCGCCCGCTTCCGCGCGCCGGAGTGCCGCTGGGGCTCGGTGCTCGGCCTGCGCGACGACGGCCTCACCGTGGTCCAGCCCCGGGGCGGTCGCTTCCGGCTCCCCCGCCGAATCGCCGAGCCGCTGCTGTTCCGCGGCTTCGTCGACCGCGTGCTCTACGGCGGTCTGCGGCCCCCCGCTCCCTGAGAGCCCGCTCAGCCGGTGATCCGTCGCCGTGCGGTGCCCGGTCGTACGGTGACCGCCATGGCCAACGGGTACCGGCGCTCCCGCCATCGTCGCGTCACCCGTGAGGCGGCCCGCAACGCAGCGCGCGTCGCCGCGGTCGGCGGCCTCGCGCTGGTGCCGCTGGCCTGCGCCAACAACGACGCCGAGATCCTCTCGGGTGCCCGCGACCGGGTCGACCCCACGTCGGTGGGCACCACCACCCCGTCGGCCACCGCCACCGCCGCCCCGTCGGCGACGACCACCCCGGCCCGGGGGTCCACCACCACGACCACGACCCCGTACGCCCTGCCCGCCGGCACCGCGCTCAACGTGACCTTCACCCACGCGATGGCCGGCTCGGGCGTGCCGAAGAATCCGTACATCGCGGTGTGGGTCGAGAACTCGTCGGGGCAGCTGGTCAAGACCGTCAGCCTCTGGTACCAGCAGGGGCGCGGGTCGCAGTGGCTGCGCGACCTGCGGGCGTGGTTCACCAAGAGCGGCGGGCAGCTCCCGGCGGTGGGCGCCGGGGCGTCGCGCTCGCCCGGGCAGTACACGGTCTCGTGGGACGGCACCGACGCCAACGGTGCGCCGGTCCCGAAGGGCGACTACACGATCTGGGTCGAGGCCGCGCGCGAGAAGGGCCCCTACCAGACGACCTCCGGGGCGATCCGGGCGGTCGGCACCCCGATCTCGGTGGTGCTCCCGAGCAACGGAGAGCTCACCGGACTCTCGGCGAGCACGGTCCTGTGAGCACGCCGCCGCTCGGGCTCGGTCAGCGGCCGAAGATCGTCGCTCACGGCGGGGAACCTACCGGACTCCCCTTCGGGGACGGGGTGAAGCTCGGCCCGTCGGCGGGGGTCGTCAGGACGCCCCGGCCACCTCGGCGAACACGGCCGACGCCCCGGCGCCGCGCGCGCTGGCCCACCGATCCCGCCGGCGCCAGACTGGTGGCGCCGAGCCCGCCCGGTCCGACCGACCCCGACCGACCCCCGGAGCACTTGTGCCCCCCTCCGTCTCGCCTGCCCGCCCGCCCTCCCACCCCCTCGCCCGGGCCCGCGCCGTGGCCGGTCGGGCGCGCCGGACGGTCCGGCGCACCCGTGCGCGGGTCGCGGCCCGGGTGTGGCGGCGGGGGCGGCGGATCGTGCGACCGCTCCGGGCGCCCCGCGACCGGGCCCGCGCCCCCTGGGCCCCGGTGGCGGTCGTCGACGGCGGCGACTTCGCGCCGGCGGCGATGGCCGAGGTGGGTGAGCTCATGCTGTTCGCAGCGGCGAACGGGCGCTTCGCCACCTGTACGGGGGTGGTGTGGACCCGACCCGACCGCCTGGTCACCGCCTATCTGCTCGGTCGCGCGTTCGTGACCTCGACCTTCCGTGCCGGGGCCGGCGCGCCGGTCGCAACCGTCGGCATCGAGCGGCGGGCCGTGCTCGCCGACCGCCCCGAGATCGGCTGGATCTGCAACGTGAAGCAGTCGCGCGACGGGCGCTGGCTCGTCTACGGCGACGACACCCACGGCTACGCGGCGGTGCTCCCCGTGGACCCGACCACCGGGGAACCGACGGGCATCGCGGGTACGGTCGCGGTCCCGGGCGACACCTTCCTGCACGCGCTCGGGTTCTCCCCCGACGGGCGGTACCTCCTCTACAGCAGCATCGGGGTGGCCGGCGGGCTCCGGGTCGTCGCGTGCACCGGTGACCCGACCACCGGCGCCGTCACCTTCGGACCGGTGGTGTGCACCCCGAACCCGCACTTCCCCGCCGCACTCAAGGCCCTCGACTTCTCCCCCGACGGGCGCTGGATCGCCATGGCCTACGGCGCCAACGCGGGCGCCGCCTCGGGCCGGCCGCGTTCGGCGAGCTTCGTGGAGGTCCGCCCCTGGGACGCGGCCACCGGGACCCCCGGCCCACCGGTCGCCCGCTCGCCCCGGAGCTGGCGGACGGGTGGCATCGAGGACCTGGTCTGGCTCGCGGCCGGCGACCGGCTGCTCGTCACCGACCAGTTCCGCGACCAGGCGCTGATCGTGGGCTGCGATCCCGCCACCGGAGCCCTCGGCCCCGTGCTCGGACGCATCGGCTGGGCCACCGGCGGGCTCCACGCCCCGCACGGCTGCGCGCAGTCGCCCGACGGCCGCTGGCTCGCGATCACGAACTACGGCGACGGGTCGCTGCGGATCTACGACACCGCCGACCCGGCATCGGGAGGCGCGGCCGGGGATGCGTCGGGTGCGGTCCCCACCGGTGCGGCGAGCACCGTGTAGCGGTCGCGGATCGCGGGGTCGGCCCGCCGCCGCGGTGGGAGCCGCACCGAGTAGCGGACCAGCCACCCGATCGCGATGCACTCGGCCAGCACCTGGTCCCACTGCTCGCGCCGGGGCCCGCAACGGCCGGTGACAACCGCCTTCAGGGCGGCCGCCACCCCGAGGAGCCGGTACCGGACGGTGAACGTGGTGGTGGTGCCGTCGCGGCGCGCCGCGATGCGGCGCGCGATGCAGGCGTGACCGCGCTGATGGACGAACGACCGGCGCCGGAGCACGCGCCGGTCGGTCGGCAGGTGGTACCGGATCACCGCGTCGTCGGCCCGGACCACGGTCGCACCGTGGTCGAGCTGCGCGGTCAGCACGAACTCAGCCTCGGTCCCACCCTGGAGGATCTCCTCGTCGAAGCCCCCGACCGCGTCGAACACCGCGCGCTCGACCCCGAAGCAGCCCCCGAACACGAGGGGGAGGTCGACGCCGTAGAAGCCGCTCGGCGGGTAGACCCTGCCCGACCGGACGTCCTCGACCTGCCCGGTCACGATCAGGTCCGGGCCCCGTCGCGCGGTCAGGTTCTCCAGCCAGTCGGGCCGCACCTCGTCGTCTCCGTCGCAGAACGCCACGAACGCGCCCCGCGAGAACGCGACCCCGGCGTTGCGGGAGCCGTTGATGTTCCGGCGATGCCCGGCACGCAGCACCGTGCAGGCCACGTCGGGGTGCGCCAGCGCCCACGCCGCGACCACGGCGCCGGTCCCGTCGGTCGAGGCGTCGTCGACGAACACGATCTCGGCGCCGGCCGCCCGGACCTGGGGCCCCAGCGCGTCGAGGGTCGCGGTGACCGACGCAGCCACGTTGCGGGCGGGCACGACCACACTGACCGCAACGGGGGCCTGCCGGTCGCCCGGCTGGGTGGTGTCGGCATCGCTCATTGGGCGATTGTGGCACTGCGGGCCCACCCGTCCCGAAGGGTCGAATTCCCCAGACTCACCGGGTGGAGGCACGCGCACGCAGAGGCTCAGGGCGGCGGAACGGGTCGCAGACAACCGCGGTCGTCCTCGAGGATCTCGGCGTCCTCAGCCTCGAGGTGGGCGACGAGCGAGTCGCGCAGGTGGATCGCCGCCGGGGCGAGGTCGGCCAACGCGCGCGCCTCGTGGGCGAGGGCCTCGTGGATGTCGCACCACGAGCGCAGCGGGCCGGTGATCCGCCGGGGGCTGGGGTCGTCGGCCATGGTCGTCCTCCCGGGTCCGGGGGGAACCTAGGCGATCGTGGCGGGCGCTCCGGCGTCGGGCTCCGGGCCGGTCAGGGCCATCGCCAGGGTCCGCGCGGCCGTGCCGTTCTCGAAGTATCCCACGGCGACGCACTGCCGGTCCGAGACACACGCCGCAGCGTCGAGACTGTTCTCGAGTCCGGCGCCCGGGTTCGGCGTCGCCAGCAACGTCCAGGCGCTGCCGTCCCACGCCACGGCCATGGTCTGCCCGGACGAGCCGTCGGCGTACTCGCCCACCATCACACACAGCGACGTCGAATGACACGACACGTGGTTGACGTAGTTCGATGCAGTTCCCACGTTGGGGGTCGACTGCAGCGTCCACGTCGACCCGTCCCACACCATCGCCAGGGTCCGGTAGTCGCCCGACATGGCCTCCCCGACCGCCACACAGAACGACGTCGACACGCACGACAGACCGTTGAGGTAGTTCGATCCGGCGCCCACGTTGGGGGTCGACTGCAGCATCCACGTCGACCCGTTCCACACCATCGCCGTGGTCCGGCGCGCCGTCCCGTCGTAGCCGTCACCGGCCGCGACGCAGAACGACGTCGACACGCACGACACGTCGTAGAGGCCGTTGTCCTGGCCGGGGCCGAACGAGTTCGGGGTCGCCTGCAGGGTCCAGTCCGATCCGTTCCAGACCATCGACAGGTTCTGGTCGGACGCGCCGTCGTATCCGTTTCCGACCGCCAGGCAGTACGACGTCGACACGCACGACACCGCTCTGAGGAAGTTGTCGTTCCCGGCGAAGGCGTTCGGGGTGGTCTCGACCGTCCACACCGACCCGTCCCAGTGCAGGGCCGACGTCTCGAAGTTCGACCCCGCATCGAAGCGGCCCACCGCGACGCAGAACGACGCCGACACGCACGACACCCCGTAGAGCTTGTTCGACTGGATCCAGACGTTCGGGGTCGTCTGCGACGCCCAGGTGGAACCGTTCCAGACCAGCGCCAGGTTCTGGTCGTCGACACCGTTCGAGTAGGTACCGACCGCGACGCAGAACGACGCCGACACGCACGACACCGACTCGAGGTAGTTCCCCTGGTCGGCGGCCGTGTTCGGCGTGGGGACCACCACCGCCGAATCGATCGCCGCACCGGTGGGCACGACCATGACCGCTGAGACCGCCAGCGCCGCCAGTGCGCCCGTCACGACCGCACGTGTCTTCAAGATGCGCATCAACCCTGTCCTGCCGTCCGCACGGGCAGCGGGGTCTGCCCCGTGTTTGGTTGACGGTGGGTTTGACTGATCATGCTGCTTGACGGCTGATCTGGTCGGCGAAGGCGAGCTCGAACTCGACGGGGGTGAGCTTGCCGAGAACCCGACCGGCGCCTAGCGTGCCCGAATGTCCGTCCGGGTACCCCGCCCCGCGCCCGCCACCACGGGCGACTGGTCGCCGGCCCTCCCCGGCCTGGCACGCCTCCGCCTCGACGTCGTGGTCGTGGTCCAGGCGATCGTCACCTCGCTGATGGTCGGCATGATCTGGACGGTGCACCTCCTGCACTACGAGCTGTTCCCGCTGGTGGGCACCGACGCATGGGACGCCTACGAATCGGCCCACGTCGATCGCATCGGCAACATCCTGTTCGGCCCGTGGCTGGTCGAGGGACTGTGCGTGCTCGTGTTGCTGCTGGCTCGTCCCCGGAACCTGCGGATCCTCGCCTTCGTGGGCGCGTTCCTGATGTTGGGCATCCTCATCGACACCGCAGCGTTCTCCGCACCGGCCCACGGCCGACTCCTGGAGCGTTGGGACCGCACCACCTACGACGACCTGATGGTCATCAACCTCATCCGTGCGTGGCTGTGGACGGCCCGGGGCGTCGTGGCGGTCTGGATGCTGTGGCTGGTCGTTGCTCACACCCGCGCACCGCGCGTCGAGGGAGCCTGACGCCTCAGGCCATCTCGGCGCGGCGGGCCACGACCATCCGGTCGAGCAGTGCCGCGTCGACCGGCCAACCGATCGGCACCGAGAAGGTGTGCGCCTGGACCGTGCACCCGTTGAGCAGGGGCGCGTGCGCCTGCAGCACCTCGGTGCTGAAGGGGTTGCAGGTGAGGTGGCGGGTGGCCGCCGACACCCCGAACACGTACCCCCCGGTGGCCCGCAGGATCGGCTGGTTCCAGGCG
Organism: Actinomycetota bacterium; assembly: GCA_016870595.1. Taxonomy (GTDB): domain Bacteria; phylum Actinomycetota; class Acidimicrobiia; order IMCC26256; family PALSA-555; genus CAIUKV01. Next base: position 10,839 of record VGBI01000021.1, read on the forward strand.
ATCACGAGATCGAGGTCCGGATGGCGATCCGTGATCGCGGCGAAGATCGCCCGCGCGGTACCCGCCTGGTCCGGCGGGAGCGCGTCGAACCAGGCGTCGGGTGACGCCACCCGCCGGGCCGACGGCGAGCCCCGGTGGGTCATCACCACGGCGTTGGCGTGCGTCCGCGAGAACCCGTGACCGTCGCGCAGCAGCGCCATCTGCGCGTCGTACGACGCCGGACCCGCAGCGGCGAGGAGGTCGAACCAGTGCTGGACCGGCTGGCCGTGGGCCCGCTCGATCGCCGAGAAGTACCGGGCCCGGTCGCCCGGCTCGCCGCTCACGACGGCACGGCGCGAACGGGCGGGGTCACCCCCGGTACCAGCGCAACGGCTTCGCGGCCGCGTCCCGCTGCAGGATCCCCTTGGCCTCGAGGTCGAGCTGCACGGTCTTCTGCCACCAGCCGACCTTCTCCCCACCGGGCCACAGGTCGTCGGGGAGGAGCGGCCGCACCCGCTCCACCATCTCCGCCGCCGAGAGCCCGGGCGGTTCCCCGGGCGTCACCCGGAGGATGGCGTGCTTCATCGCCTCGTACTTGGCCGCGTCGACCTGCGTGGTCCGCCCCGGGACGTTGACGTTCTCAACCGGGACCTTGGCCACGGCTTCTCCTCTGGCTGCTCCTCCTGCGTCCGATGAGGCTATCGACGTCGCCGGGCTCACCGAGTCCGGGAGTGCGGTGTATTCCCCGGGCGTCGCACGGTTCCCGTGACCCGAGGCAAGAAGACCCCTGTATTCCACGATCCGGCTTCGAGGAGGATCCATGTCCCGACGACACATCCACATCCGACGGGTATCGCTGGTCGCACTGCTCGGGGTCGTCGTGCTCCTCGCAGGCTGCGGCGGCTCCGACGAATCGGAGCGCAGGACCGGGCCGACCCGGGGAGCGACGGTGCCGGTCCCCGTCATCACGCTCCGGGTGACGAACAACACCTCGTCGGTCCTCCAGGGAACGCCCACGTCGCCCGAGGCGGCAAACAACGGTGAGCGCGAGTTCCGAGCCGAGCCCGGCCAGCGTGCCTGTGTCGAAAGCGTCCCCGAGCGGGGTGTCCATCGGTCCGTCGTTCGAAAGGTGCAGTCGGGTGTCGGTGGTTCGGCGTGGGACCTGTCGTTCACGCGGTACGTGGAATCGGAGCCTGCCGAGGTCGGCTACACGGTCGGTGCCTGCGGCAGCAAGACGAGGGTCTCCCAAGGTCTCAGAGGTGACCAGCGGAAGGTGACCTTCGACGTCGTCTGCGGAGGGAACAACTACCGGTTCACCGGGAACTACACCAACGACGAACAGGCCGGCGAGCTTCTCGCGGAGTACACCTTCGCCGACCGCTGACGCCGGCGCCACGCCGCCTGACCGGCCCACAATCCCCGCGACTACCGTTGCGACCGCCGGCCCGGCCAGCGCACAACCCACCAAACCCGACCTGTCACCACACCTGTCACCGCGCTTGTCGCAGGCCCCCCGCCCTCGTAGCTCAGGGGATAGAGCGTCGGTTTCCTAAACCGTGCGTCGCAGGTTCGAATCCTGCCGAGGGCGCCCTCACGAGCTCGGTGAAGCAGTTCCCGCCCGTTGCGCCAGCGTTCGGAGCTGACGTCGCACCATGAGCCCGTCACCCGGTCCGAGGAACCCACGCTCGACCAGGAACCCTCCCGGCACCCGGATCCGGGTTCGCATCCTCGTGACGAGTCGGGTGCCGGCCGGATGGGGGCGCAACTCGTAGGCCAGCGTGAAGCACATCCGACCATCGGGTCGGCCGAACTGCAGCACGAAGGCACGCGGTGGATCGACGACCGCTGCGGTGAACGACGCCGGGCCACCGGGCACGATCGAACCGGCGACGACGTCCTGCCACTCGGGGTGCACCACCGTCGCGCTGCGCCGCCCGAGGTTGTCGAGCCAGTCGTAGCTGTACCACCCCGCGCGACCGAACCCCATCTGGCGGATCCACGGGAACACCTCGGCCGGTGGTGCCGTGATCGTCACGCAACGGGTGGCGACGGTGCGGGCATCGACGCAGAGGTCGTCACCGACCACCGCACCTTCGATCTCGTCGGTCGTCGCGCGCCAGTCCCCGAACCACATCACGGGTGAGGCTATCCAGCCCTCCCGGTCAGATCGTCCGGGCGATCGCCACGAGGACGTCGACGAGGTCGTCGGGCGCCGAGAAGAACGGGGAGTGCGACGTCGGCAACGTGACCGTTGCCCCCGTGCGCCCCGCGTTGGCCTCCTGCACCGGAACGGGGACGGTCCGGTCGTCGGTGCACAGCACGTAGGTGGACGGCACGTCGCGCCACGCGGCCCCCGTCAGCGTCGCGGCGAAGCTCGCGGTGGACTGCGGTGAGAGCCGGGCCCGAGCGAACTCCACGTCGGCGTCGGCACAGTCGTGGTAGAAGATCTCACGCACCGCGTGGTCGGCCACCCGGACCGTGGCGCCGTCGGCGGCGGGCACGAACGCCGTCGTGATCGTCATCGACGCGGCACCCGGATCCACTCCGGCCGACGCGCCACCGATGGTCTCGCCGACGTCGGGGACCATCGCGGCCAGGTACACGAGGTGGCCGACGTCGGCACGGCCCGCTGCGGCTTCGGTGATCACCGCGCCGCCGTACGAGTGCCCCACCAGCAGCACCGGACCGGCGCACCCGTCGAGCACCGCCCGGACGTGGGCGGCGTCGTCGGAGAGGTCGCCGACCGGTCCCGGGTCGCCGACCCCGTGGCCCGGGAGGTCGACGACGACCGGCGTGAGCCCGGCACCGGTGAGGCCGGGGACGATCCGGTCCCAGCACCACCCGCCGTGGAACGCGCCGTGGACGAGGACGACGGTGACGGTCATCGCCGGAGTGTAGGGAGGGGCGGGCCCGGCGTGCGGGGCTGCACGGGTGGACGGCACGCCGGGCGGACGGCGCGCCGGAGCCGGGCGTCGGGCAGAATGCGGCCATGCGCACACTCGAGGGCAAGGTCGCGGTCATCACCGGCGGGGCGAGCGGGATCGGGCTGGCCCTGGCCCACCGGTTCCAACGGGCGGGCATGCACGTCGCCGTCGCCGACATCGAGCCCGGGGCGCTCGACGCAGCGACGGCTGCGCTGGGGGCCGGCGAGGTGCTGGCCGTGCGCACCGACGTCACCGTGCCCGCCGAGGTCGAGGCCCTGCGCGCCGCGGTGCTCGACCGCTTCGGCGCTGCGCACGTGGTGTGCGCCAACGCAGGGGTCGCGCCCACCGGCTCGATCCTCACCACGTCGCTCGAGACCTGGCGCTGGGTGGTCGACGTCAACCTGATGGGGGTCGTGCACACGGTGGCCACCTTCGGACCCGGGCTGGTCGACCAGGGCGACGGGCACCTCGTCCTCACGGCGTCGGCGGCCGGGCTCAGCGCGACCGTGGGACTCGGCGCCTACTGCGCGACCAAGCACGCGGTCGTCGGCACCGCCACCACCCTGCAGGCCGAGTTGGCCGGTACCGGCGTCGGGGTGTCGGTGCTGTGCCCCGGTCTCGTCAGCACCCGCATCTTCGACAGCGAGCGCAACCGGCCCGACCCCGGTGTGTCGCACGCTGACCCCGAGACTGCGTCGATGCTCAAGGGCGTGATCGGCGGGGGCGTCGACCCGGCGGTGATCGCCGACGCGGTGCACGACGCCGTGGTCGCCGACGAGCTGTTCATCCTCCCGACCACCGACGTGATCGGGTTGATCCAGGCCCGGCTCGACGGCGTCGCCGCTGCGCTGCCGCGCGTCTAGCCGTTCGCCACACCGGCGTATCGATGCCGCCACCCGGGGATCGGGCGCGCGGCGACCGGGCTCAGGCCTCCACGGCCTCCGGGAGGCCGAGGGCTCCCGCGGCGTCGCGCAACGGTGTGCCCGGGGCCACCGCGTCGAACCCGGGCTTGCCCGGCGCGCCCGGCTTCACCCGCACCACTGCGTCGTCGCCGCAGTAGCGCACCGACAACGCCCGCCGGGTGGTGGTCCCGAGGTTGCCGCCCGCGGCGTGCAGGGTGCGCACGTGGTGGATGGTGAGGTCGCCGGGCTCGAGATCCCACCCGAACGCGTCGGGGTCGTCGAGGTCGACGGTCGGGACGAGGTCACCCTCGGTGCCGGGGATGGGATCGTCGGTGACGAAGAACGTGGGTCGGTACCGTCGGCCGTCGCGGTGGGAGTCCCGCAGGAACCGCAGCGACCCCGAGCGACGCGGCGCCGGGTCGAGCGCCACCCACACCGTCGCCATCTGGCGGCCCTCGGTGTGGAAGTACCCGTCGTCGGTGTGCCAGCGGGTCGGCACCGGCGACCCCGGCTCCTTCACCAGCACGCTGTCCTCGTAGAGCCAGAGCCGCTCGGAGCCGAGCACCGCGCGGGTGACCGCGGGGATCGCACCGAGCGTCGCGAACTCACGGAACTCCTCCCGGGTCCGCCAGTGGTCGACCCCGCCGCGGAACCGGGCCGCCGAGGTGTCGCCCGCCATCGCGCTCAGGTCGGCGAGCTCAGGGCTCACGATCAGCGCATCGACCGCGGCGCGGATGCGCTCGACGCCGGCCGGATCGACGACGCCCCGCACCACGCAGGCGCCGTCGGCCCAGAACTCCTCGGCGGCCGCCTCGAGCTCGGTCGTCATCGTCGCCTCCCGGTGCGGCCGCGGCGCCGGCCCGACGGCGCGTACCGTAGCGCGCGACCATCGGGGGATGACGACGCCCGCCGCGCCCGGACCCGACGGGATCGACCTCGGGTGGGCCGAGCGCGCCACGCTCGTGTTCTGCCCGGGCTTCCTCGTGGCGCCGCAGGCCTACACCGCGCTCCTCGGGCCGGTGGCCGACCGGGGGTACCGGGTGGTCGTGCCCCGTCTCGTGCGCCCCGGCCCGCGCCTGCTGCTCGGCGGCGTCCCGATCGCGGCCGAGGCGGCGCGGGCGGCGGCGGTGGTCGCAGCCCTGGCCGGGGCCGACGCCCGGCCGGTGTGGATCGGCGGCCACTCGCGCGGCGGGGCGGTGGCCTGGACCGTGGCGGCGGGCCCGACCCCCGTGGCCGGCCTGGTCGTGGTGGATCCGGTGGCCGGCGGCGGCCCCCCGTGGGCCGGTGCGCCCGCACCCCCTCCCCTCCCCGACGGGCGGCCCGCCCTCGTCGTCGGCGCGGCGATCGGCGGACGCTGCGCACCCGCCGCGCGCAACCACCTGCACTTCGCGGCCGCGGCCCCGCACGCCGAGCACGTGGTGGTGGCCGACTGCGGGCACGCCGACGTGCTCGACGACCGGTCCGCCCACCGGGGCCGGCGACTCTGCGGCGGTGGCACCGACCCGGCCCGGGCCCGCGCCACCGTGGCCGAGCGGATCGCCGCGTTCCTCGATGCGGCCGGGTCGCGGCGCTAGAGGTCGGCGATCGCGACCGGCACGCCGGTCCGGGCGCTGCGGTAGGCCGCCTCGACTAGCTGGTGCGCCGCCAACGCGTCGCGCACCCCCGGTGACGGTGGTGTCCCCGCCGCGAGCGACCGGGCGAAGGCCCGATGGGCGAGGTACTGGTACACGTAGAACGGCCGGTCGACGTCGACCCCGTCACGCACGAACGACTCGCGGCACAGCGCCTGGGTGTCGATCCGCTCGGCCGGGCCCGACCGCTCCTTCACCAGGAGCGAGTCCTCGGGCGCGCCCACCACGAAGTCGGTGGTCGCCTCGATCGCGGCCTGCTCGAGGAACACCTCGATCCGGCGCTCCTCGCGGTCGATCACCCCGTTGAAGATCGTGAGCAGCGTGCCCACCACCCCGTTGGCGTGCTCGATCGTGAGCGCGGCGGTGTCCTCGACGTCGTAGCCGAACACGTGCCGGGTGCGGGCGTAGACCCGGGTCACCGGACCGAACAGCCAGCAGGCGATGTCGCACGAGTGGATCGAGTGCTCGAGCAGCGCGCCGCCGCCCGCCTCGGCCGCACTCGACCGCCACGCCGTGTGGCCCTCCATCACGTCGGTGGTGGGCCAGAACTGGTCGTCGCGGATCACGTAGCCCATCGGGCGGCCGTAGCGCGCGTCGGCGACCACGCCGTGTAGGAAGCGCAGGATCGGGTGGAACCGCGACTGGAACCCGACCTGGGTGGGGATGCCCGCCCGCTCGACCAGGTCGACGATCTCGGTGACCACGGGGAAGGTCGGGGCGAGCGGCTTCTCGGTGAAGCACGGCTTGCCCGCCTCGGCCACCGCGGCGATGAGCTCGCGGTGGTGCTTGGTCGGGGCGATCACGAGGACCGCCTCCACGTCGGGGTCGGCGATCAGGTCGCGCCCGTCGGTGTACCGGCGGGCCACCGGGCCGGCGATCTGCTCCACCCGCTCGATCCCGGCCGGGTCGGGGTCGGCCAGGGCGACGAGGCGCACGAGGCCGTCGTCGCCGAGGAGGCGCAGCGACACCGCGTGGGCCCGGCTGATCGACCCGCACCCGATGATCCCGACCGAGAGCGCCACGAGCCGGACACTACCGCCGACCGGTCCCCGACCCCGGACCGACCCAGGACCAGCGCACGGACCAGTGCACGGGCGGGCGCGCGGACCAGCGCACGGGCGGGCGCACGCACCGGCACACGGGCCAGCGCCGACCCCGGCGTTCGCTAGCCTCCCCGCGTCCCGGCACCCCCGGCCCCCTGCGAGGTCCCCATGCGTCCCGACCCCCGCTCCCCCGTCGTCGTCGGCGTCGCCCAGCGGACCTGGCACCCCGGCCCCGAGCCCGCGCCGGCCCCGCTCGTCCTCTGGGAGACGGTGGCCCGCGCCGCCGCCGACGACGCCGGGCGCAGCAGCCTGCTCGACCGGGTCCAGGGCGTCAACGTCGTCCACTGCGCGACCTGGGAGTACGACGACCCGGCGGCGCGGCTCGCCGAGCGGCTCGGCGTGTCGGCCGGCCCGCGCGACACGTCGTCGCTGGCGGGCACCGCGCACCAGCAGATGATCGACGCCGCCGCGGCGCGCATCCTCGCCGGCGAGACCGACGTGGAGCTCGTGGTGGGGGGCGAGGCGCTCTGGACCGTCCGCACGTACGCGCGCGCCGGCGAGACCCCGCCGTGGGACCTCGGCACCGCACCGATCGGCCCCCCGATCGACCTGCAGGCCTGGTACCTCCCCACCGAGCTCGCCCACGGGGTGATCCCGGCGTGGCTCACCTTCGCGCTGCTCGACGACGCCCGCCGCCACCACCTCGGCATCACCCCGGCCGACCACCGGGCGCAGATGGGTCGCGACCTCGAGGCCATGGCCCGGGTCGCCGCCGCCAGCCCCCACGCGTGGCGCCCGACCGCGCGGTCGGCGGACGAGATCACCACCCCGGCCCCCGACAACCGCTGGGTCGCCACCCCCTACACGAAGCGCATGGTCGCGGTCCCCGACGTCGACATGGCCGCCGCCACGATCGTCACCTCGGCGGAGGCCGCCGACCGGCTCGGGATCCCCGAGGACCGGCGGGTGCACCTCCGGGCGTGGGGCTACGGCCAGGACTCGGCGCACCTCGCGGCGCGCGACGACCTCCACCGGTCGCTCGCGATGCAGACCGTGTTCGCCGACACGTTCCGGCGGGCCGGCCTCGCGCTCGACGACATCGGGGTGATCGACCTCTACTCGTGCTTCCCGTCGTCGATCGACTTCGCGCGCGACACGCTCGGCCTCGCCGCCGACGACCCGCGCGGCGTGACCGCCACCGGTGGCCTCCCGTTCCACGGCGCGCCGAGCGCCAACTACGTCGGTCACTCGGTCGCGGCGGTGGTGGAGCGGATCCGGGCCGGCGCCGGCGCCGGGCTCGTCACCGGGGTCGGCATGCACATGACCAAGCACGTGGCCGCCGTGTACGCCGACACTCCGGGCCCAGTGGTCGCCCCGGACCCGGCGCTGGAGGCCGGCCTCGCCGCCCGCCCCGAGCGCACGGTCGTCGCCACGGTCGACGGCACGGTCACCGTGGCCGCCCAGACCGTCGTGCACGACCGCACCGGCGCGCCGACCACCGCGATCGTCATCGGCACGGGCGCCGACGGCACCCGGGGCTACGCCCGCACCGAGGACCCGGGCGTGATCGCCGACATGCTCGCGGCGCCCTGGACCGGCCGCGCCGTGGCGGTCGTTCCCGACGGCACCACCAACCGCATCGTCGCTCCGGCGCCCTGAGCCGACGCCCGTCGGGGCGGGGCGGGGCGGGACGCAGCGCTCAGTCGACGCTGTCGTCGACCGGCACCTCGAGCGGCGCGCACCACGTGCCCGGCGCCGGGGTCATCAGCTCCTCGCGCCAGCGGGTGACCCAGGTGCGGGCCCGCTCGTGCCACGCCTCGACGCGGGGATCGCCGTCGACCCCCGCAACGGCGGGATCGAGCACCCCACGGGCGACGTCGCGGGCCTTGGCCATCCGCACGTGGTGCTCGGGCTCGGTGGCCCAGACGGTGCACACCTCGGTGTCGTGCATCATCACCTCGTAGAGGCCCACGAGCCGGTGGCCGTACTCGGCCATGAGCGGCGCCCGCTCGGCCCGCACCGCCGCGAGGTAGTCGAGCGCGCTACCGGGCCGGACCTCGCTGAGCTCGTGCACGAACAGCGAGCCGCGCACCCCGTCGGCCGCGAGCGTGCCCATCGTCGGGCAGCCGGGCGCCCCGGCCAGCAGCCGGTCGAAGCCGCCGGTGCGGTAGGTGAACGCGACCTGCCACCAGCTCTCGAGGTGCACGTTGGTCGCCCGCTTCATCCCGAGCCGGTCGACCTTGTGGAACCAGCCGTCCCAGCCGCCCGGCACCTCCCACAGGTTCACCACCTGGGGCCACCGGCCGGTGATGCCCATCACGTACCACGTGCCGAGGAGCTCGAAGCCGACCTTCTCGTGGCCCGACTGGCCCTTGGTGTGCTCCATGTAGTCCCACTGGTGCTGGCCCACGATGTCGATGTACTCGTGCAGGAACAGCGGACGCTCGCCGGGGGTCATGCCGCTCATTGTCGCGGATCGTCGCCGGGCGCGCCCGGCCCGCTCGACGCCGGGGCTGGCGGCGGCCCGCTCGCGGCGGGCGTGAGGACGAGCACGGGGATCGGGCGTCCGGCGATGCGGGCCCGGTAGGCGTCGTAGCCCCGGTAGATCGCGGCGGCGGCCCGCATCACCGACTCCCACTCGTCACCGGTGGCCTCGCGCGCGACCACGGCAACACGCCGGTCGCAGTACTCGACCACCGCGTGCGGATCAGCGGCGAGGTTGAGGTACCACGCCGGCAGGGAGGCCCGCCCGAAGTTGGTGCCGATCAGCGCGAGGTCGTCGCCGACGGGCACCCCGAGCAACGGCAGCGGACGGGGCTGCCCGGACCGCCGACCGGTCGTGGTGACCGTCACGACCGGGATCCCGGCCGTGACCCCCGCGAGCGACGTGCGCCCGCGGGTGCGGCGCAGCAGCCAGGCGTCGACGTGGTGCGCGGTCAGCGCGAAGAGCCGCGCGCCGGGACGGGTGGCGGCGAACCGCTGGGTCGCGGTCTGGACGAGGTTGGGCGGGCGGACCCGGTACCCGAGGTCGGCCTGCAGCCCCATGGGGGCATTGTGCCCCACCCGGCGCACGCCGGTGGCCGCGGGCCTACGATCCGCGCGATGGAACCCGCCCCGCCGCTGTGGACCCTGACCGGGCGTGACCCCGGCGACCTCGCCGTCGACGACGGGCGGCGGTCGCTCACGTGGTCGGCCCTCGACGCCGAGACCAACGCCTTCGGCCACGGCCTCGTTGCGCGTGGTCTGGTCCCGGGCGACCACGTGTCGGTCGTCGCCCGCAACCACGTGGAGTACCTCGTGGCGGTGATCGGGTCGATGCGGGCCGGGATGGTGGTCACGCCCGTGAAGACGGGCTGGACCCCGTCCGAGATCGGCTACCTCCTCCAGGACGCGGGCTCACGCGCGGTGGTCACCGACGTTGCGTCGGCGCGCGTAGCCGCGCAGCAGCAGGGCGTCGTGCTCGTGGACCTCGAGCGCGACCACGCGGAGTGGATCGCCGCGCAGTCCACCGACCCGCACCCGTACGACCGCTGCGGCTGGCGACTCTCGTACACGTCGGGCACGACCGGACGGCCCAAGGGCGTGGTGCGGGCCGACTCCGGCACGCGGCCGTTCAGCGACGCCTTCGTCGCGTCGGCCGCGTTCGCGACGGCACTGCAGATCCCGCGCGACGACCCGCACCTCGTGGTCTCGCGTCTGTTCCATGGCGCGCCCCTCACCTTTGCGTTGTCGGTGCTCGCGGCCGGCACGCCGCTGTTCGTGATGGAGCGTTGGGACGCCGCGACCTCCGTCGACCTCCTCGCCGGTGGCGCGGCGTCGACGATCATGGTGCCGACGATGTTCCGGCAGATGCTCGCCCTGCCCGAGGCCACGCGCGCCCGCCTCCCCGTCCCGACGTTGCGCACGGTGATCCACGGTGGGGAGCCGTGCCCGGTCGGCCTGAAGCGGCGCATGATCGACTGGCTCGGCCCGATCTTCGTCGAGTACTTCGGGGTCAGCGAGGGCGGCATGACGCTGGCCTCCACCGACGACTGGCTCGCGCGCCCCGGCACGGTCGGGCGCATCCACACCGCCGCCGGGGTCGTGATCCTCGACGACGACGGGCAGGAGGTCCCCGCCGGCACCGAGGGCGCCGTGTACTTCCGGTCGGGTGGTGCGTCGTTCTCGTACAAGGGCGACCCCGACAAGACCGAGTCGGCCCACCGCGGCGACGCCTTCACCGCCGGCGACATCGGGTACGTCGACGCCGACGGCTACCTCTTCCTCTCCGGCCGCCGCGCCGACGTGATCGTCTCGGCCGGCGTCAACGTGTACCCGGCCGAGATCGAGACCGAGCTCGAGGTGGTCCCGGGCGTGGCCGACCTGTGCGTGGTCGGCGCGCCCCACGAGGAGCGGGGCGAGATCCCCGTCGCGGTGGTGGTCGTGGCCGAGGGGTTCGCACCGGACGCGGTCGTGGCCGGCCTCGAGGCCCGAGCCGCCGAGCACGTGGCCGGGTACAAGCGGCCGGCGCACTACGTCGTGGAGGACTCCCTGCCCCGCGACGACACCGGCAAGCTGCTGCGGCGCCAGGTGCGCGACCGCATGTGGGGCGACGAGTCGCCCTTCGCCGCCCGGGCCTGACCCCGGGCGGGGGCGGGGCGCGGGCAGGGGCGGGGGCGGGGTGACTGTCACACCCCTCCGTCATGATGACCTCGTGATCGAACATACGTTTGCCCCCGAGCCCGATGACTTCGAGGCCGATGGCTTCGAGCCCGGTGACCCCGGACCTGGCTCCCCCGGCCCCGACGCCGTCGGGCTCGACTACTCGGGCCTCGTCGACGGGTTCCGCTGCCACACCACGGCGTGGATCCGGGCGGAGCGCGACCGGGTCGTCCGGGACCAGCGGGCCCTGCGGGTGCGGGAGCTGGCCCTCACCCGGGTGCTCGACGAGCGGGGCCAGATCGACGACTCGCTCGCCCAGGCCGACGGCGTGTCGGTCCGGGTGGTGCGCGAGACGGTGGCGACCGCCCGGGCGCTCGAGGATCTCCCCACCATCGCCGCGGTCGCGGCCGCCGGTCGCCTGTCGGCCGAGCAGCTGACCCAGGTCGTGAAGGTGGCCGACCCCTCCGACGAGCACCGCTGGGCCGACGAGGCCCCGTCGTGGTCGCCCCAGGACCTCGCCCAGGAGGCCCGGACCCGGCGCACGCCCACGGTCGAGGAGGCCGCCGCCCGCCGCGACGCCCGCGAGCTGCGCTGGTGGTGGAACCGGCGCACCGGGATGCTCGACGGTCGCTTCTCCCTCCCCGACCTCGACGGCGCACGCTTCGAGACGCTGCTCACCGCCATGACCGACCGGATGCGACCGGCACGCGGCGAGGCCTGGGAGACCCGGGCCCGGCGCGGCGCCGACGCGCTGATGGTGCTGGTCGACACCCAGGCCGCCCCGGCCTCGACCCGGGGGCACGAGCCCACCCCCGCCGCGCCGGTCCACCTCGTGGTGGAGGTGCCGCTCCGGGGTCCGGCCACCGTGGCCGGCGTGCCCCTCCCCGACGCGATGGTCGAGCGGCTGCGGGCCCACGCCGTGGTCGAGCCGGTCCTCGTCGACGACACCGGCGCCCCGGTCACGGTGGGGCGCTGCGAGTCGGCGCTGTCGGAGAAGACCAAGCGGGTGGTCCGCCAGCGTGACGGCCGCTGCCGGTGGCCCGGGTGCGACCGCCGCACCGGGCTCGAGGTACACCACCTCTGGCCCCGGTCGTGGGGCGGCGACGACCGCATCGCCAATCTCGCCTCGGTGTGCACGACCCACCACCACCGCCTCGCCCCCCAGGGCCCCCGCCTGCTGCTCGGCAACCCCAACCACCCGGCGGGCCTGGTCCTGGTCGACCACGACGACCTCCCCGCCCTCGCCCAGCTCGCCGCCGAGCGGGCCCGGGCCGACGACGGATGAGCGCCGGGGCGGCACGCAAGGCAGGAGCCGCAGGGGCGACACGGGCGGCAAGGGCGACAGGAGCCGCAGGGGCCCAAGGAGCAGCAGGGGCGATGGATGCGCGGCGGGATCCGGGGCGCGCGCGGACATGCGCGGCGGTCACGGCGGTGCGAGACTGCCGCCGATGCATCCCGACCTTCCCCGTCCCGCCCCCGGGCCCGTCGAGGCCCCGTTCTGGGAGTGGTGCCGCCGCCACGAGCTGCGCCTCCAGCGCTGCAGCGACTGCGGCACGTTCCGCTTCCACCCCCGGCCCCGTTGCCACGCGTGCACGTCGGCCGCGGCCGACTGGACGCCGGTGGCCGGCACCGGCACGGTCGCCTCGTACACCGTGCTGTACCCGCCGGTGCTCCCGGCCTTCGCCGACCGGGTGCCGTACAACGCCGTGGTCGTGCAGCTCGACGAGGGGCCGTTCATGGTGAGCAACCTCCTCGGGGTCGACAACGAGGACCTCGAGGTCGGGATGCGGGTCGCGGTGACCTTCGTCGACGTCGACGACGAGTACGCGCTGCCCCAGTTCCGCCCAGTCGGCGCAGAGGCGGCGTGAGCGCGCCCGACCGGATCGACGTCGTGAGTGGCCGCAGCGCGATCGCCGGGATCGGCGAGACCGTCTACGGCAAGAACCTGGGGCGCAGCGAGCTCGACCTCGCCTGCGAGGCGATCGTCGCGGCGTGCGCCGACGCCGGCTTTCCGGTGCAGGAGGTCGACGGCATCGTCTCGTACCACATCGAGCAGGTGTCGGAGGAGGCGATCGTCCACGCGCTCGGGCTCGAGAACTGCTCGTTCATGGCCCGGACCACGTCGGGGGGCGGTGGGGCCGCCAGCGTCGTCGGGCTCGCCGCCGTCGCCGTGGCCAGTGGGCAGGCCGAGTCGGTGATCGCGTTCCGGGCCCGCAACCGCTCGAAGGGCGCGTCGTACGGCGGTGACCCCAACCAGGGCGGACGGCCCTGGGAGAAGGCGGGCCGCGCGGTGAGCGGGGGGAACCAGTGGCACCACCCGTTCGGGGTGGCGTCGCCGACCCACGAGATGGCGCTCATCGCCCGTCGGCACATGGCCCTGTTCGGCACCACCGCCGAGCAGTTCGGCACGCAGTCGGTGGCGCAGCGGTTCCACGCGTCGCACAACCCGCGCGCCATCATGCGCACGCCGATCACCCTCGACGACTGGCACAACGCCCGGATGATCGCCGACCCGATCCGGCTCGTCGACTGTTCGCTCGAGAACGACGGCGCCACCGCCATCCTCGTCACCACCCCCGAGCGGGCCCGCGACCTCCCCCAGCCCCCGGTCACGGTGCTCGCCCAGGCCATGGGCGCGGGACCGATCCACGTGGCGCTGGCCGACTACTTCCGCACGTCGTCGAGCTTCGACGAGCGCGACTTCGCGGGGCGGCACATCGCCCGTCAGCTGTTCGCGCGGGCGGGATGCACCCCGGCCGACGTCGACGTCGCGGCGATCTTCGACCACTTCACCATGGCCGTGCCGCTCAGCCTCGAGCAGTACGGCTTCTGCGGTCTCGGCGAGGGCGGCCCCATGATCGAGTCGGGCGCGACCCGCTGGCCCGACGGGGCCCTGCCCGTGAACACCCACGGCGGCAGCAACGGCGAGGGCTTCATCCACGGCGCCAACCACGTGCCCGAGGCCGTCCGCCAGATCCGCGGCACGTCGACCTGCCAGGTCGCCGGGGCCGAGGTCGCGCTCGTCACCGGCGCGATCAGCGACCCGGCCGGGGCGGTCCTCCTCGGCCGCGGCTGACCCTCCGAAGGAGACACCCCCGATGGCCGACACCCCGTTCGCCGCCGTGCTGTTCGACTTCGGCGGGGTGTTCACGCAGTCCCCGTTCGAGGTGGTCCGGCTCCACGGCGAGGAGGTGGGCGCCGATCCGGAGCTCATCCTCTCGGTCCTGTTCGGTGCCTACGACCGTGACGGGGACCACCCGTGGCACCGGCTCGAGCGGGGCGAGGTCGGCATCGACGCTGCGCTCGCCGAGATCCGGGCCCTGGCCGACGCCGCCGGGCTCGAGGTCGACCCGTTCGCCGCCTTCGCCAAGTTCGGCACGGGTGGGGCGATGGCCGAGGCGATGGTGGCGCGCACCCGGCGCCTGCGCACCGCGGGCTACCGCACCGGGCTGGTCACCAACAACGTGCGCGAGTTCGGCGAGGGCTGGCGCAGCCTGATCCCGGTCGATGACCTGTTCGAGGTCGTGATCGACTCGAGTCACGCCGGGGTGCGCAAGCCCGATCCCCGAATCTTCGCCCTCGCCACCGATGCCCTCGGGGTCGATCCCCGGCGGTGCGTGTTCCTCGACGACTTCCCCGGGAACGTCGCTGCCGCCGAGGCCCTCGGGATGACCGGCATCGTGGTGGGCTCCGACCGCCACGCGGCGATCGCCGCGCTCGACGCACTGCTCGGCGCCGGCTGACCCGGACGCCCCGCCGCGGGAGCGCACCGTCCAGGCCGCAGCCACGAGGATCGTCGTGACCACGCCGACGGCGATCGCCGCGCCACCGGCGAGCACCGACCGCACGTCGGTCCCGGCGGTGAGGGCGTGCAGCGTCGCGAAGGCGAACAGGCCGTAGCTGGCCAGGTGGACCTGCCGCCACAGCCGGCGCGGGAGGTGCTTCTGGGCGAGCGAGGTCAGCTCGACCGCGAGCATCACGTAGAAGGCCACGATCCCGAGCGCGACCGCGAGCGGCTTCCACGCCGAGGCCAGGGGCACGAGCAGTTCGACGGCCCCGAACGACGTGAAGTTGTCGGCCACCAGCGCACCCATGTGCACGAGCACGAACCCGACGGCGAGCCCACCGAGGAAGCGGTGCACGCCCAGCAGCCACCACGGGCGCGCCCACCGCTTCAGGATCCGGGTCGCGTGGAGCACGCCCCAGAGCATCGAGGCGAGGAGCAGCCCCCACGCCACGATCCCGGTGGATCGGGCGACGTACCAGGCCAGGTGTTCGGTCATCGGGGTTCCTCGGGACTCAGGGCGGATTCGGAGGGAACGATCAGGCGGCGGAGGAGGCGAAGGCGGCGACCGCGCCGACGGGGTGGACCGCGCCGGTGTCGTCGGTGCACCAGCCGGTCACGCCGTGGTGGGCGAGCAACGCGGGCCCGGCGACCGGGCCGGCGACGAAGGCGGCCTTGGCCAGCACCTCGGCCCACCACGCCCGGCCCGCGAGCACCGTCACCCCGGCGAGGCCGCTCGTGGCGCAGGCGCCGGTGGCGGGGTCCACGAGATGGTGGCGCGTCCCACCGGGCCCACCCCACGTGCGCTGCGTCGACCAGGTCGAGGCGACCGCCCCACCGTCGAGGCGGGTCTCGGTGAGGGTCGCCCCGGTGTGGGGATGGTCGATCGCGATGCACCAGCCGTCGGCGTCGGGGGCGTCGCCCTCGACCCGCAGGTCCCCGCCCACGTTCACCAGCACGCCCCGGGCCCCGGCCCGCATCAGGGCGTCGGCGACCAGATCGGCGGCGAGGCCCTTGCCGATCCCGCCGGGATCGACGCGCACCCCGGGCGGCAACCGCACCGCGCCGACGACGTGATCGGTGACGATCCCCGCGCAACCGGGCGCCGGGATCGTCACCGTGACCGGGTGGGGGGCCGTCCGGTCGATCGCGTCGAAGTCACGGTCGTAGCCGAGGGCGACGACCGCGTCGAGCACGGTGGGGTCGAAGCGCCCGTCGGTGCGGTGCCATCCGTCCACCGCGTGCTCCACGAGACGCAGGGTGTCGGCGTGCACCACCACCGGGGCGCCGGTCGCGGCGTTGCAGCGCGAGATCTCACTGTCGGGCCGGAACCGGCTCCAGCGTCGTTCGAGCTGCTCCAGTCGGGCCCGGGCGTACGCGATGCCGTCGGCGGCCGCGTCGGGCGTGTCGGCCACCACGATCACGTGGGCCGTGGTGCCCATGACCCGGAACCCGAGTTGCGCGTCGGCCACGGTCAGCTCCCGCGGCTGCGCGTCTGCGGGGCGCGCGACTGGCTGCTCGGGTTGGTCCCGCCGGCGGAGGGGTTGCCCGGAACCGCCCGGTTGCCGGGCGCGACCCCGGTGCCCGCCCGGTTCCAGGCCCCGCCCATCGGCACCGACCGGGGTGCGGAGGGCCGGGCCCGGCGGTACTCGTCGTCGCGGTCGTCGCGGTCGTCGTTGCGATCGCGGTCGTCGTCGTGGTCCCGGGCCCGGTCGCTGCGGCTCGCAGCGGTGGCGTCGGTCCCGCCGGTGACGGCGCCACCGGACCCGGCGATCACCCCGGTGAGGAAGGCGGTGGCGCCGACGGCGACGCCGCCGACCACCCACCTCGAGGTGCGCAGCCCGGCCCGGCGGCGTTCGCCGGCGGTGGGGGCGTCCGGCACCGCCGGGGCGGCGGGGTCGGTCGGAGGGTGCTCGGTGGGCTCGGTCACGGGCCACTCCCTGGTGATGGGCGCTGCGTTGCGCCGCTCCCCAGACAACCCGGTCGGGCGCCCCGCGCCAAGCCCACACGCTGAAGGATTCTCAGATCCGGCGCCCGACTCTCAGGCACCCCACAGGCCCCGGGGACCCGCCGGGCCCGACGCCCACACTGCGATCGGATCAGGCCCGGTCGGAGCCGATCAGGCCGGTCGCAGCTCCACCGGGATGGCCGACTGGCAGACCATCCCGGTGAGCGGATCGACCGCATCGGTCACCGAGGTGAGGCGACTGACGTTGGTCGCAATCCAGCCGTGGGTCAACGACACCACCCCCGGACGCAGCCGGGGATCGATCCGCACCACGCCGCGCACGCGGCCGTGCGCACCCACGAGGTCGACGGGGTCACCGTCGGCGAGCCCTCCGGCCGCGGCGTCGTCGGCACCGATGCGCACCCACGGCGGGTCCTCGGGCCGGGCGGCCGACTCGTAGCGGGCCGAGTTCATGCTCCGGAGCTGCCGGCGGGGCACGAGCACGGTGGCGGGGCGCGCCGCGTCGAGCGACGCGAGCTCGGCGTCGAGCCGCTCCACCAGCGCCGCCGGTGCGAGCCGGAACCGACCGTCGGGCAGCACCTCGTCGTGGACCCAGCCGAACTCGGGCGGGGGGCCGGGCAGGCCGCGCGGGCCGGCCGCGACCACGGCGGCGCCGTCGGCCCCGGCCCGGTCGGCGAGGCGCACCAGCAGCGCGCGTCCGTCGGTGGCGTCGGGGTCGAGCCCGTCGAGGACGTCGAGGTCGAGGCGACGGCCGAGCTCACCGAGGATCCACCACACCGGTCGGCGCTCGGCGGCGGGCGGGACCACCGCGTCGGTGTACTGCGTGCCGGTCGTGAGCGAGATGCCCTCGACCATCGGGAGGTCGGCCCGCTCCATCTGCGCGGTCGCGGGCAGCACGTGGGTCGCGAGCCCGACGAGTTCGTGGTCGACGACGTCGGCCACCGCGAGCACGTCGAGCGAGGCCAGCGCGGCCGCGGTGCGGTCGGGGTCCGGGAACGCGACGAGCGGGTTGCCGCCGAGGATCACCAGGGCGCGCAGGTTGCCCGCCTCGATCTCGTCGACCATCGCCGCGCACGGGTACTGCCCGGCCCACCGGGGCAGGTCGGGACGGCTCGGCGGCCCGGGCTGGGTCCAGCCCTCGGGGGGTGAGGGCCGGGGCACCCGGCCCCGGAACGGGAAGCACGTCCCGGGGTTCACCCGCATGCCGCCCGGGCGGTCGAACGACCCGGTGATCGCGAGCAGCACCCAGCGCAGCCACGCGGCGACGAGCCCGTGGGGGTGCATGACCACGCCGGTGCCCACGAAGGCGGCGATGCGGCCGGCCCGCCGGATCGCGTCGAGCAGGTCGCGCAGCCCTGCCGCGGGCACGTCGGCGGCGCGCGCCACCCGATCGAGCGTGCAGGGCGCGACGACGCGCCGGAGGGTGGCGAGGTCGGCCGGGTCGGTGTGGGTCGCGAGCTCGGCGGCGTCGGCCCCCTCGGCGAGCAGCTCACGCACGAGCCACGCCAGCACGAGATGGTCGGTCCCGGGCCGGATGGCGAGATGGCCGTCGGCCAGCGCCGCGGTCTCGGTGCGGATCGGGTCGAGCACCCACAGCGCGCCCCCGGCCCGGCGGAACTCCCGGATGCGGGTGATCGGATCCGACAGCGCGGTGCCGTAGCCGTGCGAGACCACCGGGTTCGACCCGAACACCACGAGCAGGCGCGAGTCCTCGGGGTCCCAGACGGTGGAGCACTGCATCTGCCCGGTGACCAGCTCGGCGGCCCGCAGGATCGCGGCGTTGTCGATGGTGGCGGGCGTGTAGCGCTGCTTCGTGCGCAGCAGCCCGAGGAAGCGCTCGGCGGTCATCCAGCCGTTGACGTCGTAGGCGAGCCCGGTGGCGAGGTACGCGCCGACCGCGTCGTTCCCGTGCTCGGCCCGCACCGCGGCGATGCGGGCGGCGAGGTCGTCGAGGACCGTCGGCCACGGGGCGGGGTCGGCGCCGAGCCGGGGGACGTCGAGCCGGTCGGGCCGGTGGTGGAAGGCCGGGATGGCCCGGCCCTTCGGGCACGTGTAGCCACGCGAGACCGGGTGGTCGGGGTCGCCCCGCACCTCGAGCACCTCGCGCCCCCGGGTGGCGACCACGATCCCGCACGCGGCCGCGCAGATCCGACAGAAGCTCAGGTGCTCCTCGGACCCCCCGCGCTCCACCGGGCGCACCGTAGTCCCGGGCGCCGCGCGCCGCGGGCGATCCCCCTAGGCTCCGGGCGTGCCCGTCTCGGGGTTCGACCACGCCGCGCTGCCCACCGCCGACTCCGAGCGCCTGCTCGCGTTCTACAAGGCGCTCGGATTCGCCGTCGAAGGCGAGGAGGCGTGGCGGGCGGGCCGGATGCCCATCTTCTCCATCGTGTGCGGCGACCAGAAGATCAACGTGCACACCGAGGCGCTCATGGCCCGGCGCGACGACCCGACGTTCCTGCGGGGCCCGACGGCCGAGCCGGGGTGCGGCGACTACTGCTTCGTGTGGGACGGCGGGATCGACACCTGCCTCGCGGCGCTGCAGGCCGCCGGGGTGGCGCCGATCGACGGCCCCGTGCCGCGGGTGGGTGGTCGCAGTGGCGGGACCGCGCTCGGCGTGAGCGTGTACGCACGGGACCCCGACGAGAACCTGCTCGAGTTCATCTCCTACGCCCCCGACGACGTCACCCGGTACGCGCCGGGTCGGGGCTGACGCCGTGCCCACCGCGTTCGTCACCGGGGCCAGTCGCGGCATCGGGCGGGCCTGCGCCGAGGCCCTGGCCCGGGCCGGCTTCGACGTGGCGGTCTCGGCCCGGACCGTCACGCCCGGCGAGGCTCGCGAGCACTCCTCGACCGTGGCCCGCTCCGACACGTCGCCGCTCCCCGGCTCGCTCCAGGAGACCGCGGCGCTGGTGGAGGCGGCCGGACGCACGGCCCTGCTCGTCCCTGCCGACCTCACCGACGCCGCGTCGCTCGGCGCCGCGGCCACCCTGGTGCTCGAGCGGTGGGGCACCGTCGACATCGTGGTGCACAACGGCCGCTACATCGGGCCCGGGCACATGGACCGCCTGCTCGACACCCCGATCGAGCTCATCGAGAAGCAGATCTTCGCCAACGCGATCGCGCCGCTGATCCTGAACCAGCGCTTCCTCCCCGCGATGGTCGCAGCGGGCGGCGGGACCATCGTGAACATCACGTCGTCGTCGGGCTACGGCGATCCCACCAAGCCCGCGGGTGCGGGCGGCTGGGGCGTCGGCTACCCGATGTCGAAGGCGGCCGCGCACCGCATCACCGGCGTGCTCCAGGTCGAGCACGGGCACCAGGGCATCCGGGCCTACAACGTGCAGCCCGGCTTCATCAACACCGAGCGCATGGCCCAGGACATGGGCGAGTTCGGCTTCGAGCTGATCGGCGCGCCCCCCGAGGTGGTGGGTGCGGTGATCGCCTGGGTCGCCACCGACCCCGACGCCGAGGCCTACGCCGGTCGCACGATCGAGGCGCAGTACCTCTGCCACGAGCGGGGCCTGCTCCCGGGCTGGGCGGGACCCCGGCCCAACACCAGCGCGATCGCCTACGACCGGTCGGCGGCCACGCTCGAGGCGCTCGAGGCGAGGCTGCGCGCGTCGGGGACCTGAGCGGACGGGTCGGCCGCAGGGGGCCCGACCGCCGACGCTCCTGCCGCCACCCGCGCGTCCACCACCACCACCGGGTCAGCGGACCGGGCGCCGGACTCGGTCGGCGGGTCCATGAGGTTGTCGGTGACCGCCTGGGCGAGGCCGAGGACGAGGAACACCGTCACCAGCCGCTTGGCCCCGACGCCGAGCGCCAGCGGACCGGGTCGCTCGGGCACCGCGGGCCCGCCCCCGGTGACCGGGGGGCCGTCGCCGTAGAGCGCCCGGGGGTACTGCGGGGTGAGCAGCATGAGGTAGCCCCACACGCGCGTCTGGAAGCGCAGCACCGCGCCCAGCGCCTGGGCCGACATGCCCGGCATCCGGCCCTGCACGAGCACGACGACCCACAGGACCAGCAGCGCGAGCGCCACACCGCTGCCGAGCCAGTTGACCACGACCAGCACCGGCAGCGCGAGCACGATGCGGAACAGCACCGCCCACCGGTTGAGCCGCTCGCCGGGTGGGACCGCCACCGCGACCGGGTAGTCGTCGGCGGCGAGATCGAACGGGGGGTAGTCGTCGCGCAGGAGGTAGAGGTACGCGAGCAGGCGCGTGTGGTAGCGCAGGACGTGGGTGAGGAACCGGGCCATGTCGTCGGGCAGTCGGCCGGTGCACAGCGCGACGAACCACCCGGCGATCACCACGAACACCGCCCCGATGGTCACGAGGGTGATCCAGACCAGGTGCGGGATCGCGAGCACGATCCGGAACGCGACGGTCCAGCGGTTCTGGGCCCGGTCGGGGCCGAAGCCCGTCTCGATCGTCGCGGGCACGTCGGGGATCCCGGCCGGGTCCTCGAGCTGCTCGCCGTCGCGGGCGACCCATTCCGTGTACCGGTCGCCGTCCCACCACCGATACTCGAACCGGGCGAGCGGGTCGCTGCGCCATTCGCCGCTCACGGCGCCGACCGGGGTCGGTCGGGCGCCCCCGTCACGGGAGCGTGACCGGGGGCAGCGGGTGGCGGAACAGCCGGGCTGCGTTCTCGTGGGTGAGCATCCGCAGCTCCTCCACCGGCAGGTGGCCCCAGTACTTCTCGATCTCGCGCTGGGTGTTCGGCCACGTGCCGTCGCCGTGGGGGAAGTCGGTCTCCACCATGATGTTCTCGACCCCGATGCGGTAGCGGGTGTCGATGGTCGACGGGTCGTCGAGGGTGCAGAACCAGAAGTTGCGGCGCAGCACGTCGGCGGGCCGGTTGTCGTGGTCGTAGCCGTTGGAGAGGTAGCCCGAGCGGTCGACGAGGTTGTCGAGCCGGTCGAGCAGCATGGCGACCCAGCCGATCCCGCCCTCCGACATCGCGATCTTGAGCCCGGGGTAGCGCAGCATCCAGCCCGACCACAGCCACTCGGCCGCGGCGGTGAGCGACAGCTGGCCGAACAGCGTGGCCGAGAGGCCCATCGTCGGCGCGTCGGGCGCGATGTCGGCCATGCCCGACGACCCGACGTGCAGCGAGATCACGGTGTCGGTCTCGACGCACGCCCGCATGATCGGGTCCCAGAAGTCGGAGAAGATCGACGGGAAGCCGATCTTGTGCGGCCGCTCGGGCAGGCTCACGCTCACGAAGCCCCGCTCGGCGTTGCGGCGGATCTCGGCCGCGGCGAGCTCGGCGTCGGCGAGGTAGGTGATCCCGAGCGGGATGAAGCGCTCGGGGTACTGCTGCCACCACTCGTCGTGGACCCAGTCGTTGTAGGCCCGGGTGACCGCGTACCCGAGGTTGCGGTCCTGGGCCGCCGAGTAGACCCGACCGCAGAACCCGGTGATCATCGACGGGAAGTTCAGCGACGCCCAGATGCCACCCACGTCCATGTCGCGCACGCGGGCGTGGGGGTCGTAGCAGCTCGGGCGCATCTGGTCGAAGCGGAACGGCTCGACCCGCACCGACTCGGGCCGGCGACCGGCCACCGCGTTCATGCCGGCCTGGTAGTGGTTGTTGCCCTCGAACTCCCAGACCTCGTGGCCGTGCTGGTTGACCACGATCCGGGGGGCCCGCTCCTGGAGCTTGGCGGGGAGCCGCCCCTCGAACATGTCGCGGGGCTCCACGAGGTGGTCGTCGACCGAGATGACCGTGTACTTCACCACCGCCGGCTCGGGCTCGGGAGGCACAGC
>VGBI01000022.1 GCA_016870595.1 Actinomycetota bacterium
GCGCGCGCGACCGCGTCGCCGAGCACGGCCGGGTCGGCGAGCTGGGCGGCGCGGTCGTGGCGGGCGGCGAAGAGCTCGAGGTGGGCGGCGAGGAACTGCTCGGGGTAGTGGTCGCGCACGGCGATCCCGGTGCACAGCGCGGCGACCCCCGAGCCCCGGTCGGCGGGGTCGCGGGTCCAGACCGGGGGCTCGCCCTCGGGCACGTGGATCTGGTCGAGCGAGAAGGCGACGAAGCGGACGTCGATGTCGGCGCCGCCGCGCAGCGCGGCGGCCACCGCAGTGATGCCGTTGTAGGCGAACGGACAGCGGTAGTCGAAGGTGACGGCGAAACGACGGGGCATCGGGTCTCCGGTGGTCGGGCCAGTTGGTCGGGGTCAGCGCCGGCGGCGCCGAGGAGCGCCGATCGGAGCGAAGCGACGGGCCAGGACGCCGAGGCCGAGGCCGAGGGCGGCCCCGGCCACCACGTCGGAGGCGTGGTGCATCCGGACCCGCACCCGGCTGTAGGCGACCACGCCGGCCAGGCCGAAGTAGAGCGGGGCGAGGCGCGAGCCCTTCCCCAGGATCGCCGCGGCCATGAACGCGCTGGCCGCATGCCCCGAGGGGAACGACGACGTGATCGGCCGGTGCATGCCGGAGGGGAGCGGGGCGTCGTGGGTGAAGTGCTCGGGGGGCCGGATCCGCCGGAAGCACGACTTGACGACCCCGTTGGTGAGGACCGACTCCGCCCCGAGGAGCGCGCCGAGACGGACCGCGACCATCGGGTCGCTTGTGCGGGCGGCGCGGACGGCGCCGAGGGCCAGCCACAAGAGCCCGTGGTCGGCCGCGCTCGACAGCGCG
Source organism: Actinomycetota bacterium (assembly GCA_016870595.1). GTDB lineage: Bacteria > Actinomycetota > Acidimicrobiia > IMCC26256 > PALSA-555 > CAIUKV01. Next base: position 838 of record VGBI01000022.1, read on the forward strand.
AAGCACACCCGGTCGACGGCGTCGAGCGGCTCCGGCTCCGTCTCGGCCGGAGCCCCAACGGTCATCGGCCGATGGTAGCGGCCACCTCCTCGGCGGCCGCCGGGTCGCCCCCGTGCGCCGGGCAGAAGGCCACGAAGGCGCAGAAGTCGCAGAGCCGGCTCGGGCTGGGCCGGAAGTCGTCGCGGGCGCACGCGCCGTCGATCGCGGTGCGGATCGCGACGGTCCGGCGGGTGACGCCGGTCAGCACTTGGTCGGTCGGGGTCGCCACGATCGCCTGGGGCTTCGACAGGTAGTAGAGCTGCACCCGGGCCGGGCGCCGCCCGAAGGTCTGCTCGCAGAGCAGGGCGTACATCTGCACGCCGGCGAGGCTCTTGGCCTCGAAGCGCTCGCCCGGGACCGAGCCCGTCTTGTAGTCGGTGATCACGAGCTCGCCGTCGGCGTCGAGCTCGAGCCGGTCGATCACGCCGCGGACCCGCACCCCGCCCACCCGGGCCTCGAGCTTGAGCTCGAGGCCGACGGGGGTCACGGTGGTCGGGTCCTCGAGCTCGAAGTACCGGCGGACGAGGCGCTCGGCGTCGGCGTGGAACCGCTCCCACTCGGCGTCGGTGAGCGTCAGACCGGTGAACTCGGGGTGGCCGGCGAGATCGGCGGTGGCCGCCCCGAGGTCGGCGAGGGCGTGGGCGACCGTGCGCTCGGGGGCGGGCCGGTCGAGCAGCCGCTCGAGCGCCCGGTGGACGAGGGTGCCCTTGCTCGTCCACGGCGACGGCGGCTCGGGGAGCCGGTGCACGTACGAGTACTTGAACGCGAGCGGACACTGGGTGAAGGACGCGATGGCGCTCGGCGACAGCGACGGCGGCGGATCGACCCCCACGCGCCGGAGGGTATCGCGGGCCTGGGTCACGGTCCCGGACCGGGTTGCGTAACCTCCCCGCCATGACGGCCATGAAGATCGACGGCGGCGTGATGGCGACGGACCCGGCGGCCATCGCCCGGGGTGCCCGCGAGCTCGAGGACCTCGGCTACGACGGCGTCCTCACCGCCGAGATCAGCCACGACCCCTTCCTGCCCCTGGCGATCATCGCCGAGCACACCGAGCGGGTCGAGATCGGCACGTCGATCGCGGTGGCGTTCGCCCGGACCCCGATGACCCTGGCCAACATCGGCTACGACCTCCAGACGTTCTCCCGGGGCCGCCTCCGGATGGGTCTGGGGAGCCAGATCAAGCCCCACATCGAGAAGCGGTTCTCGATGCCGTGGTCGCGTCCGGCCGCACGGATGCGCGAGCTCGTCCTCGCCATGCGGGCGATCTGGGACTGCTGGAACACCGGTTCGCCGCTCGACTTCCGGGGCGAGTTCTACCGCCACACGCTCATGACCCCGATGTTCTCGCCCGGCCCGAACCCCTACGGCGACCCGAAGGTGGTCCTCGCCGCAGTGGGTGAGCGTATGACCGAGGTGGCGGGCGAGGTCGCCGACGGCATGATCCTCCACGCCTTCACCACCGAGCGCTACGTGCGCGAGGTCACCCTCCCCGCGCTCGAGCGGGGCTTCGCCCGCGGCGGGCGGGCCCGCGCCGACTTCGCGGTCTCCGGCCCGCTCTTCGTGGTCACCGGCGCCACCGAGGAGGCCATGGCCGACGCGGCGCGCGCCACCCGGCGCCAGATCGCGTTCTACGGGTCCACCCCGGCCTACCGGCCCGTGCTCGCGCTGCACGGCTGGGGCGACCTCGGTGACGAGCTCAACCGCTGCTCGAAGCGGGGTGAGTGGGAGCAGATGGGCGAGCTGATCGACGACGAGGTGCTCGGGACCTTCGCCGTGGTGGCCGAGCCCGAGCAGGTGGCGGCCCGCGTCCGGTCCCGCTACGGGGGTCTCGTCGACCGCGTGATGCTCAGCGCGCCGCCCGGCGCCGACCGCGAGCGCTGGCGCGCCGCCCTGGCCGAATTCCGCGCCTGACGGCCGTGGCCGAATTCCGCGCCTGACGGCACGGTCACGCCGGGCCCGTCGGCGGGTTCGGCGCCGCGGGCCGACACCCCGCGCGTGGCGGCGGTGTCGTGGGCCCGTGGAGGAACCGTGCCCGAGCCCACCGCCGCCGGCATCGTGCGCCGGCCCGCCGACGTCGTGGCCTTCCTCGAGCTCGGGGGCCTCCCACCGGTCGGGACGCAGCTGGTCCTCGGCCTCGCGGTGGCCGAGGCCGTGCCCGGTGCGCTCGCCGTGTGCGCGTTGGCGGAACGGCCCGAGCCGGGAGCGCTCGACGCGCGCCAGCTGACCGACCTCGCGGCGGTGCTGCAGGTGGGCACCGTGGTGCTGGTGACGATCGGACGGGCCGGCCCGCCCACCCGCGCCGAGCTCTCCCGCTTCGTCACCTGGCGCCGGCGGTGCGCCGACGACGGGGTCGTCCTGCTCGACTGGATCACGCACACGGGCCGGGTGTGGTGGTCGCTGCGCGAGCGGATCGTGCACGAGACCGCGTGACCGGTGCGACGCCACCCGGTGGCGGGTGCGAGCATGGCGCCATGAACCCGCGCCCGCCCGCCGATCCGGCACCGTCCACCCCCGGCGACGCCGAGGCTTCCGTCCACGCGGCCAACGCGGGCTTCTACGCCGCGTTCGAGGGCCGGGACCTCGACGCGATGGCCGAGGTGTGGGAGCGGTCGGACCGGGCGACGGTGACCCACCCCGGTTGGCCCACCCTCCACGGCTGGGCCCGGGTCGCCGGTTCCTGGGACGCGATCTTCCGCAACACGCCCTACATCCAGTTCGTGCTGACCGACGAGACGGTGTGGGTCGCGGGCGACGTCGCGTGGGTCACCGTCGACGAGCACATCCTCCAGGCCGCCGCGGGCGACGACGACGGGCTCGCCGGTGGCCACGTGACCGCGCTCAACCTGTTCGTGCGGGCGGGCGATGCGTGGCGGATGGTGGCCCACCACGGCTCACCGGTGGGCGGCGCCTGACCCGGCCCGCTCAGACGGCGGGGAGGTTGGCCCGGATCCAGCGGTCGAGCGCGGGCCCGCTCTCGAAGCTCGAGATGAGCGCGAAGCGGGTGGTGGCGCTCGGGTTGCAGACCACGTGCCAGAGGCGCTGGGTGTCGACCACGAAGCGGGCCCCGCGGTACAGCGGGACGTGCACCTCGGTCGCGGGATCGGGCAGGCCGTCGGGTCCCTGCTCCATGAGGATCATGAACGCGCCGGGGGTGTCGGTGAGCTCGATCCACTGGCGGACGACCCAGCCCTCGCCGTCGGGGTTGAAGCGGTTGTTGTCGTCGCGGTGGATCGAGCGCAGGGCCTGCTCGTAGTCCTGGGGCTCGAGCTGGATGACCCGGACCCGACCGAAGTTCGCGCCGACCCCCTCGACGTGCGCGACGAGCGTGGGGCACCGGGCCGCGTTGCTGGTGAACCGGCCGTTCTTGTCGGGGCGCTCGTCGCCGGGCTTCCAGAACCCGCGGCAGTCGAGCTCGCCGTCGGCGGTGGCCACCGGGGCGAAGTGGGTGTCGCCGCCGCTCTTCCAGTCCATGTACTCGAGGGAGCGGAACTCCTCGTCGGGCACCGGCGGGTCCTGGTCGGTGAGGATCACGAACCCCCGCTCGGCGAGCACGTCGAGGCGCAGGTGGGGCGAGTCGAGCGGGATGTCGGTCGACCAGTGGGGAGCCCGGATGATGTCGCGGACGCTCGTCATGACCCGAGTGTACGGACGGGGTCCGGCCCACCCCCGGCATCGTCGACGGTCCGGGCCGACGGACCGGCGAACGCCCCGGGGGGCGTGAAGGCCCCCCGACGCCAGCGGTCGGGGGTCAGGACGAGGGCGCGCGGGTAGTCCTCGAACATCCACCGCGCGAAGTTCCGGCGGGTCCACGGGGTGGCGTCGACGAGCCGGAGCGCGGTGCGGACCCCGCCGGGGGTGGCGAGCAGGCGCTGGAGGGCCGCCGCGAAGCGCAGGTCGCGCCCCAGGGCGCGTGTCACCGCCGTGCGGTAGCGCGCCGCCACCGCGGCGGCGGGGCCGCCCGCGGTCACGGCGCGCGCCGCGAGGATCCCGGTCTCGAGGGCCTGCGCGATGCCCTCGCCGGTCATCGGATCGACCACGGCGGCGGCGTCCCCGACGAAGAGCACGGGCCCGGCGCTGCACCGGTCGGCACGGAAGTCGGCCGGGATGGGCCACGCCCGGTGGGTGTCCTCGGGCTCGGCGTCGGGTCCGAGCACCGCCCGCAGGCTCGGCCGGTCGAGCAGGTCGCGCCACGTGGCGGCGAGGGCCTTGCCCGAGGTCCCCGGACGGCGCAGGACCCCGAACCCCACGTTGGCCCGGTCGCCGGGCAGGGGGAAGACCCACGCGTAGCCGGGCAGCAGGTCGGGCTCGAACAGCACGACCAGGCGACGCTCGGCCACGTTGCGGAAGTACTGGCGGAAGGCGTGCCACGAGCCGAGGTCGGCCACAGCGTCGGGGGCGACCAGGCGCCGGACGGTCGAGTAGTGGCCGTCGGCGGCGATGCAGAACCGGGCCCGGGTCGGGCCCCCGGCGTGGTCGACCGTCACCCCGGCGTGGTCGACCGCCACCCCCGTGACCGGGGCCGCCTCGGTGACCTCGACCCCGGCGGCCCGGGCGTGGGCGACCAGGGCGTGGTCGAGGTCGATCCGGGGCGTGACCACCGAGTGGAGCCCGTCGACGGGCAGGGGCAGCTCGACCCGCCGGCCGTCGGGGCCGACCACCACCACCGTGTCGACGCGCGCCACCGCGGGCCGGTCGGGGGCCCGGGCGGCGGCGAGGCCGGGGACGGCCACCCCCAGGGCCTCGAGGTGGCGCAGGGCGGCGGCGGTGAGGCCGTCACCGCAGGTCTTGTCCCGGGGGAAGGTCGCCCGGTCCAGCACCCGGACCGAGCCCCCGGCCCGGTGGGCGGTCAGGGCGGCGGCGATCCCGGCCGGCCCGGCGCCCACCACGACGAGGTCCACGTCCCGAGCGAGAGCACCCATGCCGGACCGGACCGTACCCGGCCGCCGGCGATTCCCGCCCCGGGGCGGCCGGTGACCGATGGCACTCGTTTCGACGGGGGTGGTGATCCCTTGCCAGAATGCGGCGTTGCACCCTGCGTCCGTGCGAATCCGTGGAGCGTCCCATGCATGTCGTCGTCTGTGTGAAGCAGATCCCCGACCCCGTCGTCCCGGGTGAGCTCGACCCCGGGTCCCACGCGCTCAAGCGCGAGGGCAAGCTCATCCTCGACGAGTCCGACAGCTACGGCGTCGAGATGGCGCTGCAGCTCGTCGACAAGGCCGGCGGCGGTGAGGTCACCCTCGTGTCGATGGCGCCCAACGGCGAGGTGTCGGGCCTGCGCACCGCGCTGGCCATGGGTGCGGCCAAGGCGATCCTCGTCTCCGACGACGCGCTCGCCGGCTCCGACGCGCTGAGCACGGCCAAGGTCCTCGCCAAGGCGGTCGAGCGGGCGGGTGCCGTCGACCTCGTCCTCGCGGCCACGGAGTCCACCGACGGCTACACCGGGACCACGCCGGCCCAGGTGGCCGAGCTGCTCGGCTGGCCGTCGCTCACCTTCGCCAAGCAGGTCGACGTCGCCGACGGCACCGTCACCATCCAGCGCCAGACCGAGGCGGGCTACGACGTGGTCGAGGCGACGCTGCCGGCGGTCGTCAGCGTGACGGCCGGGGTGGTCGAGCCCCGCTACCCCTCGTTCAAGGGGATCATGGCGGCGAAGAACAAGCCGGTCGACACCGTCACCGCCGCTGATCTCGGCCTCGGGGCAAACGCGGTGGGCTGGGCGGGGGCGCGTCAGCGCATCACCCAGGTGGCGCCGGCGCCGGCCCGCGAGGCGGGCGAGCGGATCGAGGACGACGGCGAGGCGTTCCAGCGCGTCGTGGCGTTCCTCGAGGACCTCAAGGTCGTCTGACGGTTCGGAACCCGGAGTCACTGAACTCGGAGAGGAGTCCTGCGATGGGACTGGCAAAGGTGTGGGTCTTCGCCGAGGCCGAGGGCGACAAGCCCGCCTCGAGCACGTTGGAGATGCTGACCCGGGCGCGCGAGGTCGCCGACGTGGTCGAGTGCGTGTACGTGGGCGCCGGGGCCGACGCGCTCGCGGGCGCCCTCGGTGAGCACGGCGCCACCAAGGTGTACGCGGTCGACGGGGGAGACGGTCTTCCCGGGGTGATCGGGGCAGCGGCGCTCGAGTCGCTCGTCGCCACGCACTCGCCCGACCTCGTGCTCTTCGCCCAGACCTACGACGGTCGTGACGCGATCGCCCGGCTGTCGGCGAAGCTCGACCGCCCGGTGATCACCAACGGCACCGCCCTGTCGGTCGACGGCGACGCCGTGATCGTGGGGGTCGCCATCTTCGGCGGCAACATGCTGGTCGACACCGCCTTCTCGGGCGAGAAGCCCTACCTGGCGGCCATCCGGCCCAAGTCCTTCGCCGCCGAGCCGTCGGGTGGCGCCGCCGCGGCGGTCGAGGCCGTCGGGGCCGTCGACGCCGGTCGGGCCGGCCAGGCCCGGGTGCTCGAGCGTCACGTCGAGGAGCGCGAGGGACCGAAGCTCGAGGAGGCCACCGTGGTCGTCTCGGGGGGTCGGGGCCTGGGCGAGGCCGGGGCGTACGACCCGCTGGTCGAGGAGTTGGCGAAGCTGCTCGGCGGCGCGTCGGGCGCGTCGCGTGCGATCGTCGACGCCGGCTGGGTGCCGTACTCGAAGCAGGTGGGCCAGACCGGCAAGACGGTGAAGCCGAAGCTCTACATCGCTCTCGGCATCTCGGGTGCGACCCAGCACCTGGTGGGCATGAAGAGCTCCGACAACATCATCGCGGTCAACAAGGACGGCGAGGCCCCCATCTTCGGGGTCGCCGACCTCGGGATCGTCGGCGACGTGCACAAGGTCGTGCCCAAGCTGATCGAGGCGCTGCGCGCCCGGGGCTGACCGGTCACCGGGGGCGCCGACCATGACCCACGAGGTCCGGCTCCTCCGTCACGACGAGCGGCGGCCGGCGGCGGCCGTCGCCGCGCGTGCGCTGCGCGACGACCCGATGTTCGTGTACCTGTACGGGACGGACCCCGTGGTGCGGATGGGCGCGGCGTACTCGTCGTTCCGGGAGCCCCCGGCGCCGGCCACCCCGTGGTGGGACCGGGTCCGGGGCCGGATGCCGGCGGCACCACCCCCGCCCACCGTGTGGGGCGCCGTGGTCCAGGGCCACGTCGTCGCGGGCGCCGCGGTCGCGGCGCCCGGGTCGTGCTTCGTCGACCTCCTGCCGCCGGCCACGACCCGGCTGCCCGGCGGTCCCGAGGGCCCGCCCGGCTCCCCCGACCGCCAGGCCCGGGTCCTCGCGACCCTGGCCGCGCACCACTGCCCGGACCGCCACTGGCACGTGGGCCCGGTCGGCGTGGAGCCCGGGCTCCAGGGGCGCGGGGTGGGCTCCGCCGTGATGCGCCTGCTCTGCGACGCGATGGACGAGGCCGGTGAGATCGCCTTCCTCGAGACCGAGACCCCCGAGAACGTCGTGTTCTACCGCCGCCTCGGGTTCGAGGTCACCGGCGAGGCGCAGCTCCCGGGGCTGCCCCTGTGGTTCATGCGTCGCGACCCCCGCTGAGCCCGCCCCGGTCGCCCGTAGACTCCCCAGGGTGAGCGAGGTCGCGGTTATCGGCGCGGGCTACGTGGGCCTCACCACGGCGGCGTGCCTCGCCCGGCTCGGTCACGACGTGCGCTGTGCCGACGTCGACGCCGAGCGGGTGGCCCGGCTGGCCAAGGGCGAGATCCCCATCCTGGAGGAAGGGATGCCGTCCCTCGTCGCCGAGGGCCTGGCCACCCGGCGCCTGCGGTTCGTGGTCGGGGCTCCGGCCGCGGCCCACGACGCCGAGTTCGTCTTCCTCTGCGTGGGGACGCCGGCCGACGCCACCGGAGCCGCCGACCTCTCGGCGGTCGAGGCGGTGGCGCACGAGATCGCCCCGCTCCTCGTCCCCGGTGCCGTGGTCGTGACCAAGTCGACGGTGCCGGTGGGCACCACCCGGCGGGTCGCCCGCTGGCTGGCCGAGGCCGGTGCGGTCACCGACGTGGAGGTCGCGTCGAACCCGGAGTTCCTGCGCGAGGGGTCGGCGGTGCGCGACTTCCTCCAGCCCAACCGCATCGTCATCGGGTGCGACGACCCGACCGTCGCGGTCCGGATCTCGGAGCTGTACCGGACGATCCCGGCCCCGATGGTGGTGACCGACGCGGCGTCGGCCGAGATGATCAAGCAGGCGTCCAACGCGTTCCTCGCCACGAAGATCTCCTTCATCAACGCCGTCGCCAACGTGTGCGAGGCGGTGAATGCCGACGTGCGTGACGTCGCGCTCGGGATGGGCTACGACGACCGCATCGGCTCCGACTTCCTGAGCCCGGGCCCGGGCTTCGGGGGCGCGTGCCTGCCCAAGGACACCGCCGCGCTCCTGCAGACGGCCCAGGAGTTCGGGTACGACTTCAGCCTCCTGCGGGGCGTGCTCGACGTCAACGACCGCCAACGCGACCACATCGTCGACCTCGTGCGCACGATGGCGGGCGGTGGGCTCGCCGGGTGTCGCGTCGGCGTGCTCGGGCTCACCTTCAAGGCCAACACCGACGACCTGCGCGACTCGCCGGCGCTCGCCATCGCGGCCGCGCTGGTCGATGCCGGGGCCGACGTGCTCGCCTACGACCCGGTCGCGGGCGAGGCGGCGGCGGCGCGGGTTCCCGGTCTGCGCGTGGTGACCGACCCGTACGAGGCGGTCGCCGACGCCGAGGTCGTCGCGCTCCTCACCGAGTGGAACGAGTTCCGCTGGCTCGACTACGCCCGGGTCGCCGCGACCACTGCGGTGCCGCGCATCGTCGACGCCCGCAACCTCCTCGACCCCGCCGCGATGCGCCGACTCGGCTTTACCTACCGGGGCGTCGGCCGCTGATGCCCCGCGCAGTGGTCACGGGCGGGGCGGGCTTCCTCGGGAGCCACCTCGCCGAGGCCCTCGTCGGCGGGGGCTACGAGGTCGTGGTGGTCGACGACTTCTCGACCGGTCGCCGCGAGAACCTCGCCGGCCTCGCCGACGACCCCCGCTGCACCGTGGTCGAGCACGACGTGAGCTGGGGCCTGCCCGTCTCGGGTCCGGTCGACGCCGTGTGCCACCTCGCCAGCCCGGCCAGTCCTCCCGCCTACCTGGCCCGGCCGCTCGAGACCCTCGCCGTGGGCTCCGAGGGCACCCGCCACGCGCTCGCCCTGGCGCACGCGCACGGCGCCCGGTTCCTGCTCGCCTCGACCAGCGAGATCTACGGCGACCCGCTCGTGCACCCCCAGCCCGAGGACTACCTCGGCAACGTGAGCTCCATCGGGCCCCGGTCGGTCTACGACGAGGCGAAGCGCTTCGCCGAGGCGATCACGATGGCCTACCACCGCACGTTCGGGCTCGACACCAAGATCGTGCGCATTTTCAACACCTACGGTCCGCGCATGGCGCCGGGGGACGGCCGGGTCGTCACCAACTTCATCGAGCAGGCCCTCGCCGGATCGCCGCTCACGGTCTACGGCGACGGGACCCAGACCCGGTCGTTCTGCTGGGTCGACGACGAGGTCCGGGGACTGGTTGCGCTGCTGCACTCCGACTGGACCGGTCCCATGAACATCGGGAACCCGGCGGAGTTCACCGTGCGGGAGCTCGCCGAGCTGGTGCGTGAGGCCGCGGGGGTCGACGTCCCGATCACGTTCGCCCCGCTGCCCCAGGACGATCCCACCCGCCGCCGCCCCGACATCACCCGGGCCGGGGCGGTCCTCGGCTGGCGGCCCGAGGTGCCGCTCCGCGAGGGGGTCGAGCGGCTGGTCGCCTGGTACCGGGCGGGACGCCCGGCGCCGGCGCGCCTCCCGGACCGGTGAGCGCGCCCTGGGCGGCGGTGGTCGTGAACTACGAGGCGGGTGACGCGCTCACCGCCTGCGTCACCTCCCTCCTCGCCGACGACTCGGCCGGTGGTGCGCCCGAGGTCGTGGTCGTGGACAACGGCTCGACCGACGGGTCCGTGGCCCGGTTGCGTGCCGACCATCCCGACGTCGCGGTGATCACCCCCGGCACCAACGCCGGGTACGCAGCCGCCGCCAACCGGGGGATCGCCGCGACGACCGCGGCGGTGGTCGCCGTGTGCAACCCCGACCTCGTCGTGCGCCCGGGTACGGGCGCGGCGATGCTCGGCGCGTTCGCCGACCCCGGGGTGGCGGCGGCCGGGCCGCGGATCCTGGAGCCCGACGGCACGACCTACCCCTCGGCCCGGCGCGACCCGGGGCTCGCGGTCGCGGTGGGCCACGCGGCGTTGGGCCGGATCCGGCCCGACAACCGCTGGACCCGGGCCTACCAGGGGCGCGACGCCGACCCCGGGGTCGCCCGCGACGTCGACTGGGTGTCGGGTGCCGCGGTGTGGTGTCGCCGCCGGGCCCTGGCCGACGTCGGCGGGTGGGACGAGGGCTACTTCATGTACCTCGAGGACGTCGATCTCGCCTGGCGCCTGCGCGGGGCGGGGTGGCGGATCCGCTACGAGCCCGCCGGCGTGGTCGTGCACGAGCAGGGTCGCTCCACGCGACGCCACCCCGTGCGCATGGTGGTGGCCCACCACCGCGCCTCGCTGCGGTTCTGCGCCCGCCGCTGGCACGGCGTCCGCCGCCTGCTGCTCGTCCCGGCGGCCGGGTTCCTCGGGGTCCGGGCGGGCGTGGCGGCCCTGGGAGCGGCCCTGGCGGCCCGCCGGCAGCGCCGGGGCGGCCCAACCGGCAGCCGGTAACCTCAGGAGCCGCATGGTCCGCCTCCGCCGCCCGAAGAACCGCGCCGCCCTGCGGGCCCGGGCGCGCCGCCCGCAACGGCGGGGCGGTGGCGGCTGGTTCACCGCGACCGTGACGGTGATCGTCCTGGTCGGCGTCATCGGCACGGTGCTCGCCGCCGGGCTGTTCTCGGGCCGCGACTCCGCCGCCGCCGGCCCCTCGCCGCCCACCCCCGAGAACCCGTCGGGCGACCACTGGCACGCAGCCCTGGGCGCCTCCGTGTGCGGCGAGTGGCTGCCCAACCCGGCCGAGTTCGAGACCGCCGCCGACAGCGTGGGGGTCCGCACCGGGATCCACACCCACGGCGACGGGTTCATCCACATCCACCCCTTCTCCTCGAGCGAGGGCCTCGACAACGCCACGCTCGGGCGCTTCCTCGACTACGGGGGCTGGTCGGCGTCCTCCGACGAGCTCTCGCTGTGGACCGGCCCGACGGCCGATCCGACCAAGACCCGGTGGAAGGACGGCGACCGCTGTCCCGACGAGAACGGCAACCCGGGCAAGGGGCAGCCGGGCCGGGTCGTGTTCGAGGTCAACTGCAAGCCGGAGTCCTCCGATCCCGCCGACCACCGGCTGGCCGACCAGGAGGTGATCACCCTCGCGTTCGTGGCCAAGGGCCAGGACGTGGGGCCGCCCCCGAACGCCCAGTCGGCGCCCGACAACGACGGCGCAGCGGCGGCCCCCATCGACCGGAAGAGCTGCCGGCCGTCGGCGGCGAGCAACCCGGGGCTGCCGCCGACGTCCACCCCCACGGTCCCTGCGACCGTCCCCACGACCCAGCCGTGAAGGCGGTCGTCCTCGTCGGGGGCGAAGGCACCCGCCTCCGGCCCCTGACCCTCGCGACTCCCAAGCCCCTGCTGCCGATCGCGAACCAGCCGTTCCTCGAGCGCCAGCTCGGGTGGCTGGCGGCGCACGGTGTGACCGAGGTCGTGCTCTCACTCGGGTACCTCCCCGACGCGTTCGTCGCCCACTTCCCCGACGCCACCTACGCCGGGGTGCGGATCCGCTACGCGGTGGAGCCCGAGCCCCGGGGCACGGCCGGCGCGATCCGCTTCGCCGCCGACGTCGCCGGCATCGACGAGCGCTTCGTCGTCTGCAACGGTGACGTGCTCACGGCGCTCGACCTCGGGGCGCTCGTGGCCTTCCACGACGCCCGGGGTGCCGCGGCGACGATCCACCTGGTGCGGGTCGCCGACCCCTCGGCGTTCGGGGTGGTCCCCACCTTCGACGACGGCGAGGTGAAGGCCTTCGTCGAGAAGCCACCCCCGGGGCAGGCGCCGACCGACTGGATCAACGCCGGCACCTACGTGCTCGAGCCCTCCGTCGTCGAGCGGATCCCGGCCGGGATCAACGTGTCGATCGAGCGGGAGACCTTCCCGCGCATGCTGGACCAGCGGGGTCGGCTCTACGCGTGGGCGAGCGACGGCTACTGGATCGACATCGGGACCCCCGAGAAGTACCTCGCCGCCCACCTCGACGTGCTCGGGGGCGCGCTCGGCCCGGTGCCGGTGGCGGGTGCGCACGAGGTGGATCCGGGGATCTGGCTCGAGCCCGGGGCGGTGGTCGATCCCTCGACCCGGCTCGTCCCGCCCGTGCTCGTCGGCCGGGACGCGGCCGTGGGCCCGGGCGCCTGGGTCGCGGGGAGCACGATCGGGGCGGGGGCGACGGTCGGGTACGGCGCCCGGGTCACGGGCTCGGTGCTCCACACTGATGCCGTCGTCGGCCGCGCCGCCGAGGTCACCGATTCCGTGCTCGGCCCGGGTGTGGTCGTGCCCGACGCCGCCGTGGTGCGGTCCGAGCTGTGCGTGCAGGAGGGGTCATGAAGGTGATGGTGACGGGCGGGGCCGGGTTCATCGGCTCGACCCTGGTCGATCGGCTGCTCGCCGACGGCCACGACGTCGACGTGGTCGACGACCTCTCGAGCGGCGCGCTGGCCAACCTGGCCGACGCGCGGTCGCGTCGCCCGAGTCGGTGCACGTTCCACCGGCTCGACCTGCGCTCACCGGGGCTGGTCGAGCTCATCGGCCACCGGCGCCCCGAGGTGATCATGCACCTCGGGGCCCAGATGGACGTGCGGGTGTCGGTCGCCAAGCCGCTGTTCGACGCCGAGGTCAACATCCTCGGCTCGCTGAACGTCTGTCAGGGCGCGGTCGCGGCCGGGACCCGCAAGGTCGTGTTCGCGGGGTCGGGCGGCACCCTCTACGGCGAGCCCGAGACGATCCCGGTGGGGGAGGGGCACTCGCAGCACCCGCTGTCGCCCTACGGCGTGTCGAAGAAGGCGGTGGGTGACTACCTGCACTACTACCGCGAGGTGCAGGGACTCGACGCCACCGTGCTCGCACTCGCCAACGTCTACGGGCCGCGCCAGGACCCGCACGGTGAGGCCGGGGTGGTGGCGATCTTCGCCGGGAAGCTCCTGGCCAAGGAGCGGGCCACCGTGTTCGGCGACGGCAGCCAGACCCGCGACTTCGTGTTCGTCGACGACGTGGTCGACGCCTTCGTGAAGGCGATCGACGCCGGCGGTGGCCTCACCTGCAATATCGGCACCGGGATCGAGACCAGCGTGCAGACCCTGTTCGACACGATGGCCCGCCTGGCCGGGTTCCCCGAGCCGCCGCGCTACGCGCCAGCCCGGACCGGCGAGCTGGCCCGCAACGCGCTCGACCCCGGGCGCGCCGCGACCCACCTCGGCTGGCGGCCGCAGGTCGACATGGAGACCGGCCTGGCCCGCACCCTCGCCTGGTTCCGGGACCGGCGCGCGGCCGGTCGCTGACCCGATTGCCGGTGCGACCGCCCGCGCGGCGGGCCGCAGCTCAGCGGTGCACGCGGAGTGCGTCGAGCGGAACCGCCGGCCGGGCGCGTGGCGAGTACCCGGTGTCGGGCCGTCCCACGAGGATCAGCGCGGCGGGTGACCACTCGTCGGGCAGGCGCAGGGCGGCGCGTGCGGCCTCGGGGCAGAAGATCGGGGCTGCGACCCAGCACGAGGCCAGGTCCGCGTCGGCGGCGGTGAGCATCAGGTTCTCCACGGCGGCACCGAGCGACAGCAGCGCCATGCCCCACTCCGCCCGCCGGCGGGCCTCGTCGGGGTAGCGGTCGAGGCCGTCCCACGTGAGGCACCCGAGGACGAGCGCGGGGGCGGTGGTGAGCTTGACCCGCGACGCCTCGACCAGCCCGTCGATGCGGGCCGGGTCCACGCCGTCGGCGCCGAGGTCGTGACGCCACTGCTCGCCCATCCCGCGCGCGAGGTCGGCCTTCCCTTCCGGGGTGTCGACGACCACGAAGCGCCACGGGCGGGAGTGGTGCGGGGCGGGGGCGAGGCACGCGGCGGTCACGAGCGCGTCGAGCGTCACCCGGTCCACCGGATCGGGGGCGAAGGCGCGGATCGACCGCCGGGCCTCGACGAATGCAGGGACGGTCACGGGCAGCTCCCTCACCGGAACAGGTCGTCCTGGGGGTTGCGCACGAGGTCGCGGGCGGCACCGGCGCCGAACCAGGTGGGGTCGAGCCCGCGGACGATCGCGACGGGCACCCCGGCCGCCTTGCCCATGACGAGCTCGGCGGCGCCCGCGATCTCGTCGGCGACCGCAACCTCGGTGACCTGCAGCACCCGTCCGAGCGCGTCGGCCGATCCCCGCAGGTCGACGATCGCCGCGATGCCGGCGACGCCGATGGCGACGTCGGTGAGCCCGAGACGCCATGGTCGCCCGAAGGTGTCGGACACGACCACGGCGACGTCCACGCCGTGGCGGGCCCGGAGCGCATTGCGGATGTGGTGGGCCGAGGAGTCGGGATCGACCGGGAGCAGCGCCGCCTGCCCGGCCTCGACGTTCGAGAGGTCGATGCCGGCGTTGGCGCACACGAAGCCGTGGTGGGTCTCGCTGATGACGAGGTCGCCGCGCCGGCGCACGATCCGGCGGGACTCCGCCTCGATCAGCGCGTGGCGGGCGGACCGGTCCTCGTGGTCGAGTGGCACGAGCCGGCCCTCGGCCTTGGACACGATCTTCTGGGTGACGACGAGGCAGTCGCGGTCGAGGACCGGGGTGCCCTGGTCGGTGGCGGCCGCGGCGACGAGGTCGGCGATCTCGTCGCCCGGACGCACCTCGCCGATCCCGTGGACGGGGACGATCTCGACCCGGGCGGTCACGCGAGCGCCCCGATCGTGGTGCGGGCCAGGGCTGCGGCCACGCCGATGTCGCGCATCATCGTGTCGGTGACCACCGGGCGCACCCCCTCGGCCGCGACGCGGTCGGCGTCGGCGGCGTCGACGGCGTCGATCACCAGGGTTGCGCAGATGTCGCGGTACGCCCGGGCGATCCCGACGCTCGACACCTCGATCCCGAGGGGAGCCATGAGCCGGTCGGCCGGCCCCTTGACCGGCGCGCCGCCGACGATGGGGCTCACCGCCACCACCCGGTCGCGACGGGCGACGAGGCGCTCGCGGATGCCGGGCACGGCGAGGATCGGGCCGATCGAGATCACCGGGTTGCTCGGGCAGACCACGATCGTGTCGGCCGCGTCGAGGGCGTCGAGCACGCCGGGCGCCGCGGCCGCGTCGGCGGCCCCGGCGAACGCCACTGCGGTCACCGCGGGTGTGCAGCGCTCGCGCACGAACCACTCCTGCATGGCGAGGGTCCGGGGTGGCCCACCGGTGTCGTCGACCACCGTGATCCGCGTGGCGACGCGGTCGTCGGTCATTGGGAGCAGGTGGAGGTGCAGGCCCCAGGCCCGGGCGATCTCGGCGGTGACGGCGTGGAGTGGGGCACCCGCGTGCAGGCGCTCGGTCCGGAACAGGTGGGTGGCGAGGTCGCGGTCGCCCAGTCCGAACCAGGTCGGGCCGCCGTAGCGGGCGAGCGCCCCGAGAGTGGCGAAGGTCTCGCCGGCCAGGCCCCAGCCCCGGTCCTGGTCGTGGGCGTCGGCCAGCGTGTAGGTGACGCTGTCGAGGTCGGGGCAGACCCGCAGGCCGAAGAAGTCGTCGTCGTCGGCGGTGTTCACCACCGCGGTCACCGACGCCGGGTCGACGACCTCGACCAGGCCGCGCAGGAAGCGGGCGGCCCCCACTCCTCCGGCCAGGGCGGCGATCACCCGCCGGACAGTACCGGGACCCCGGGTCGGGGGTCGTCCCGGATCAGGTCGGGGCGGGTGCGGCGGGTGCGGCGTCGGGTGTACCGGGCGTGTCGGGGTGGCGGCTGCGGCGGACGGTCTGGACGGCCGCGGCGGTGGCGGCGAGGAGCACCACTCCGCCCGCGATCACGCCGCCCCAGCCCATGAGCGTGGCGCCGTCGTGGTCGGCGGCGTCGAGGACCAGGTAGGCGACGTAGGCCACGTAGGAGAGCGCAAGGGCGACCCCCTCCCAGCGGGCCACCGAGAACCGGCTCCAGCACATGGGCACGAGGACGATCGCAGCGGCGATCATCACCGGGATGTCGACCCGCCGGGCTGCGTCGCCCACGGCGATCGACCCGCTGGCGACGGAGGCCACGCCGAGAACGAACAGCAGGTTGAAGATGTTGGAGCCCAAGACGTTGGCCACCGCGATGTCGCGCTCACCCCGGATCGCGGCGAGCACGCTGGTCGCAAGCTCGGGCAGCGAGGTTCCCACCGCGACCACGGTGAGGCCGATCACGAGCTCGCTGACCCCGAGCGCGGTGGCGGCGTCGGTCGCCGCGGTCACGAGCAGGCGGCCGCCGACCACGAGGAGGGCGAGGCCCACGACGATCTGGCCGACGAGCCACCACACCGGCCGCCGGGCGGTGGGTCGCTCGACCGCGTCGACCTCGGCGTCGTACTCGGCGAGCACATCGGGCCGCTCGCGCCGGGCCACGCGGAGCAGCCACACCATGTAGACGACCATGGCGCCGACGAGCAGCAGCCCGTCGACCCTGCCGATGCGGCCGTCGAGCGCCATGACCACGAGCGCGACCGACACCGCGACCATGATCGGGATCTCCCGGCGCAGCAGCCGCTGGGCCACGACGAGGCCGCTGATCACTGCGCTCACCCCGAGGATCAGCAGCACGTTCACGGTGTTGCTGCCCACGACGTTGCCCAGGGCGATGCCGGGTTGGTCCGACACCGCGGCGTCGAGGCTGACCACGAGCTCGGGCGCCGAGGTGCCGAGGGCCACGACGGTGAGACCGACGACCACGGCCGAGACGCCGAGCCGGGAGGCGAGGGTGGCCGCGCCCCGCACGAGCAGGTCGGCCCCACCCACGAGGACGACGAGTCCGCCGATGAACGCGACGACGGTCCAGACGGTCATGCCGTCATGATGCCAACCCGGGTCGGCGCCGCCCGCTATGGGCGGCGACGCAGGGGTCAGGCTTCGGTGGTGCTCCGGCCGACGAGGGCCCGGGCCCGCCTGGTGGCGGCGCCGACGACCCGCTCGGCCTGGGCCTGCGCCTGCTCGACCACCGGCTGGACCCGGCCGGCAGCGTCGCCGATGCGGTCCCGGCCGGCGCCGGCGACCTGGCCGCTGCGGGTCCGGAGCTCGCGCAGCGCCTGCTCCGTCCGGGTCCGGACGTCGTCGGCGAGCGCCTCGGCCTGGGTGCGGGCCCGGCCCGCGAGGCCGACGGCGGTGGTCCGGGCCTTGCCGGTGGCCTCGACCGCGGTGCCGGCGGCCTGCCCGGCGAGGCCGGTGGAGCGCGACCAGGCGGCCCGGGCGACGTCGCCCACCCGGGTCACGGCCTCGTCGGCCCAGGCCGGGACGGCGATCGGACCCGACGCCGCCGGCGCGGGGCCGGTGGAGCCGGAGTCGGGTGCGGGGGAGTCGGGGGTGGGGATGTCGGTGGTGGGGATGTCGGTGGTGGCCATGGTGCTCCTCGGACGTGGGGGCCGGCGGGGGAACCGGCAGTGGGGTGTGCTTGCAAGATAGCGCAGAGTGCTAACTCTTGCAAGCACCCCGGGGGGCCACGCCCGGTCCGGTCGACGCCGGTATCCTCCGGGTGCGCCATGGCCGATCCCCCCGACTCCGTGACGGGCCCACCGCCGGGGGATCCGCGGGTCGAGGACCCGGTCCTCGCCCCGGCCGACGACCTCGTGGTCGACGATCCTGGCCCCGAGACCCCGCCGGTGGTGGTGGCCGTCGTCGTGACCCACGACCCCGGGCCCGAGCTCGAGGATGCCCTGGCCTCCCTGGGCGCCCAGGACTACCCGGGGCTGCGGGTGCTGGTCGTCGACGCCGCCTCGGGCGCCGATCCCACCGACCGGGTCCTCGCCGTCGTCCCCGACGCCCGGGTGCGCCGCACCCGCGCCGACGGTTTCGCCGAAGCGGCCAACGAGGCGCTCTCGGTGGCCGAGCAGGCGGCCTTCCTCTGCTTCTGCCACGACGATGTCCGGCTCGAGCCCGACGCCGTCCGCATCCTGGTCGAGGAGGCGTACCGGTCGAACGCCGCCGTCTGCGGCCCGAAGCTGGTGGAGTACGACCGGCCCGAGGTGCTGCTCGAGGTGGGGCGGTCGATCGACCGCTTCGGCGGTGCCCACACCGGCATCGAGCCGGGGGAGCTCGACCAGGAGCAGCACGACGCCGTCCGCGACGTGTTCTACGTGCCGAGCGCGACCATGCTCGTGCGGGCCGACCTGTTCCACACCCTCGGCGGGTTCGACGCCGAGGCGTTCCCGGGCTCCGAGGATCTCGACCTGTGCTGGCGGGCCCGGCTCGCCGGTGCGCGCGTGATGGCCGTGCCCGACGCCCGGGTCGGTCACCGTGAGGCCGGGAACGTCCGGGCGGTCGGCGATCCGGCCGAGGTGCGGGCCCGGGCCCGCCGGCGGCTCCGCACGGCGTTCACCTGCTACTCGACCGGATCGCTCGTGTGGATCGTGCCACTCGGGCTCGTGGTGTCGACCCTCGAGGTGCTGGCCTTCCTGTTCAGTCGCCGCCGGACCGAAGCCGTGGCCGAGGCCCGGGCGTGGTGGTGGTGCCTCGGGCACCCCGGCCGAATCCGGCCGTCGCGGCGTCGGGCCCAGCGGCTCCGGACCGTCCACGACCTCGACCTCTGGGAGCTGCAGGTCGGCTGGGTGGCCCGCCTGCGCTCGTTCCTCGCCCATCACCACGCCGACGAACGAGTGGAGTCCATCGGCGACCGGGTCCGGCTTTGGAGTGACCGCACGGCCGACGGCCTCCGCCACCCCGGGACTCTCGCCGCCGCCGCGTTCCTCGTGGTCCTCGTGATCGGCTCGCGCGCGGTCATCGCCGACGGCGTCCCCGCGGTCGGGACGCTGGTGCCGTGGGTCGGGGTCGGGCCCGCCCTCGACGCCTTCACCTCGGCCTGGCGCGACACGGGGCTCGGCGCCCCGGTCCCTGCGTCGGGTGCGCTGGCCGTGGTCGCCGGCCTGACCACCGCCACCCTGGGGCATCCCGGCCTCGCCCAGACCCTGGCCGTGCTCGGGGCGTTCGTCGTGGGACCGCTCGGGGTGGCCCGGCTCCTGCGGCGCCTCGGCGCCACCCGGGGTCCGGCGGTGGCCGGCGCCGTGCTCTACGGCGTCAGCCCGGTCATCCGCAACGCGTTCGCCGGTGGGCGCCTCGGTGCGGTCGTCCTCTACGCGACCGCCCCGTTCCTCGTCCTGACCTTCGTGCGGGCCGCCGGCTTCGCCGGGCCGACCGCGGGTGACCGGCGCGGTCGGGCGCTCCTCGGGCTCGCCAGCCTCGCCGCCCTCACCATCGCGTTCGCACCGACGGCGGCGCTGTTCCTCGTCCTCGTGGCGGTGGCCGCCCTGCTCGGGTCGCTGTGCACCGGGCGTGACGTCGGTGCGGCGGCGCGTGGCCTCGCGATCGCGGTGGCGGGCACCGTGGGCGCGCTGGTCCTGCTGTTCCCGTGGTCCCTCTCGGCCCGGGACCTCGTCGACGATCCGGCGGCGTTCGGCGTTGCGCTGCGGGTCCCCGACCTCGAGCTCGGGACGGTCCTGCGCTTCGCCACCGGACCGGCCGGTGCCGGCGTCGCGAGCCTCGGGGTCTACGCCACGGCGCTGTTCGCGCTCGCGGTGGCGCGCGGACCCCGGCTCGCGTGGGTGGCCCGGGCGTGGTTCCTCGTCGCGGCGGGTGTCGCGGCGGTGTTCGTGCCTTCGCGGGTGTGGCCCGACGCTGCCGTGCCCCCACCCGAGGGGGCACTGGTCGCAGCGGCCCTCGGGCTCGCGGTCGCGGCTGGGCTCGGCGTCGGGGCGTTCGGCGAGGAGCTGCGCCGGGCCCGCTTCGGGTGGCGGCAGCTCGGCGCGGTGGTCGCGGCGGGCGGGGTGGTCCTCGCGTCGCTCGGGTTCGTCGCCGATGCGGTCGACGGTCGGTGGCACGCCGCGCGGTCGGGTTGGAACGACCCCCTCGCCTTCACCGCCGATCGACCGCCGGCGGGCGCCTTCCGCATCCTCTGGCTCGGCGACGCGGCGGTGCTCCCGACCGATCCGTTCCCCGTACGCGACGGCGTCGCATACGCGCTCACCGTCGACGGCGCGGGCGACGTGCGGTCGGTGCCGAGGGCGCCGGCGGCCGCCGCCGACGCCGTGCTGGCCGACGCCGTCGGCCTCGCGCTCGACGGCCGCACGAACCGCCTCGGACGCATCGTGGCGCCCATGGGGGTGCGCTACGTGGCCGCCCCGGTGCGCAACGGTCCCGCCGGCCCGGAGCGCCAGGCGGTCCCGGGACTGCGGTCCCGGCTCGCGGACCAGCTCGACCTCGCGGAGCTCGGGACCGAGCGGGGCCTGGTCCTCTACGAGAACACGGCCTGGTTCCCGGGCCGGGGCGTGGTCGCGGCCGCCGACGCCGATGCCGTGCCCGCCGGCGACCGCGCCGCGATCCCGGCGTCGCTCGGCACCGACCTCGCCGGGGCCGTCACGCCCCTCGGGGCCGGACCGGCGGGACCGGGCCTGGTGGTGGCGGCCGAGGCGTTCGCGTCGGCGTGGACGGCGACCGTGGCCGGCCGCCCGCTCCGGCACGCCGAGAGCTTCGGCTGGGCCAACAGCTGGGTGCTCCCGCGCCGGGGCGAGGTGGCGCTGCGCTACGACGACCAGTGGCCGACCCGACTGATGATCGCCGGCCAGGCCGTGCTGTGGCTGGTCGTCGCGGCGGTCGGCTGGACCGGCCGGCGGCGGCGGGTCCCGGTCACCGGCGCCCGGCTCAGCCGGGTGGAGCGCCGGGAGCAGGCCGACGAACGGCGGCGGGCGCGTGACGCGATGCAGGACCGGCGTCGGCGCGACGACCTCGACGACGACTTCTGGGCGCAGGCGTGAGCGGTCCGGTCGATCCCCGCGACCCGCTCGGATCCGCCCCGGATCCGGCCAGGGGTGGCGACTGGTGGCGCATCGCGAGCGACGCCCGGGGTGACGACGCGTTCGACGACGCGTTCGCCGACGAGTTCGCCGACGAGTTCGCCGACGAGTCCGACACTGCGCCCGAGCCCGACCCGTTCGCGGTGTTCGACGACCCCGTGGACGACGCCTCGTCGGACGCCGGCTGGGCCGACGACGACTGGGCGGACGGTGACCCCGGTGATGCCGGTGATGCCGGTGATGCCGGTGATGCCGGTGGCGCATCGGGAGCGGGGCGGGTCCCGCCGCCGGGCGCCGGGCGCGCCGCCCGGGTCGTGACGGTGGCGGTCCTCGCTGCCCTGCTCGCGGGCGCGATCGTGCTCGACCGCCGGTCGCCCGGCGCCGATCCGGCCCGGGTGACCACCCCCGGCCTCGCCGGTCCCGAGGTCCCGGGGGACGACGCCCTGTCGGTGGCCTGGTACTGCCCGGCGGGCACGGCGGTTGCGGGTGGGGCCACCGAGGAGACGGTGTTCATCGCCAACCTCTCGCCCGGCGCCATCACCGCCGACGTCACGGTGGACGCCGCCTCGACCGAGGCGACCACCCAGCGGGTCGAGGTGGGCGCGTACGGACGGCGGGCCGTCCGGGTGGGGACGGTGGCTCGCGTGGGGGCACCCGGCGTGGTGGTCGAGGTGGTGGGTGGCGCCGCCGTCGTGGAGCACGAGATCCGGGGCGCGGACGATCTCGCGATGAGCCCGTGCGCCCGGACCGCGTCGCGACGCTGGTACTTCGCCGCCGGGGGCACCGCCCGGGGTGCGGCCCAGGTGCTCGAGCTGTTCAACCCGTTCGGCGACGACGCCATCGTCGACATCGGCTTCGTCACCGACTCCGGCGTGCAGGAACCCCAGGCGCTGCAGGGGATCGTGGTCGGGCGCCGCTCGAAGATCGTGGTTCCCGTGACCGACGTCGTCCCCCGCCAGGAGCGCGTCGCCACGGTGGTCCGGGCCAGGGCCGGGCGCATCGTCGCCGAGCAGATCCGGTCGTTCGCGGGCGCCGACGGCGTCAACGGCCTCACACTGTCCCTCGGGAGCCCGGCACCGCGGCGTGAGTGGATCCTCCCCCTGCCCGTGGCCGCCACCGGGGTCGTGGGGGCGGTCGCCATCGCCAACTTCGGTCTGGTCCCGGCCACCGCCGAGGTGGCGGTGCTGCTCTCGGGCGGGGGCTCGCTCGCCCCCGAAACGGTCGACGTCCCCACCCGCTCGGTGGTGCGGTTCGATCCGAGCGCCCGGATCCCGGCGGGGACCACTGCGGCCGTGGTGGTCCGGGTGCCCGACGGGGGCCGGGTCGTGGCCGAGTCGATCGTGACCTCGGGGGGAGGCTCGGCGACGGACGGCGGCGCGGCGGTCGCGGCCCGCCGGTGGGCGTTGGCCGGCGCGCCGACCGGCGCGTTCTCGGCCGTGGTCGCGGTGAACCCGGGGCAGGGACCGGTGACGGTCGAGGTGCTCGCCTACAAGGCCGGCGACCCCGTCGGCCCGCGCAGCGCACCCGCGCAGGTCGTGCCACCGGGCCGCGTCGCGCGCTTCGACCTCGCCGAATGGGGGATCACCCCGGGTCAGGTCCTGGTGGTGTCGGCCGACGGTCCGATCGTGGTCGGGCGCGACACCTACCTGGGCGCGGTGTCCCTCGCGACCGCCGTGCCGTTCCGGGACTGACGTGCTCAGCCGTCTCCTGATCGCCGCGGTGCTGATCGTCGTGGTGGTCGCCGTCGCCGCGGTGAGCCGCCGCGCCCGCCCCGGACCGCCGCCCCGGACTGCGGCGCCGGTGCCTGCGCAGCTCGACCGGACCGACTTCCCGCGGCCCGACGCGCCGTGGCTGGTCGCCTACTTCTGGGCGCGGACCTGCGACTCGTGCGTGGGTCTGGCGGCCAAGGTGGCGGTGCTGGAGTCGACCGACGTCGCCACGTGCGCGCTCGAGGCGACCGACGACCGTGCGCTGCACCAGCGGTACGCGATCGCGGCGATCCCGTTGATCCTGGTCGCCGACGCCGCCGGGGTGGTGCGCCACCACACGCTCGGAGCCGTCAGCGCGACCGACCTGTGGGCCGCCCTCGCCGACGTCCGCTCAGGTGGGGGCGTCGAACCGGGCGGAGGGCTCGAGCACTGACGGCTCGCCGGCCTCGCCCGCCGGGGGCAGATCGGTCTCCCCGGGCCGGACCTCGGTGACGGTGCCGTCGGCCCGGCGCATGCGGCGGAACCCACCGGCCCGTCGTCCCATGGCGCCGTCGACCAGGCGGCTGACCTCGGCGCCGTCGATGGTCTCGTGCGCGAGCAGGGCCCGGGCCACGGCGTCGAGGCCGGGTCGGTGCTCCAGGAGGATCGCCCGGGCCCGCTGCTCCTCGTCGCGCAGGATCCGCTCGACCTCTTCGTCGATCACGCGGGCGGTCTCGTCGGAGTAGTCACGCGTGTGCATGAGGTCCTCACCGAGGAACACCGGACCCTGACCGCCCCACGCCATCGGGCCGATGCGCTCCGACATGCCCCACTCACGGGCCATCTTGCGGGCGAGCTCGGTCACGCGCACGAGGTCGTTCTGGGCCCCGGTCGAGAGATGGCCGAACACGAGCTCCTCGGCGAGCCGACCTCCGAGCGCGACCCCGATGGAGTCCTGGACGAACTCCTGGGTGTAGATGTGGCGCTCCTCGGTGGGGAGCTGCTGGGTCACCCCGAGGGCCATGCCCGTCGGCAGGATCGTCACCTTGTGCACCGGGTCGGCGTTGTCGAGCACGTAGGCCAGCACTGCGTGCCCGCCCTCGTGGTAGGCGACGACCTCCTTCTCCTCCTCGGTGAGCGCCATCGACTCGCGCTTGAGGCCCATCAGCACGCGGTCGCGGGCGTTCTCGAAGTCCTCGGTGTGGACGAGGGTGGCGCCGCGGCGCACGGCGAACAGCGCCGCCTCGTTGACGAGGTTGGCGAGGTCGGCCCCGCTCATGCCGGGTGTGCCCCGGGCGACGATGTCGATGTCGACGTCGTCGGAGACCTTCTTGTTCTCGAGGTGGACCCGCAGGATCGCGACGCGCTCGTCCTGGGTGGGGAGGGGCACCACGATCTGACGGTCGAACCGGCCGGGCCGGAGCAGGGCGGGGTCGAGCACGTCGGGCCGGTTGGTCGCCGCCATCATCACGATGCCCTCGGTCGCCTCGAAGCCGTCCATCTCGGCGAGCATCTGGTTGAGGGTCTGCTCGCGCTCGTCGTGCCCACCGCCGAGGCCGGCGCCGCGCTTGCGCCCGATTGAGTCGATCTCGTCGACGAAGATGATCGCCGGGGCCTGCTTCCGAGCGGTCTGGAACAGGTCGCGGACGCGGGCGGCCCCGACCCCCACGAACATCTCCATGAAGTCCGAGCCCGTGACCGACACGAACGGGACCCCGGCCTCGCCGGCGACGGCCCGGGCGATCAGGGTCTTGCCGGTTCCCGGGGGCCCGACGAGCAGGACGCCCTTCGGGATGCGGGCCCCGATGTCCTTGAACTTCGCCGGGTGCTTGAGGAAGTCGACGACCTCGGCGATCTCGGCCTTGACCGGCCCGTACCCGGCGACGTCGTCGAACTGGGTCTTGGGCTTCTCGGTCGAGTACACCTTCGCCCGGCTCCGGCCGATGCTCATCAGGCCGTTCGCCTGCGAGGCGCCCCGGCGCATGATCCACATGAACAGCCCGACGATCACGAGGATCGGGAGCATCAGCGGGAGGATGCTGTCGAGGAAGATGTTGGGCTGGTCGCTCGTGTAGACGAGCGTCACGCCTTGCTCGTCGAGCAGGTCGAGCGTGCGCTCGGGCAGGTCGTCGTTGGGCCCGTCGGTGGCGAAGGTCTCGGCGCCGTCGACCTTCTCCCGGAACTTGCCGGTGATGTCGCCCGAGGTCTTGTTGAACGTGACCTTCTGGACCTGACCGGCGTTGACCTGCTCGATGAACTGCGAGTACGACAGCGACTTCGCGCCCGAGTCCGACTGCGACAGGTTGGGGACGAAGAAGACGAGGGCCAGGAGCCCGATCAGCAGCCAGGGCAGGAACCGCAGCCACGAGGGACCGGAGCGCCCGGTGCCGCCCGGCGGGGCGCCCTCGGGGCGGCGCCCGGGGGGCGGCTCGGTCGGCGGTCGGGACATGCAGCCATGGTAGGGGCCTCGGCCGGGATCCGGACCACGGGGTCGCGCCGAGCGCCCGGCCCGCCCGGCCCTGCTCCGCCCCCGCATAGCATCGCCGAGTGAGCCCCGACGTCGGCCCGGTGGCCCGACCCCGCCTGCGTTGGGGCCTGCCCGACGTGCTCGTCGCGTGGCTCGGCGGCATCGTCGGCGCGTTGCTGTTCCTGGCGTTCGCGGGCGCCGCCGACCCGACCCTCGCCGATCGGGCCGCGTCCGACGACGTGCCTGCGTGGTTCGTGTTCGGGGCCCTGCTCGCCCAGAACACCGCGATCGTGCTCGTGCTGGTGTTCATGTCGGAGCGCAAGGGCCGGGGTTCCCTCGCCCGCGACTACGGGCTCGTGTCGCCCTTCCGGCGCCTCAGCACCGGCGCCGTGGCGGGGTGGATCGCGGCCGGGGCTGCGCTCTCGGTCGCGTCGGGCATCCTGCTGCGGCCCATCGCGGAGCTGGCCGATCTCGACGAGTCGGCGCAGCAGGTGTCGCGGACGGTCGAGCGGGCCGGCCCCGGGTCGCTCGTCGTGCTGCTCGTCGGGATCGTCGTGGTCGCACCCCTGGTCGAGGAGCTGCTCTTCCGGGGCGCGCTGTTGCGCGCGCTGCAGCGCCGGTGCTCGGTCCCGGTCGCCGTGGTGGTGTCGGCAGTGCTGTTCGCCGGCGTCCACGTCGTGGGGGATCCCGGCTCGTACTACGTCGTGCCCGGTCTGCTCCTCCTCGGCCTCGTGACCGGGTGGCAGGCGGCCCGGTCGGGGGATCTCGCCCGCCCGCTCCTGCTGCACGTGGGCTTCAACCTGCTCTCCGCGGTCAGCCTCGCGCTGCTCTGATCCCAACCGGCTGATCCCACCCGGCGCCGCAGCGACCGCGACCGGGTCCCGCGGCGGTCCGGGACGCCCGCACTGCAAGACTCCGGGCTGTGCCGACACCCATCGGGCTCGACGACCGCCGCGATCCGGACCCGCCGCCCGCGGCGGTCCGGCGGCGCCTCCGTCCGGCGTCCGGGTGGTGGTGGCACCTCGACGACTGGCTCGGGCTCGTGGTCGCGGTGGCCTGCGCGGCGTTCGTGGCGGTGCTGCTCGAGCCCGGTCTCCTGCTGCGCGACACGACCCCCAACGGCGGCGATCTCGGTGCGCACGTCTGGTGGCCCGCCTACCTGCGCGACCACCTCCTCCCGTGGCGGCTCTCGGGCTGGTCCCCCGACTTCTACGCCGGGTTCCCGGCCGGACGCTTCTACTTCCCCGTCCCGGCCCTGACGGTGGTCGGCCTCGACCTCGTCATGCCCTACAACGTCGCGTTCAAGATGGTCGTGGCCCTCGGCCCCGTCCTCGTGCCCCTCGGCGCCTACGTGTTCGCCCGGGGCCTGCGGGCCCCGAACCCCACGCCGGCCGCCTTCGCGGTCGCCGCCACCGCATTCCTGTGCTTCACGGGCGACCCCGGCACCACCCCGGCGGCCCAGGTGATCGCGTTCAACCAGCGGATCATGGGGGGCACGCTGGCCAGCACGCTCGCCGGTGAGTTCTCGTTCACGCTCGCGATCGCCCTCGCCCTGTTCTTCTTCGGCACGCTCGCGATCGCGTTGCGCACCGGGCGCCATCTGTGGCTGCCGGCGGTGCTGCTCGGGCTGTGCCTGACGAGCCACCTCGTCGTCGGCGTGTTCGCCGGCGTCGGGGCGCTCGTCGTCTGGGCCTTCCACCGCCCGGTCCGGTCGTTCACCCGGGCGGCGGCGATCGGCACCGTCGGCGTGGCGTTGAGCGCTGTGTGGGTGGTGCCCCTGCTGAGCACGCTCTCGGTCACCACCGACATGCGCTACGGGCCGATCGGGGTCGACCCGCCCGAGGGCCAGGGCTTCGGCGCGTACCTGTTCCCGTCGTACTTCTTCGCGCCGGCGTCGTGGGCGCCGTACCGCTGGGGCGCCGGGCTGCTGATCGCAGTGGCGGTGGTCGCCGCGGTGCTGTGGCTGCGGCGCTCGACGCTGGTCGTCCTGGTCCTCACCGTGGCCTGTGGCCTGGTGTTCCGATTCTGGACCGATCTCGGCAGCCACGTGTGGAACCTGCGGGTGCTGTCGTTCTGGTACATCGGCGTGCACCTGCTCATGGCCGTCGGGGTCGCCGAGCTGGTGCGGGGCGCGGCGTGGGGTGCGGGCCGGGCGTGGCGGGCCGCCGCCGAGCGTCGGTCCGCCGCCGACGGGGAGGACTGGGACGACGGGGACGACGGGGATGACGGGGACGACGGGTTCGGTCGGTACGACGAGTACGGGCTCGGGCCCGTCCGGGGTGTCCCCGGCGACGAGCCCGGCGACGAGCCCGGCGGTGCCCTCGCCGGTGCGCGGGCCGACGCCGACGCGCCGGGGGACGGGCCCGGCCCCGACTGGTGGCGACCGTCGCCCGGCCCGCCGGCGACCGTGGGCCAGCGGGCCGCGGCCATGGTCGTGATGCTCGCCTTGACCGCCCTCCTCGCGGTAGGCGCGCTCTCGGGCCTCGACGACCAGAAGTCGTTCCTGCCCTACTGGGCGAAGTGGAACTTCACCGGGTACGAGAACGTCACCGACGAGGTGACCGACTCCTCGGTGGCGCCGTGCGGCACCGAGGTCACCGCCGCGCCGGGCGGGGTGCCCCTGCCCGTCGTCTCGTCGCTGCCGGTGGGCGGCGACGGCGTGGCCCGCTGCGTGTTCGGCAACCGCGTCGCCCTCGCGAAGCAGTGGCCCGAGTACCGCGCCCTCATGGACGCGTTGGCGGACCTCCCACCGGGCCGCGCGCTGTGGGAGGGCGGACCCTCGCTCGACAAGTACGGCACACCGCTGTCGCTGATGCTGATCCCGCACTGGACCGACGGCCGGATCACCTCGATGGAGGGGGTCTACTTCGAGGCGTCGGCCACCACCCCGTACCACTTCGAGACGGTCTCGGCGCTCGTCGCCCCGGGCCAGAACTCCAATCCGGTGCGCGGCGTGCCCTACCGGACCCAGGACGACTTCGACCTCGGCGTGCGCCAGCTCCAGGCGCTCGGGGTCGACTACTTCATCGCCCACACGCCCACGACGAAGGCCAAGGCCGATGCCGACGCGCGCCTGACGCCCCTCGTGTCGACCCCCGACCGTGACGGGGCCGACCCGCAGGGCTGGACCGTCTACCGGGTCGCGGACGCGCCGTTGGTCGAGGGGCTGGCGTTCGAGCCCGTGGTGGCAGAGGGCGTGGACCGCGGCCCCGACGGCTGGGAGCAGCAGATCGCGGTGCCGTGGTGGTGGTTCCCCGGGCAGTACGACGCCCCGGTGGTGGCGGCCGGGCCGGACCGCTGGCGCCGGGCCGACGGCGCTGCCGCGCTGACCCTGGCCCGGCGGCCGGTCGAGCCGGTGCGGGTGCGCGACGTGCGGGTCGACGAGGAGTCCGTGCGCTTCCGGGTCGACGAGGTCGGCAAGCCCGTCCTGGTCAAGGTGTCGTGGTTCCCCAACTGGAAGGCCGAGGGCGCGCTCGGTCCGTACCGGGCCACCCCCAACTTCATGGTGGTGGTGCCGACCCGGCGGGAGGTCACCCTCCGGTTCGGGTCGACCCCCGCCGACTGGCTCGGGCGCCTGGCCACGCTGGCGGGCCTGGCCGGGGTGGCCGGGCTGGTGGTGTGGGGGCGGCGATCGACCCCCCGCCGCGCGCCCGCCGACGGGTAGCATCTCGTCCCCGGCGCCCCGGTGGCGTCGTCTCGCCACCGTCCGTTCCGGTCGTCCGGAAGCCTTCCATCGGGGTCCTGCGCCATGGCCGCTGCGCCGTCGTCCGAGCACCTCGACGCCATCTTCAAGGCGTACGACATCCGGGGCATCCATCCCGACCAGATCGACGAGTCGGTGGCCCGCCTCGTGGGCAATGCCTTCGTGGCGTTCACGGGCGCCCCGACCGTGCTGGTCGGACGGGACGCCCGCCCGTCCTCGGCGCCGCTCGCCGCCGCCTTCGTCGAGGGTGCCTGTACCGCCGGCGCCGACGTGGTGGACCTCGGGCTCGCCTCGACCGACCTCGTCTACTTCGCCTCGGGCCGCCTCGACGCCCCGGCGGCGATGTTCACCGCGAGCCACAACCCGGCCCAGTACAACGGCATCAAGCTCTGCCGGGCTGGGGCGGCGCCGGTGGGGGAGGAGACCGGCCTCCTGCGGATCAAGGCCATGGTCGCCGAGGGCCTCCTCGAGCGGACGGCCGAGCCGGGGCGAGCCGAGCGGCGCGACCTGCTCCCCGCCTTCGTGGAGCACGTCCACTCGTTCGTCGACGTCGAGGCGCTCGCCCCGCTGCGGGTGGTGACCGACACCGCGAACGGCGTCGGTGGCCTGATCGTCCCGGCGGTGTTCTCGGGGCTGCCGTTCGAGCTGTCGATGCTGTTCGCCGAGCTCGACGGCACGTTCCCGAACCACCCCGCGAACCCGATGGAGCCCGAGAACCTCGTCGACCTGCAGCAGGCGGTCACCGCCGCCGGCGCCGACGTCGGTCTGGCCTTCGACGGCGACGCCGACCGGGTGTTCCTCGTCGACGACCGGGCCGTGCCGGTCTCGGGGTCCACGACCACCGCGATCCTCGCCCGGGCGCTCCTCGCGGCGTCGCCGGGCGGGACCGTCGTGCACAACTGCATCTGCTCGCGGGCCGTGCCCGAGATCGTCCGTGAGGCGGGGGGCGTGCCGGTGCGCACGCGCGTCGGGCACTCCTTCATCAAGGCGGTCATGGCCGAGACCGACGCGGTGTTCGGCGGCGAGCACTCGGCGCACTACTACTTCCGCGACAACTGGCGGGCCGACTCCGGGATCATCGCCGCCATGATCGTCCTGGCCGAGCTCTCCAAGGCGGGCGTGCCGCTGTCGGAGTTCCGGATCCCCTACGACCGCTACGCGGCGTCGGGCGAGGCCAACTCCCGGGTCGAGGACCCCGACGCGGTGATCGAGGCCGTGGCCCGGGCCTACGCCGGGGCGCGCCAGGACCGCACGGACGGGTTGACGGTCGAGTTCGACGACTGGTGGTTCAACCTCCGGCCGAGCAACACTGAGCCGCTCCTGCGCTGCAACGTCGAGGCGGCGACCCCCGAGGAGTGCGCCGCCCGGACCGACGAGGTGCTCGACCTCGTGCGGCGCGGCGCACCGTGACCCGCGATCCCCGACGACTGGAGACCCCATGACCCTCGACGCCCGGCTGCTCGAGATCCTCGCCTGCCCCGAGGACAAGGGCCCGCTCCTGTACTTCGCCGACGAGGCCGCGCTCTACAACCCCCGGCTCCACCGGCGCTACGTCGTGCGCGACGACATCCCGATCATGCTGGTCGAGGAGGCCGAGGCCGTCGACGACGCCGAGCACGCCCGACTCGTGGCCAAGGCCGAGGCCGAGGGCATCGCCTTCACCTTCGAGTCCTGACGTGACCCCGTCCGACCGCGCGGGTACCCGATGACCCTCGACTCGCTCGGGGTGCTCGACGCGCTCCGCAGCGCCCCGGAGCAGCTCGCCGACGCCCACGCCGCCGCGACCGCCCGGCTCGGCGGGCTCGCGGGGCCGGAGGCCGTCGACCACGTGGTCGTGGCGGGCATGGGCGGCTCGGGGATCGTGGGCGACCTCGTCGCCGCCGTGGGACGCGACCGCCTGCCCGTCCCGGTGGTCGTGACCAAGGGGTACGGGGTCCCCGCCTTCGTGGGGCCGCGGTCGCTCGTCGTCGCGGTCTCGTGCTCGGGCGACACCGAGGAGACGGTGGAGTTCGCCACCGGCGCGGCGGTGTCGGGCGCGCACCTGGTGACCGTCTCGGGCGGCGGCGCGCTCGCCGCCCTGGGCGAGGCCCGCGGCCTCGTCCACCTCCCGGTCGTGGCCGAGGTGCCCGGTCCCCGGTTCGCGCTCGGCGCGGCCCTGGCCCCGGTGTGCGCCCTGCTCGGGCACCTGGGACTGCTGCCCGACGTCGACGACGACCTCCACGCCGCCGCCGCGCAGCTCGGTCGGCGCCGCGACGAGTGCCTGCCCGACGTGCCCGCGCCCCGGAACCCGGCCCGGGAGCTGGCCCGGCGCATCGACCGCACCATCCCGCTCGTCTACGGCCACGGGACCCTCGGCGCCGCGGCGGCGCTGCGCTGGAAGCAGTCGGTCAACGAGAACGCCAAGGCGCCCGCGTTCTGGAACCAGTACCCCGAGCTCGACCACAACGAGATCTGCGGCTGGGGCCAGCACGGCGACGTCACCCGCCAGGTGCTGACGCTGATCGAGCTCCGCCACGAGGGTGAGCACCCCCGGCTCGACCGCCGGTCGGAGGCGACCCGGGCCCTGGTCGAGGAGACCGTCGCCCGGGTGTGCACGGTCGACGCGCGCGGGACCGGGCGCCTCGCCCAGGTCCTCGACCTCGTGCACCTCGGCGACTGGACCAGCGTCTACCTCGCCCTCGCCAACGACGTGGACCCGGGTCCGATCGATGCCATCGCCCAGCTCAAGGCCCAGCTCGCCACCGGGGGTCCGGAGGACGTCGGGGGTCGGGTACAATAAGGGCTGGTCGGGCCGCCTGCGGCTGTCACCCGGTGATCCGGGCCGACTCCCCACCCGCTCCAGTCGGTCCCGCCCGGTCCCCGGGTCGGCGACGTGGGGACGGCTGGGGAGTGCGTGCCCCCCGGCATGACCGACCCGATCCACGACCGGCGACCGCGACGCGCGGTGCCGACCCAGGAGGACCCCATGACCACGACCGACGCCTCCCGTTCGGTCTCCACCGACGACTTCAAGGTCGCCGACCTCTCCCTCGCCGACTTCGGCCGCAAGGAGATCGAGCTCGCCGAGCACGAGATGCCCGGCCTCATGGCCCTGCGCGACCGGTACCGGGGCTCGGCCCCGCTCGCCGGGGCGCGGATCACCGGCTCGCTCCACATGACCATCCAGACCGCGGTGCTGATCGAGACGCTCGTCGACCTCGGCGCCGAGGTCCGGTGGGCGTCGTGCAACATCTTCTCCACCCAGGACCACGCCGCGGCCGCGCTCGCCGTGAAGGGCATCCCGGTGTTCGCCTGGAAGGGCGAGACGCTCGAGGAGTACTGGTGGTGCACCGAGAAGGCGCTGCGCTGGCCCGACGGC
>VGBI01000023.1 GCA_016870595.1 Actinomycetota bacterium
GCCTGCCCGACGAGCCCCCCGGGGAGGCGCAGGCGCCCGACCACTGGTTCGTGGCCGACGCCCTCGGGCACCTGATCCGCGACCGGGGTCGCCCGCCGGTCGAGGCCGCCGCCCTGGTCTTCGCGGGCATCCGGGCCGGACGCTTCTGGATCGACACCAGCGAGAGCTTCGAGACGCTCCTCACCGCCCGCCATGCCGCCATGCTCGACCGGGCCCTGCCGCCCGGGGCCCAGGTCTGACCGTCCGTGGCCGACCGTCCCGACCCGCACCACGGCCACGGCCACGACGACGACCACGACGACGACTACGACGAGCGCGGCGGCCACGACCTCGAGGTCACGCCGTTCCGGCCCGAGGTGCCCGAGGCCGTCCTCGCCGACCTGCGCGACCGGCTCGCCCGCACGCGGCTGCCGAACCAGGTCGCGGGCGCCGGCTGGGACCAGGGCACCGATCGGGGGTACCTGGAGGACCTGCTCGCATCGTGGCGGACCTTCGACTGGCGGTCGGTCGAGGCCCGCCTCGGCGCGCTCGACCAGTTCGTCACCGAGGTCGACGGTCAGCGCATCCACTTCGTGCACCAGCGGTCACCCGAGCCCGACGCGCTGCCGTTGCTCATCAGCCACGGATGGCCCGGCTCGGTCCTCGAGTTCCTCGACGTGATCGACCCGCTCACCGATCCGAGGTCCCACGGGGGCGACCCGGCCGACGCGTTCCATGTCGTCGCCCCGTCGCTGCCCGGGTACGGATTCTCCGGACCGACCTCGGCGCCGGGCTGGCACCCGCGCCGGATCGCGTCGGCCTACGTGCGCCTCATGGCCGCGCTCGGCCACGACCGCTACGGCGCGCAAGGGGGTGACTGGGGGTCGATCGTCTGCGCCAACGTGGCCGACCTCGACCCGGCGCACGTCGCGGGGCTCCACCTGAACTTCCTCGCCGTGCCCCGGCCCGAGGGGGCCGATCCGGCCGACCTGCCCCCTGCCGACCTCGCCGATCTCGCCCGCACGGGCGAGTGGCGCCGGACCGGCGCCGGGTACCAGGAGATCCAGGGCACCAAGCCCCAGAGCCTCGGCTACGGACTCGAGGACTCGCCCGCCGGCCTGGCCGGGTGGATCGTCGAGAAGTTCGGCGCGTGGTCCGACGGCGCGCCCGACCCCGAGGCAGCGTTCACCCGCGAGCAGCTCCTCGCCAACCTCACCCTCTACTGGGTGACCGCGACCGCCACGTCGTCGACCCGGCTCTACTACGAGATGCGCCGGGCGGGGCGGGCGGCGCTGCCCCAGGCGTTCGTGAGCGTGCCCACCGGGGTCGCCAACTACCCCGGCGAGGTGACCCGCACCCCGCGGTCGTGGGCGGAGCGCCGCTACCACATCACGCACTGGGTGGAGCAGCCCCGGGGTGGGCACTTCGCCGCGATGCAGGTGCCGGACCTGTTCGTGGCCGACGTCCGCGAGTTCTTCCGCACCGTGCGCGTGGGAGCCTGATCCGGTCGGCGCATGCCGACCACCGAGCCGACGAGGAGACGTGGGCATGGAGATGCGGGTGCTGGGCCGCAGCGGGGTGCGGGTGAGCGCGTACTGCCTCGGCGCGATGATGTTCGGGAAGTGGGGCAACCCCGACCACGACGACTGCATCGCGATGATGCACGCGTCGTTCGACGCCGGGATCAACTTCGTCGACACCGCCGACGTCTACTCGGCGGGTGAGTCCGAGGAGATCGTCGGGAAGGCGGTCCGGGGCCGTCGCGACGACGTCGTGATCGCCACCAAGTTCATGGGGGTCATGGGCGACGCCCCGAACATGGCCGACGGCTCCCGACGCTGGATCGTGCGGGCCTGCGAGGACAGCCTGCGGCGCCTCGGCACCGACCACATCGACCTCTACCAGATGCACCGACCGTCGCTCGTCGCCGACCTCGACGAGTCGCTCGGGGCGCTGAGCGATCTCGTCCACCAGGGCAAGGTCCGGATGATCGGGCACTCGACCTTCCCGCCCGACCTCATCGTCGAGGCCCAGTGGACGGCCGAGCGCCGCGGCCGCGAGCGCTTCGTGAGCGAGCAGCCGCCGTACTCCATCCTGATGCGGGGCATCGAGCGGTTCGTCCTCCCGGCCTGCGAGCGCTACGGCATCGGGGTCATCCCCTGGAGCCCCCTCGCGGGGGGCTGGCTCACGGGTCGCTACCGCCGGGACCAGCCGGTGGACCCCGAGTCCCGCCTGGCCCGGGGCTTCGGAAGCGCCGGGGCCCGCCCGCTCGAGGATCCGGTCAACCAGCGCCGCCTCGACGTGGTCGAGGCCCTGGTCCCGGTGGCGGAGGCGGCCGGGGTGCCGCTGACCCACCTCGCCCACGCCTTCGTGCTCGAGCACCCGGCGGTGACCTCGGCGATCATCGGCCCCCGCACCCGGGCCCAGCTCGACGATGCGCTGGCCGGGGCCGAGGTCCGCCTCGACGCCGACACCCTCGACGCGATCGACGCCGTGGTGCCGCCCGGGATCGATGTGAGCGCGGTCGAGCCGTGGACGCCGCCCGGCCTGGCCCGGCGCCGCCGGCGGCGCGCGTCGTGAGCGACGCGGTGGCCGTGGAGCTGGCCGTGCGGGACCTCGTGCACCGCTACGCCGACGCGGTGTGCCGGATGGACGTCGACGCGGCGGTGGCGTGCTTCGTCGACGACGGCGAGTGGACGGTGACCGGGTACGGCGCACCGCGGGGTCGGGCCGAGATCGCCGACTTCCTGCGGGGGCTGCTCGGAGGGTGGTCGGTGATCGTGCACGCGCTGCTCTCGGGTCGGGTCGCGCTCGACGGTCTCGGGCAGGCCACCGGCCGGTGGTACATCTCGGAGTTCGGCCTGCGCACCGACGGCACCGAGGTGCGGTTCGCCGGCGTCTACCACGACGTCTACGTACGCGACGACGACGGATGGCGGTTCCGGAGCCGTCGCTACGACTCCATGTTCCGGGCCGTCGGCACCGAGGTCGCAGGCTCGCCGTTCCCGGTGCTCCCCGGCGACGGCGAGGGGCTCACCGGGCCGGGGTGAGGTTGTCGGGCGCGCAGTCGAGCTCGCCCGGCTTGGTCGGAGTGGCCCGGACGAACCCACCGCCGTCGACCCGCAGCAGCACGACGCATCCGTTGGGGACCTGATCGGCGATGTCGGTCTTGCCGATCAGCCCGCCGGCGTTGAACGACTGGATCTTGGCGAGCGCGGCGAGCACCGCGGCCCGGGTGACCGCGTTCTTGTTGCGATCGGGACCGTAGGCCTTGGTGACCGCGGTCTGGAACAGCACGCCGGCCGCCGCCGACTCCACCCCGGTCTGACTGCGGGGACCCCCGGCGGCGAGGTACTTCTTGACCGCGGGGACGGCGTCGGCGTCCTCGAACGGGACGATCCCGATCTGGACGAAGGTGCCGTCGACCACGGAGCCGCCCTGGGCGGGGAAGTCCGGGTCGTAGCACTGCTCGAGGCAGAACCAGCTCACGCCGTCGACGCCCTGCGCCGCCGCCTCGGCCCGGAAGCGGATGGTCGAGGGGAACCCGAGGTCGCTGCGCCCGAAGGTCGCCCCGGCCGTCTTCATCGTCGTGACCGACGGGGCGTAGGCGCTCTGGGGGGCGTCGTCGGCGAGCGCGGTCCCCCCGACGTCGGTGAAGCCGGCCACGGTGTCGGCCGCCTGGGCCGAGGCGATCGTCGCCGCACCCCGCACGGGATCGGTGGAGCGGATCACGTACTGGGCGCAGCAGTTCTTCGACTTCGCCAGCCACTGGAAGCCGCCGACCTGGAACCGGGTCGGGTCGGTCGGGACGGCGGCGAAGGTGCCGGGTGCGCCCCGTTGCTCGTCGGAGAAGGCGCGGGCGGGGAGGTTGGGGATCCCGCAGGTGGCGATGGCGCCGACGCCGCGGTCGCCCACCGACTGTGATCCGACGATGGCGAACGAGCGCGCGCACGCCGCCTCGACCGCGGCCGCGTAGGCGATGGGGTCACCGCCGACGAGGGCGACGTCGAGGACCACGGTGCGTCCGGCGAGGCCCTTCTTGTTGACGGTCGCGACCCAGGCCTTCACGCCGTCGACGGCGTCGGGGGAGTCGGCGATGACGGTGACGCGGATCTCGGTGGCGGTGATGCCGGGGTCGGTCGGTCCCGGCGGCACGGTCGGGGGCGGCGTGGGTGGCACGGTGGGCGCCGGGGTCGGCGGCACGGTCGGGGGCGCCGGCGCCGCCGTGCTCGGCGGGATGACGATGGTGGTGGGCGGGGGCACCGGCGCGGTCGTGGGGGCCGCGGGGGTGGTCGTCGGCGGCACGGTGGGGGGCGCGGTGACCGGGGCCGAGGGTGGCACCGCTCCGGTGGTGGGCGGGGTGGGCCGGCTGGCGGGGGTGGCGATCTCGGTGTCGTCGCCCGACGTGCCGACGACGACCACGAGGGCCACGGCGATCACGGCGGCGGCGACGCCGACGGCGATCAGGATGCGGTTGCGCGACACGGGGCCCTCCCGAGGGATGGTCGGTCCCGGCGGGGCCGGGAGCGGAGGCCCATTGTGGTCGCCCGGTCAGGCGATCCGGGAGAGCAGGACGACCGCGTGGTGCAGGAACCGCTCGGCCCGCTCGGCGATCGCGCCCGGGTCGGCGACCCCCGCCCCGCCGGCGGCGCCGCGGAGGCGGCGGGCGTACACCCCCTCGACCAGGCAGCCCATCTTCCAGTAGGAGAACGCCTCGAGCCAGGGGAGGGCGGCCAGGTCCCGGCCCGAGGCCCGCGCGTAGCGCTCGACGGTCGTGGCCCGGTCGGGGAAGCCGGGATCGAGCGTCGGGGCGGCGTCGAGGAAGGGGGCCGGGTCCCCGGGGTCGGTCCAGTAGCAGCAGCTCCACGCGAAGTCGGCCACCGGGTCGCCGAGGGTGGCGAGCTCCCAGTCGAGCACCGCCACCACCGCGCCGTCGGGGCCGAGCACGCAGTTGTCGAACCGGTGGTCGCCGTGGACGAGGCCGGGCGGCCCCGACTCGGGCGGGATCGACGCCGCGAGCGTCGCGTGCACCTCGTCGACGACGGGCAGGTCGCGGGTGCGGGACTGCTCGAGCTGGGCCATCCAGCGGTGCAGCTGACGGGCGACGTAGTCGGTGCGGGTCCGGGCCAGACCGCCGAGCCCGACCGCGTCGACGTCGACCGCGTGCAGTGCGGCCTGCACCGCCACGAGCGAGTCGGTGGCCGTGGCGTACTCCGCGGCGGTGAAGCCGGCGCTGTCGGCGGGGGTGCGCAGGATGCGACCCTCGACGAAGTCCATCACCGTGAACGGCGCACCGATGACCCCGAGATCCCCGCAGTACGCCCGGGGGGTGGGGACGGGGAGGCCGGTGTGGCGATGGAGTGCGTCGAGGATGCGCCACTCGCGGCCCATGTCGTGGGCCGTGGCAAGAACCGCGGTCACGGGTGGACGCCGCAGGACGACGGCGTGGCCCGCGGCGTCGTCGACGCGGTACGTGAGATTGGAGCCCCCGGCGGCCACCAGCGTGGCGCGGAACGGCGGCTGCAGCCCGGCGACGTGGGCGGGGAGCCACTCGTCGAGCGCCGCCCGGTCGAGGCCGGGGTCGGTGCCGGACCCGGGGGCGTCGCTCACCCGACGGGAAACGTGACCGGGAGGTGCTTGATCCCGTTGATGAAGTTGGAGCGCAGGCGCTCGGCCGGCCCGGACTGCTCCATGCGGGGCACGCGTGTGAGCAGCTCGTCGAACATCACCGTGATCTCGAGCTTGGCGAGGTGGGAGCCGAGGCAGAAGTGCGGACCGCCCCCGCCGAAGGCTTCGTGGTCGCCGGTCGCGCGCCGGATGTCGAACCGGTGGGGGTCGGGGAACACCGCGGGGTCGTGGTTGGCGGCGATGTACCAGAGCGCGACCTTGTCGCCCTCCCGGATGGTCTCGCCTCGCAGCTCGAAGGTCTCGCATGCCGTCCGCCGCATGTACATGACCGGCGAGGCGTACCGCAGCATCTCCTCGACCGCGTTGGGCAGGAGCGAGCGGTCCTCGACGAGCAGCTCGCGCTGGTCCGGGTGCTCCATCAGAGCCAGCATCCCGTGCGAGATCAGGTTGCGGGTCGTCTCGTTGCCGGCGATGGCGAGGAGCTCGAAGAACAGGTCGAACTCGAGGTCGCTGAGCCGCTCTCCGTCGACCTCGGCCTGCAGCAGGACGCTGATGATGTCGTCGGCCGGGTTGGCGCGCTTGTGGGTCGCGAGCTCGTTGGCGTACCCGAACATCTCGATCATCGCGGTCTGGGCGACCTCCTCGGACACCGCGTACTCGGGATCCTCGGAGCCGATCATCTGGTTCGACCACACGAAGAGCTGGTGGCGGTCGGAGGCGGGGACCCCCATGATCTCGGCGATCACCTGCAGGGGGAGCTCGGCGGCGACGTCGACGACGAAGTCGCAGGTGCCCCGCTCGACGATCGAGTCCACGATGTCGCGGGCGACCTCGCGGACGCGCGCGTGGAGTCGCTCGACCATCCGGGGGGTGAAGCCCTTGTTGACGAGGAGCCGCAACCGCGTGTGGCGGGGCGGATCCATCATCAGCATCATCATCCGCTGCTGGGCGAGCTGCTCCTCGTCGGCCTCGTGCAGCGTGATCCCCCACTCGCTCGAGAACACCTGCCACTCGTGGCTCACCCGGTGGAGGTCGTCGTGGCGGGTGATGCACCAGAAGCCCGGGGCATCGCGTTCAGGGTGGAAGTACACGGGTGCCTGGGCCCGGATGCGGTCGAACTGGTCGTGGGGCACGCCCGCCACGAAGGTGTCGAGATCGGTGAGATCGACGGGAAGCTCGGGGTACACGGGCACGGGGTCCTCCCTCGCCGGGCCGGGACCGGCACACGTTACGATTCAGTCCGCCCGCGGTCCAGGGGCGGCCCACCGGACGGGCCGCCGGGGTCGCCGGGACCGGAAGGGGTTCCCGTGCACGAGCTCGTCATCCGCAACGGCACCGTCGTCGACGGCACCGGAGCGCCTGCGTTCGCCGGCGACGTCGCCGTCGACGGGGGCGTGATCACCGAGGTCGGGACGGTCGGTGCGGCCGGGCGCGAGGAGATCGACGCCACCGGCTGCCTGGTTACCCCCGGCTTCGTCGACGTGCACACCCACTACGACGGCCAGGTCACCTGGGACCCGACGCTGGCACCGTCGTGCTGGCACGGGGTGACCACCGTGGTCATGGGCAACTGCGGGGTCGGGTTCGCCCCGGCCGCACCCGACCGCCACGAGTGGCTGATCGGGCTCATGGAGGGGGTCGAGGACATCCCGGGCACGGCACTGGCGGAGGGGATCCGCTGGGGCTGGGAGACGTTCCCCGAGTTCCTCGACTTCCTCGACACCCAGCCGCTCATGCTCGACGTCGGCACGCAGGTGCCCCACGGCGCCGTGCGCGGCTACGTGATGGGGGAGCGCGGGGCCCGCAACGAGCCGGCGTCGCCCGAGGACATCGCGGCGATGGCCCGCATCGTGCAGGAGGGGATCGAGGCGGGGGCGCTCGGCGTCTCCACCTCGCGCACCATCGCGCACCGGGCCATCGACGGCGAGCCGGTCCCGGGCACCTTCGCCGCCGAGGACGAGTGCTTCGCGCTCGGTCGCGCCCTCGCCGCGGCCGGGACCGGGGTGTTCGAGCTCGCGCCCGCCGGCGTGATGGGCGAGGACCTCGCCGCGCCCGACCGGGAGATGGACTGGATGGTCCGCCTCGCCGAGGAGACCGGTCGGCCGATCACGTTCGCGCTGCTCCAGCACGACATCGAGCCCGACCAGTGGAAGAAGATGCTGGACCTCGTCGGGCAGGTCCACGACCGGGGCATCCCGGTCCGCCCCCAGGTCGCGGGCCGGCCGCTCGGGCTGCTCCTCGGTCTGCAGACGTTCCACGCCCTGCGGGACCGACCCTCCTACCTCGCGATCGAGCCCCTGGCGCTCGCGGAGAAGGTCGCGCGGCTGCGCGACCCCGAGCTGCGGGCCCGGATCCTGGCCGAGGCCCCGGCGGCCGATCCCCGCATGGCCTTCATCGGCCTCGGCCTCGACCGGACCTTCCGGCTCGGTGACCCGCCCGACTACGAGCCCGGGCCCGAGGAGTCCCTCGCCGCCCAGGCCGCCCGCGCGGGCGTGGACCCGTGGGACCTGTACTTCGACCTCCTCCTCGGGGACGACGGCCGTGAGCTGCTCCTGCGGCCGCTGCTCGGGTACGCGCAGTTCACCCAGGACCCGATCCGCGAGATGATCCTGCACCCGGCCACCGCCCTCGGCCTGGGTGACGGTGGCGCGCACGTCGGCGCCATCTGCGACGCGTCGATCGAGACCTACATGCTCACCCACTGGGTGCGCGACCGGACCCGGGGGGCACGGCTGCCGCTCGAGCTCGTGATCCGCAAGATGACGAGCGACCCGGCCGCGCTCTACGGCCTGGGCGACCGGGGCGTCCTCGCCGTCGGGAAGAAGGGCGACTGCAACGTCGTCGACCTCGACCGGCTCGCGTTGCGCCGACCCGAGATGCACTACGACCTTCCCGCCGGGGCGCCGCGGCTGCTGCAGCGGGCCGACGGCTACGTCGCGACGGTCGTGGGCGGCCAGGTCGTGATGCGCGACGGGGTCGAGACCGGCGCCCGTCCCGGTGCGCTGGTGCGGGGCGCTCGCTAGGGTGCCCGACCGACGGGCCCGACCGTGGGCCCACGACTGGAGGCGACGATGAGCAAGGTGTCGGTGGTGGCCACCATCACGGCCAAGGCGGGACGGGGCGACGAGATCGTCGCCGCCTTCGACGGTGCGCACGGAGCGGTGCAGGCCGAGGCGGGCACGCTGATGTACGTGCTGCACCGCAATGCCGCCAACCCGGACGTCTTCTACGTCACCGAGCTCTACGAGGACCAGGCCGCCCTCGACGCCCACATGGCCGGGCCGGTCATGGCCGCGCTGGCGGGCATCGGCGACGCGATCGAGGGCCTCGACCTCCAGTTCGCCGCCCCGGTGTCGGTGGCCAAGGGCTGGTGACCGCCCGACGGGCGGGTCGGTCCGCGCGCCCGGTGGGGCCGCGCGGACCCCTCAGCCCGGCGCCTGGATCAGCTCGAGCACGGTGCCGTCGGGGTCCTCGAACAGCAGCGCGCGGACCGGGGGCACCCCGGGTCCCATCGCGAGCTCCATCGGCGGGGACCAGCACGGGACGCCCAGGCGGACCAGCTCGGCGTGGTCGCGGGCGATGTCGTCGGTGAGGAGCGCCAACCGGAACAGCCCGAGCCCGTGGGCGGGTCGGGGTGCGCCGACGCGGGGCGCGGGGTCGAGCAGCTGCACGACCTCGAGCATGAACGCGCCCTCGCCGCGCGGGTCGTCGAGGTAGGCGGCGGTCAGACCGATCTCACCGGGCAGGCCGAGCTGTTCGCCGGGCTGGCGGAGCGGACCCCGCCGGAACCGCAGCCGGAAGCCCAGCACCTCGGTGTAGAACGCGACCGCCCGGTCGAGGTCGGTTACCCCGACCGCCACGAACCCGACCCGGTCCACGCCGGTCTGCACCAGCTCGACCAGCACCCCGCCGGGCCCGTCGACCACGACCGTGCGCACCGGGGCACTGCCCTCGACCGCGGTCTCGTGCGGCGGCCCGCCGTGCCCGACCCGGCCGTCGGCGACCAGCGCGGCGTAGCAGGCGTCGAGGTCGGCGACGAAGAACCCGATGCGGTTCCAGCCCGGCTCGTCGGCCCGGGCCGGGCGCCCGACCGGGTGGGGGACCCGCCACTCGAGCAGGTCGACCGCGCAGCCCCCGCCGAGACCGCGCTCGTCGTGGAGGATCCAGGCGTCCCACTGCGCCACGTCGAGCCGGAACGCGGCGCCGTCCTGGGGCGCCTCGGGGCGGGTGCGGACGCCGGCCCGGAGCCCGAGCCGGTCGCGGTAGAAGCCGAGGGCGTCGTCGAGGTCGGAGCAGTTGACGTTGACGTGGAACACCTGGGTGACGCCGAGGGGCACGGGGACCTCCGTGGTCGCGGTTCGCCGGTCGCCGGTCGCCGGGCTCAGGTGGCCGGTCGCCGGGCGGGGACCCCAGGCTTTACTCCACCGCCCCGGCCCGGCACAATGCCGCCACCATGGAGCGATCACGCGAGAGCCGGGCCGAGGCCACGGCCGCCATCCTCGTGGCCGTGGTCCTGATGTCGATCGTGCCCGACCGTGTGGCCAACCATCCCCGGTGGGCGCTCGACGCTGTCGCCGGCGTCCTCGCGGTGGTCCTCCTCCTCGGCACCCGGTCGCCGGCTCGGCCCGGCCGGGGCGGGCGGGTCGCCGCGCTCGTGCTCACCGGGATCCTGACCGTGGCCAACCTGGCCGTGGGCACCCGGATGGTGGTCAACCTGGCCCAGGGCCGCGGGCTCGACGACCCCGCCGTGCTGCTACTCACCGGCGGCGCGATCTGGCTCACGAACGTGATCGTGTTCGCCCTGTGGTACTGGGAGCTCGACCGGGGCGGCGCGGTGGGTCGGGCCGAGCCCGCCGGGACCGGCCGGGCCCCGTCGTTCCTGTTCCCGCAGTGGACCCTGCCCGAGCCGTTCCGGGACGACGCCTGGGCCCCCCGGTTCGTCGACTACTTCTACGTCTCATTCACCAACGCCACCGCGTTCAGTCCCACCGACGCGATGCCGCTGACCCGATGGGCCAAGCTGGCGATGATGGTGCAGGCGGCGCTCTCGGTCGTCGTCATCCTGCTCGTGATCGCCCGCGCGGTGAACATCCTCGGTTGACGGGGCGCCGCGCCCGGCGGTGACCTAGGGTCGGGCATGGCCCCCGACACCCCCGCCCCGCCGGCGCCGTCGCCGAGCGACGACCGGCACGCGATCGAGACGCTGATCATGACCTACGCCGAGCGGGTCGACCTCGGCGACTTCGCCGGGGTGGCCGACCTGTTCGCCCACGCCACCTACCGGGCCGGGTCGGGCGACGCCGTCCACACCCAGACCGGCGCCGCCGCGGTGCGGGCGACCTTCGAGGCGATGGTCCGGCGCTACCCCGACGGCACGCCCCGGACCAAGCACGTGACCACCAACGTGGTGATCGACCTGGCGGGCGACGTCGCCGCGGCCCGCTCCTACTACCTGGTGCTGCAGCAGACCGACGACCTCCCGCTCCAGCCCATCATCGCCGGCCGCTACCACGACCGCTTCGAGCGGGTCGGGGGCGACTGGCGCTTCGCCGACCGGCTGATCTTCTCGGACCTGATCGGTGACCTTGGCCACCACCTCCGCCACGACCCGTTCGCCCCGGCCCCGGGGGCCACCCGCCCGATGGACTAGAGCGGGGCAGGCCCGCCGGATAGCATCCGGACAGGACTCACCGGAGGGACGGAACATGGGCTGGAAGGTCGTCGTCGATTTCGACGTGTGCGAGAGCAACGCCATCTGCATGGCGGTCGCCCCCGAGGTGTTCGAGGTCCGGGACGACGACTTCCTCTACGTCCTCGAGGAGCACCCCGGCGACGACCTGCGCCCCAAGGTGGAGCAGGCCGTCCGCCAGTGCCCGAAGCAGGCCATCGCCATCGTCGACGAGTGAGCCCGCCCGGTCCCGCCCACGAGCGGCTGGCCGAGGCGGTCCGGCGTATCACCCACCAACTGGTCTGCACCGAGGCCGACCCCGAGGCGCTCGGGCGGGCGGCGGCGGCGATCGAGGCGGTGGCCGACGACCTCGCGCCGGTCACCCCCGAGTGGACCCTCTCGGTGCCCGCGTTCTCGCCGTCGAAGGCACCCCACGACTACTTCCCGTTCTCGCCCCAGATCGGCCTCGCCAACCCGCTGGCCCCGCCGGTGCGGGTGCTCGTCGACGACGACGGCGTGGTCCACGGCACCGCCAACCTCGACGGGGCGTACGAGGGGCCACCGGGATGCGTGCACGGGGGGATCATCGCCTCGCTGTTCGACGAGATGCTCGGGATCGCCAACATCACCGCCGAGGTCGGGGCGATGACCGGCACGCTGACCATCCGGTACCGCAGCCCGACCCCGCTGCGAACCGACCTGACCCTGACCGCCCGCCAC
Organism: Actinomycetota bacterium; assembly: GCA_016870595.1. GTDB lineage: Bacteria > Actinomycetota > Acidimicrobiia > IMCC26256 > PALSA-555 > CAIUKV01. The sequence continues at coordinate 11,996 of VGBI01000023.1, forward strand.
GTCGGGGTCGACGGCCGCAAGGTGCGGGCCGAGGGCACCATCCACGCCGGCGACCGCCTCTGCGCCGAGTGCGACGGCGTGTTCATCATCGTCGACCACGAACGCTGGCGGGCCGCCGGCGGCGCCGCACCCGCATGACGGCGGAGGTCGCGCCGCCGGTCGTCGGGTTGACGGGCCTGCACAACTTCCGCGACCTCGGGGGGCTGCCGGCGGGGTCGGGGCAGCGGGTCCGGTCGGGACGGGTGCACCGCAGCGACGCGCTCCACCGTATGACCGCCGACGACGTCGCGACGGTGCGGAGGCTCGGACTCGCCTCGGTGGTCGACCTGCGCGCCCCCGACGAGGTCGCCCACGTGGGCACCGGTCGGATCGACGGGCTCGGGGCCCGGTACCACAACCTCCCCACCCGACCCGCCGTGCTCGGCGCCGACGCTCCCGTCGCCGGGCCGGCGACCGCCCCCGAGCGGTACCTCGGCTACCTCGACGAGGGCCCGGGGTGCTTCACCGGGCTGGCCCGGCTGCTCGCCGATCCGGCCGCGACCCCACTGGTGTTCTTCTGCAACGCGGGCAAGGACCGGACCGGGGTGGCCGCAGCCATGGTCCTCGGTGTCCTGGGCGTGCCCGACGACGCGATCGCGGCCGACTACGCCCGGACCCAGGCCGCCCTCGACGCGATCCACGCGGCGAGCCGGCGCGACTACCCGGCCGATGTGCGGGCCTGGCGCAACCTCTCGCCCGACATGGCCCACGCCCGGGCCGAGACCATGCACGCCTTCTTGGACCTCCTGCGCACCCGGCACGGCGACTGGCCCGGGTACCTGGCCGGGCTCGGCGTCGACGACGCGACCCTGACGGCGATGCGGGCGAACCTGCTCGAGCCCGGTCCCGACCCGGACCCCGACCCCCGAGAGGTGGCCGACCATGACCAGCGGTGAGATCGACCCGACCGCACTGCGCCGCCTGCCGCTCGAGGGCCCGGTCAACTTCCGCGACCTCGGGGGCTACGAGGCGGACGACGGCCGCACCGTCCGCCACCGACACCTGTTCCGCAGTGACGCGCTCCACCGGCTCACCGGCGCCGACGTCGAGCGGGTCCACGCCCTCGGGGTGACCACCCTCATCGACTTCCGCACCACCCACGAGCTCGAGACCAACGGGTGGGGCGGGATCGCCCTCGTGTCGGCCGAGCACGTGCACCTGCCGACCTTCGACACCACCCGCCCGCTCCTCGACGACGAGGAGGTGCGCCGCGCGCTCATCACGGCCCCCGACGCGTACGTGTCGATGCTGCGCAACGGCGCCGGCGCCTACGCAGCGGCGTTGCGGCGGGTGGCCGCATCGGAGGAGCCGGTGGTGTTCTTCTGCGCCGCGGGCAAGGACCGCACCGGCGTGTTCGCCGCCCTGGTCCTGGGGTTGCTCGGTGTGTCGGACGCCGACGTCGTCGCCGACTACGCGCTCACCGGCGAGGTGATCGACCGGATCCACGTGCTGCGGGGCCACGACGACCCGGGTGGGGCCGAGTCGGCCCGCGCCCTCGGCGCCGACCTGCGCAACGCCTTCCCGGAGTCGATGGCCGAGACCATCGTCCGCGTGCGGGCCGAGTGGGGCGACTGGGCGGGCTACGCGGAGTCGATCGGGGTCGACGCCCCGGTGCGCGCCGCCCTCCAGGACCGGCTGCTCGTCTGAGGCGGCCGGCGCCGGCCGACCGGCCCTAGGCTCCGGTCATGACCGCCCACCTGGTCGAGCGGATGCAGGGCTTCGGCACGACGATCTTCGCCGAGATGTCGGCCCTCGCCGCCACCACCGGCTCGGTCAACCTGGGGCAGGGCTTCCCCGACACCGACGGGCCGCCCGAGGTGGTGGAGGCGGCGGTCGCGGCCATCCGGGCGGGTGACAACCAGTACCCGCCGGGGATCGGGATCGCGCCGTTGCGCCACGCGGTGGCCGAGCACCAGGAGCGGTTCTGGGGCCTGCACCACGACCCCGACACCGAGGTGCTGATCACCGCCGGGGCCACCGAGGCGGTGGCCGCCACGCTGCTCGCGCTGCTCGAGCCCGGTGACGAGGTCGTGACGTTCGAGCCGTACTACGACTCCTACGCGGCCGGGATCGCGCTGGCCGGGGCCCGGCGCCGCTGCGTGACCCTCACCCCGCCGGACCACTCGTTCACGGCCGAGGCACTGGCCGCCGCGATCACCCCCCGGACCCGGGTGCTGCTGCTCAACTCGCCCCACAACCCGACCGGCAAGGTGTTCTCGCGCACCGAGCTCGACCTGATCGCGGCGGTGTGCGTGGCGCACGACCTCGTGGCGGTCACCGACGAGGTCTACGAGCACCTGGTGTACGACGACGCGGTCCACGTGCCCCTGGCGACGCTCCCCGGGATGCGGGAGCGGACGATCACGATCTCGTCGGCGGGCAAGACCTTCTCCATGACCGGCTGGAAGACCGGGTGGGTGTGCGCCCCGGCCGAGTTGGTCGCCGCGGTCCGCACCGTGAAGCAGTTCCTCACCTACGTCCACGGCGCCCCCTTCCAGCACGCGGCCGCGGCCGGGCTCCGGCTGCCCGACGCGTACTTCACCGGGCTCGCCGCCGACCTGGCCGCCAAGCGCGACCTGCTGCGGGCCGGGCTGACCGACGCCGGCTTCACCGCGCACCCCTCGGCCGGCACCTACTTCCTCACCGTCGACATCCGTCCGCTCGGCGAGTCCGACGGGCTCGCGTTCTGCCGGGCCCTGCCGCACCGGTGCGGCGTGGTGGCGGTGCCCACCGTGGTCTTCTACGACGACGTCGCCGCCGGAGCGCCCCTGGTCCGCTTCATGTTCGCCAAGCGCCGCGAGGTCCTCGAGGAGGCGGTCGATCGGCTGCGGGGCCTCGCGTGAGGGTCGCCGCGGTCCAGCACGACATCGTGTGGGAGGACCCGGGCGCGAACCACGCCCGGCTCGCCCCGAAGATCGCGACGGCGGCGGAGGCCGGGGCCCGCCTCGTCGTGCTCGCCGAGATGTACGCCACCGGCTTCTCGCCCGCGGCCGAGCGGATCGTCGAGCCCCCCGACGGCCCGAGCACCGCGTTCCTGGTCGACCAGGCCGCGGCCCACGGCGTGTGGGTGTGCGGGTCGCTGGCCGAGCAGTCGACCGCAGGGGCCCACCCCACGAACACCCTCGTGCTGGCCGGGCCCGCCGGCGAGGTCCACCGCTACGCCAAGATCCACTTGTTCGGCTACGCAAGCGAGGACGAGCGGTTCACCCCGGGGACGCGCCCCGTGACGGTGACGGTCGACGACGTCCGGGTGAGCCTGCACGTCTGCTACGACCTGCGCTTCGCCCCCGACTTCTGGGCCGCGGCGCCCACCACCGACTGCTACGTCGTCGTCGCCAACTGGCCCGACCGACGGCGTGAGCACTGGCGCACGCTCCTGCGGGCCCGGGCGGTCGAGAACCAGGCCTACGTGGTCGGGGTGAACCGGGTCGGCCCGGGGGGCGGGCTCGACTACGCCGGGGACAGCGCCGTGATCGGACCCTTCGGCGAGGAGTGCGCGGTCGCCGCCGATGCGGGCCCCCGGGGTGCGGAGGAGATCCTCCTCGCCGACCTGGACCCGGCCCACGTCGCCGACACCCGCGCCCGCTTCCCCTTCCTGCGCGACCGCTGACCGGGCTCAGATCGCGCGCTCGTGGCCCTCCCAGTAGGGGTCGCGCAGCCTGCGCTTGTAGAGCTTGCCGTTCGGGTCGCGAGGGAGCTCGGCCACGAAGTCGATCGAGCGGGGCGTCTTGTACTTCGCCAGCTTGTCGGCGGCCCAGGCGAGGATGTCGGCGGCCAGGGCGGGATCCCCGGTCGCACCGTCGATCGGCTCGACCACCGCCTTGACCTCCTCGCCCCAGTCGGGGTGGGGGATGCCGAACACCGCGACGTCGGCGACCCGAGGGTGCATGATCAGCACGCTCTCGATCTCGGCGGGGTAGATGTTGGCGCCGCCCGAGATGATCATGTCGTTCTTGCGGTCGGACAGGAACAGCCAGCCGTCGTCGTCGAGGTAGCCGACGTCGCCGACCGTGAAGAACCTGCCGCGGCGGCTGTCGTCGGTCTTGGCCCGGTCCTTGAAGTACTCGAAGTCACCGGTGCGCATGTGCATGTAGACCGTGCCGATCTGTCCGGCCGGCAGCTCGTTGCCGTCGTCGTCGAGGATGACGACCTCCGAGCTCGACCAGGCCCGACCCACGGTGCCCGGGCGCTCGAGCCACTCGTCGGCGAACACGATCGTCCCCCCGCCCTCCGAGGCGGCGTAGTACTCGTCGATCACCGGGCCCCACCACTCGAGCATCGCCCGCTTGATCTCGGGTGGGCACGGGGCGGCGGCGTGCACCATGTGGCGCAGGGACGACACGTCGAAGCGGTCCCGCTCCTCCGCGGGAAGACCGAGGAGCCGCACGAACTGGGTCGGGACCATGTGCGTGCTGGTCACCCGGTACCGGTCGATCAGCGCGAGCATCCCCTCGGGGGTCCATTTGTCCATGATCACGACGGTGTGCCCCAGGTGGATCGCCCCGCCCGCGAACACGAGCACGGCGGTGTGGTAGAGCGGCGACCCGCAGATGTGGACGTTGGCGTCGAACGGCGCCAGGCGGAACATGAACAGCATCCCGGCGAAGCCCACCGCCTGCTCCTCGGGCACGACCTCGGGTCGCGGCCGACGCACGCCCTTGGGGCGCCCGGTGGTGCCCGAGGTGTAGTTCATGACGAGACCGGTGGTGCGGTCGGCGGGGGCGGTGGTGGGCTGACCGGCCTTGAGGTCCTCGTAGGGTCGGAACGACTCGATCGCGCCCCCCACGGCGAAGCGACCCGCCTCCGGGAGGCCGATCTCGTCGGCGGCGGCCTTGGCCGTGTCGGCGAAGCGGGCGTGGGCGACGAAGGCCTTGGCCTCGCAGTCGGCGACGATGTATGCGACCTCGGGCCCGACGAGGTGCCAGTTGATCGGGACCAGGTAGAACCCGGCCTGGAGCACCGCCAGGTAGCACTCGAACACCTCGGTGCCGTTGGGCAGGAGCATGGCCACCGCGTCGCCGGGCCGGAGGCCGAGCGCGCGCAGGCCGTGGACCACCTGGTTGCACGACGCCAGCAGCGCTCCGGCGGTCACCGGGTGCTCGTCGGGGTCGACGAGGGCGAGGCGGTCGGGGTCCGCCTGCGCAATGGACCAGAAGCCGAGCTGGGTCACGGATCGTCCTCCCGTCGGGACCCGGGCGGGCGCCGGATCGCGACGGCCGTAGTAGAACATGGGCCTCGGAGCGCCCGCCACGCGGGCCCGGACCGGAGGCAGCCCATGAGCGTCTACGAGGTCGACATCGCCGCCATCGACGGCACCCGGGGCGCGCTGGCCCCGCAGGCGGGCCGAGTCACGCTGGTCGTCAACGTGGCGTCGAAGTGCGGGCTCACCCCGCAGTACGCGGGGCTCGAGGCGGTCCACGAGCGCTACGCCGACCGGGGCTTCGCGGTGGTGGGGGTGCCCTGCAACCAGTTCCTCGGCCAGGAGCCGGGGACGCCCGAGGAGATCGTCGAGTTCTGCACGTCGACCTACGGGGTCACCTTCCCGCTGACCGAGAAGATCGAGGTCAACGGCGACGGCCGGCACCCGCTCTACTCGGTGCTCACCGAGGCGGGCGACGCCGAGGGGCACACCGGCGACATCCGCTGGAACTTCGAGAAGTTCCTGGTCGGCCGCGACGGCTCGGTCGTCGGGCGCTTCGGTCCGCAGGTCGAGCCCGAGGACCCGGCGCTGCTCGCCGCGATCGACGCTGCGCTCTAGCGGGTCAGTCGGTCTCGCCGAGGGCGAGGCGCTTGGCCCAGCGGTAGTCGGGCTTGCCCACCGGCGTGCGGGGAACGACGTCGGTGACGTGGACCTCCCGGGGCACCTTGTACCCGGCGATGTGGGCCCGGCACGACTCCTGGAGCTCGGCGAGCGTCGGCACGGGATGCCCGGCCCGGACCTGCACGATCGCGGCCACCCGCTCCACGAAGCGGTCGTCGGGAACCCCGACGACGACGGCGTCGAACACCGCGGGATGGGCCTTGAGCGCCATCTCGACCTCCTCGGGGAAGATCTTCTCGCCCCCCGAGTTGATGCACACCGACCCGCGGCCCAGCATGGTGATCGTGCCGTCGGCCTCGATCACCGCGTGGTCGCCGGGGATCACCCAGCGCACGCCGTCGGGATCGGTCACGAACGTGGCCGCGGTCTTCTCCTCGTCCTTCCAGTAGCCGAGGGGGATGTGCCCGCGTCGGGCCAGCATCCCCTGGTGGCCCGATCCGGGCGCGACCGGGCGCCAGTCCGCGCCGAGCACGGTCATCTGCTCGTTGACGGTGAAGCGCGGGCCCTGGGCGGGGCCGTCCATGTCCATCACGGAGCCGGCCGCGCCGGTCTCCGAGGCGCCGAAGCTGTCGAGCACGAAGACGTTGGGGAGCTTGGCCCGCAGCTCGTTCTTGATCGCCGGTGAGAGGATCGAGCCCCCCGATCCCACCGAGACCACGCCGGAGATGTCGACGTCGGCGGGGAGCCGGTCGATCGCCTCGGTCAGGGGCCTGGCCATCGCGTCGCCGACCACCATCACGGTGAGCGCGCGCTCCCGGGCGGCGATGCGCCACACCTTCTCGGGGTCGAAGTGGTGGTCCACGTTCAGGATCACGGTGCCGCCGCTGTAGAAGGTGATCCAGGAGACCCACTGCCCGCCGCCGTGCATCATCGGGGCGTTGACCATCGAGCGGAGCTCGGAGCCGTCGGGCGGCACCCGGCCGGCCAGCTCGCCCGGAGTGGTGATCGGGGTCTGGCCGAACCCGCCGCCGCCGAGGGCGGCGAAGAAGATGTCCTCGGCCCGCCACATCACGCCCTTGGGCATGCCGGTGGTCCCGCCCGTGTAAAGGACGTAGAGGTCGTCGGGGGAGCGGGGCCCGAGGCCGTCGCGGCTGGGGGAGGCGGCCGCCAGCGCCGCCTCGTACTCCACGGCGCCGAGCGCCACCACCGCGGCGTCGGCGGCCGGGTCGTCGGTGCCGTCCTCGATCACCACGAAGTGCCGGAGCTTCGGGGTGGTGCCGACCACCTCGGCGAGCATCGGGGCGAAGGCCCGTTCGAAGAAGATCGCCACCGCGTCGCTGTTGTCGAGCAGGTAGCGCAGCTCCTCGGCCACGTAGCGGTAGTTGATGTTGACCACCGCGTTGCGGGCCTTGTAGATCCCGTGCTGGGCCTCGATCCACTCGGCCCGGTTCCAGGCGAGGACGGCGACCCAGTCGCCCGGCACGACGCCGGCCGCCCGCAGGTGCTGGGCCACCCGGGTCGCCCGCTCGTCGAGCTCCCGATAGGTCAGGCGGACGTCGCTCGCGACCAGCGCCGTGCGGTCGGGGCAGGTGTCGGCGACGATCTCGAACAGGTCGGCAAGATTGAATTCCAAGACCGCGGAGCCTAGAACATGCTCTGGCCGCTCCGGTACGGCTGAGTCCCCGGGGTGCCGATGACGGAGCACGGACGACTGGAGTGCGGATGGAGGTGCCGATGACGGCCCGATCGACCGGGGTGAACCACCTCGGCCTCTGCGTCCGTGACCTCGGCGCGTCGCTCGCCTTCTACCGTGACGTCGTCGGCTTCTCGGTGCGCTCGGCACCCCGCCGCCTCGCCGGCGCGTGGTTCGACACGCTGACCCGGTCCGACGGGGCCGAGATCGAGGTCGCGATGTGCACGCTCGGGGACTGCACCCTGCAACTGGTCCAGTACCACGCCGCGGGCGCGGAACCGGTTGCGGCCGGGCACCACCGTCCGGGCAACCCCCACCTGTGCATCGACGTCGACGACGTCGACGAGAAGCACGCCGAGGTGGTGGCGCTCGGCGCACACCGCCCGACCGAGATCGTCGACATCGCGGGAACCGGGATCCGCTCCTTCTACGTCGAGGACCCCGACGGCACCCCGGTCGAGTTCCTCCAGATGCCGACACAGGCGGACGGTCACTGACCGGCCCCGGGGTGGCCGCGGTCGAGGCCCGGCTCGATCTCGCCGCCGACCGGCTCGGGACCGAGCTCGGCGTCGACGGCCCGGGGTGCCTCGCCGAGCGGCGCCGCCTCCTCGGGATCGCCCCCGCCGGACGGGTCTCGGCCGGGGGCTCGTGCCACCTGGTCGCGGCCGACGACGGCTGGTTCGCGATGAACCTGGCCCGACCCGACGACCGCGACGCGGTCCCGGCCTGGATGGGCCGGGACTGGTCGGGTCCGCTGTGGGACGGGGTCGCGGCGGCCGCGGCCGAGCGCTCGGTCGCCGACGCGGTGGACCGGGCCCAGCTGCTCGGGATCCCGGCGGCGGTGGCCGTGGCGCCCGAGGACTTCCTCGGACCCGCGGTGGAGGTCACCGGCGAGGCGGCCCACCGGGAGGTCGGGCCCGAGCGCCCCCTGGTGGTCGACCTGTCGGCGCTGTGGGCCGGGCCCCTGTGCGCCCGCCTGCTCGGCACCGCGCTCGACGCGCGGGTGGTGAAGGTGGAGGACGTGGCCCGCCCCGACGGGGCCCGGAGCGGGCCGCCCGCGTTCTGGCGCTCGCTCAACGCCCACAAGGAGGAGCGCCACGTCGACCTCGCCGCCGCGACCGGTCGGGCCGAGCTCGCCGACCTCCTCGCCCGGGCCCGGGTGGTGGTCAGCGCGGCCCGGCCGCGGGCCCTCGCCGGTCTCGGCCTCGACCCGGAGGCCTTCGCGGCGCGCGGTGGGGTGTGGGTGTCGATCACGGGATACGGGCGCCGCAGCCTCCACGCCGACTGGGTCGCGTTCGGCGACGACGCCGCGGTGGCGGGCGGAGTGGCCGTCGCCGCTGGCGGGGCCGAGACCCCCGAGTTCGTGGGCGACGCGGTCGGCGACCCGATGGCCGGTCTCGCCGGGGCGGTGGTGGCGGCGCGCCTCGTGCGGGCCGGGCGGTCGGGGGTGGTCGACGTCGCCATGGCCGGGGTCGTGAACCGTGCGCTGCGCGTCGATCCGGCTCCCGGGGCCGTGGGTTAGCCTGCGCCGATGGTCCCGGACCTGTTCGACCGGTCGCACTTCGACGCGGGTCCGCCCCACGACGTCTTCCGGACCCTGCGGGAGGAGTCGCCGGTGGCGTTCTTCCCCGAGCCCGACGGCCCCGGCTTCTGGGGGGTGTTCCGCTACGCCGACGTGGTCGAGGTGTCGCGCCACCCGCAGCGGTTCGCGTCGGCACCGGCGGTGTTCATCCAGGATCCGAGGGACCCGGTGGTGACCGGCGAGCTCCTCATCAACCAGGACCCGCCCCGGCACACCAAGCTGCGCAAGCTGGTGAACCGCGGGTTCACGCCCCGTCAGATCGCCGCGCTGGAGCCGCACGTCCGGGCGATGGTCGTGGGGCTCCTCGACCGGGTCACGGCCATGGGGGAGTTCGACCTCGTGCACGACCTCGCGGTGGAGCTGCCGCTGCAGGTCATCGCCGAGCTCGTCGGCGTCCCCCACGACGAGCGCCACCAGGTGTTCGAGTGGACCGAGCGGATGATGTCGAACGACACCGACGACACCGCGGCGTTCGAGCAGGATTCACAGGCCGCCCTGGCCGAGATGTTCGCCTACGCCGACCGGCTCGCCGCCGCCCGCACCACGGGTGACGGCACCGACCTGCTCAGCGTGCTCCTGCGGGCCGACGTCGACGGTGAGGCGCTCACCCAGTTCGAGGTCGACGTGTTCTTCATGCTGTTGATGAACGCCGGGAGCGAGACGACCCGGAACCTGATCACCGGGGGCACGCTCGCGCTGTTCGAGCACCCCGACCAGCACGCGCGCCTTGCCGCCGATCCGGGCCTGGTCCCGAGCGCGATCGAGGAGATGCTGCGCTGGGTCACGCCCGTGATGCACTTTCGGCGGACCGCACAGGTCGACCTCGAGATCGCCGGTCAGCCGATCGCCGCGGGCGACAAGGTCGTCATGTGGTACACATCGGCGAACCGCGACGGCGCCCAGTTCCCGGCGTCCGACACCTTCGACGTCGGACGGACCCCCAACGACCACGTGGCCTTCGGGGCCGGTGGCCCGCACTTCTGTCTCGGGGCCAGCCTGGCCCGGCTCGAGGCCCGCATCCTGTTCGAGGAGCTCCTCGCCCGGATGCCGACGCTCGCGCCGGCTGGTGCACCCGTCCACCTGCGGTCGAACTTCATCAACGGCATCAAGTCCCTGCCGGTCCGGGTCTGACCGGCGCGCGCGTGCTCTCCGGTCCGGTCGTCGTCACCGGGGCCGACGTCCCCGGCCTGCGCGCCGGACTTGCCGCCGGGCTCACTGTGACGGGGGCGACCGTCGTCGACCTCCCCGTGCACGCGCTCGACGATCGCAGCGCGGTCGACGCCGCGTTCGCCGCCGTGGTGCGCGACCACGGGCGGGTCGGCGGGGTGGTGCACGCGGCGCTGGAGCCTGACGCCGGGGTGCGGATGCCGATCACCGAGGTGGACGACGCCGGGTTCGACGCAGTGTGGGAGCGCACGCTCGGCCGGACCCTGACCGTGCTCGGCGCCGCCCACGGCGTGCTGCGGCCGACCGGCGGCGCGATCGTCGTCGTGGGCTCGATGGTGGGCCTGGCCGGGGCCGCCGGGCTCGCGCCGTACGCGGCGGCGGCCGAGGGGGTCCGGGTGCTGGCGAAGTCGGCGGCCCGGCAGTGGGGTCCCGACGGGGTGCGGGTCAACGTGGTCGTGCCGGCACCGGAGCACGAGCCGACGGGGGTGCGCAGCCCGGAGCTCGCGCTGTCACCCCCGGCCCTCGGCGGGCCGGGGGATCCGTCCGCCGACTTGGCGCCGATCGTGGCCTGGCTCCTCGGGGAGTCGGCGCACTTCGTGACCGGGGTGACCGTGCCGGCGGACGGCGGCGTCTGGATGGCGGGATGAGCCCGGCGGTGCCGAGCCTCGCCGGGCGGACCGCGGTCGTCACGGGCGCCGGGCAGGGCGTGGGCGAGGGCATCGCCCGGGCGCTCGCCGCCGCCGGGGCCAACGTCGTCGTCGCCGCGCGTCGGGCCGTGACCGGTGAGCCGGTGGCCGCCGCGATCCGCGCCGACGGCCACGAGGCCGTGTGCATCGAGACCGACTGCACGGACCGGGAGGCGCTCGCGGCGTGCGTCGACGCCACCGTCGCCCGGTACGGCGGACTCGAGGTCATGGTCCACAACGCGTTCTCCGGTGGCCGGGCCCACCGGATCGAGGACCTCGACCCCGACCTGTGGCACGAGAACTCGCGCACGGGGGTGTGGGCGTCGTTCCTGGCCGCGCAGCTCGCCGCGCCCCATCTCCTGGCCGCCGGGACCGCGGGCCGACTGCTCCTCGTCACCTCCCCGGCCGGGGTGGAGGGGAGTGCGGCGATCCCCGTGTACGGCGCGGTGAAGGCCGCGCAGCGGGCGTTGGCCAAGAGCCTGGCCCGGGAGTGGGGACCGCACGGCGTCACGGTGAACTGCATCGCCCCGGTGGCCGAGACCCCGTCGCTGGCCGGCGCGTTCGCGGCCCGGCCCGAGCTCAAGGCCGCGGTCGAGCGACGCACCGCGCTCGGTCGGATCGGCGACGCCGAGCATGACATCGGCGGGGTGGCGGTGTTCCTCGCCGGCCCCGCGGCCGGCTACGTCACGGGCCAGACCGTCGTGTGCGACGGCGGGTCGTTCCTCGGTCTCTGAGCCGCCGCGCGTCGCCCGCCGTCCGTCGTGGGTTCAGAGCTCGGCCGCGAGCTCGTGGCTGCGCTCGACCAGGCGGCTCGGGGGCACCACCTCGTCGACGAGCCCCCAGCGTCGGGCCCGGTGCGCATCGATCGGATCCCCGGCCCACAGCAGGCGCAGCAGCGCGGCGCGCCCGGCCCGACGGGGGATCGACACCGTGCCCCCCGCGCCGGGGACAAGCCCGAGGCCGAGCTCGGGCAGCCCGATGCGGGCGTCGTCGGCGGCCACGACCCGGGCTGCGAACGCGGCCAGCTCGATCCCGGCGCCGAGGCACGCGCCGTGGACCGCGACGACGAGGCGGCGCTCGATCGCGTGGACGCGACCGGCCAACGACCGGGTGAGCCGCACCACGTGCGCGCCGACCGGGTCGGGGAAGGTGGCGAACTCGCCGAGGTCGCCACCCGAGCACCACGACGGCCCCTCGCCCCGCAGGATGACGGGGCCCCGGGTCTCCGCCAGCGCCCCGAGCGCGGCGTCGAGCTCGTCGCGCATCCGCACGTCGATCGCATTGTGGCGTGCCGGGCGGGTGAGCGTGACCACCGTGTGCCCGTGCTCGGCGTGCACCCGGACCCGCGGCGCGTTGTCGGCCTCCGTGCTGGCGGGGGCGGTGGTGGAACGTGCGGCCCGCCAGGCCGCGAACTCGGGGCCGCCCTGGAGCATCGAGTAGGCGGTGCTCTCGGCCACCAGGCCCGGCCACACCCCGGTGGGGGCCGCGCGCACGAGGAGCGCGGCGGTCAGCGCCGCGAGGGGGGCCCGGTCGAAGCCGTCGGCGAGGCGGTCGGCGGTCGCGGCGTCGCCCACCCAGCAGTCGAGGGCGTCGCGGGCGGCCCGGGGGGCCTCGCCCACGCCGAGGGTGGCGACCGGTGCGGTCCGCAGCCACGGGCGCAGCCGGCCCTCGTCGGCCCCGGCGAGCCCGTCGGCCGGGATGCGCACGAGGAGCGGCTCGCCGATCCGGTCGGCGAGCGCCGCGTCGACCGCAGCGGGCCCCGCTGCGACCAGACCGGGGTCGAGGTCGACGACCGGCACGGGCGCGTCCGCCGCCGGAGGCTCAGTCGGAGGACGGGAGGGGCTTGGCGGTGGCCGGCTCCATGGCCTGGCCGTGGCACGCAAGCGCGCCCTCGCCCGCCTTCGTGACGAGGACGGTGGCCTCGCACTCGGCACACACGTACCGCTTCCCGAGCAGGTTCGCCATCTCAGCCCTCCCGGGCGGCGAGCGGCTGCCCGCAGCACGACACGTCGCCGTAGGTGCCCTTGACGACGATCACCTCGGTCTCGCACTTCTCGCACTTCAGGCGTGCGCCCACGGCAACCGGTGACATGCGCAGATCCTATCCAGGCCCGGTCGGCGATCCGGGGTTCGTGCCCGGTGTCCCCGGTCGGAGCCCCGGGTCGCTGCCCCGGGTCGAAGCCCCGGGTCAGAACCCGAAGATCCGCTCGGCGTTGGACCGGAGGAACCTGGGCCAGACCTCGTCGCGGAAGCCCACCCGGGGCAGTTGATCGAAGATCGTCTCGTACGACAGGCCCATGGGGAAGTAGCCGGCGAAGCAGACCTTGTCGGCGCCGCGAGTGTTGGCGTACTCGACGATGGCGCGCGGGTAGTGCTTCGGGGCGAAGGCCGAGGTCGAGTAGTGCAGGTTGGGCCACTTGACCATGAGCTTCACCATCAGCTCCTCCCAGGGCTCGCAGCCGTGGCGGGTGACGACCACGAGCTCGGGGAACTCGAAGCAGACCCGGTCGAGGCCCATCACGTGCTGGGGGGCGAACGGGACGCGGGGCCCGGGGACCCCCATGCAGGGCATGAAGGGGATCCCGAGGTCGATGCAGGTGGCGTACACGGGGAACCAGATGGGGTCGTCGACGGGCCGGGGGGGCAGCACCCCGGCCGGCAGGGCCGCGGCGGCCCGCACGCCGAACTCCTCCACCCCCCGGCGCAGGGCCCGGAGCCCGGTGGTGCCCGAGTTGGGGTCCACCGAGACGGCGCCGAGGAAGCGGTCGGGGTGGGTGCGCAGGGCCCGCACCGCGGTGTCGTCGTCGGGCGCGACCCCGATGAGCGCCCGGGTCACCCCGTGGCGGTCCATGGCCTCGAGCACGGCGCGCGGCGGATCGTCGGCGAAGCGCTCGCTCGGCAGGTTCTTGAACATGTACGAGGCCGGATGGGCGAAGCCCTGGAGCGACTCCGCGTCCTTCAGGAGCGGGCGCAGGGAGTCGCGCCACGCGAGGTCGCCCGGCGCGGGCGGCAGGCCGACCATGAGGTCGACGACGCCTCCGGCGCGCGCGGCCGCGAACGACACCGGTGGGTCAGCCCCAGAGCGGGGTGAAGTCCCCCGGACTCGGCAGGCCGAGGAGGTCGGCGAGGCAGTGGGTGACCGCGTTGTTACGGCCCATGTCGGCATCGGGCGGGAGCAGCTCGAACTCGACCAGCAGGTTGCGGATCTGCATCATCACCACCCCGAAGCGCACGCCGGCGAAGACCTCGTAGAAGTGGAGGTCGCGGGCGGTGCGCCCCGACGCCGTCTCGTAGTGGGCCACCATCTCCTCGCGGGTCGGGAACCCGGGGAGGCGCTCGCAGCGCAGCCCCTCGTGGAAGTGGCGGTCGAGGAACAGCCACCACCCCAGGTCCATCATCGGGTCGGCGAGGGTGACCATCTCCCAGTCGAGCACGGCGACGACCGCGCACTCGTCGTCGAACAGCTGGTTGTTGATGCGGGCGTCGCCCCAGCACAGCGTGACCTCGGGGTCCATCCCGGGGGCGTTGGCCCGGACCCAGTCGAGCGCGGCCCGGACCGTGGGCTGCTCCTCGTCGCGTGCGGCCCAGTCGAACGACGCCTCGTAGTACCGCAGCTGCTGCTCGAGGCCGCGGGCGCCGTACTGCGGCTTGTCGAGGAAGCCGAGACCGAGGCCGTGCCAGTCGAGCGCGTGGATGGCGGCGAGCGCGTCGAGTCCGTTGGTCACGAGCGCCCGGCGCTGCTCGGGTGTGCAGTCGTCGTGGACCCAGCCCGCGCTGGTGTAGGGCGGGCTGTCGGCGGGGACCCGGACGCCGTCGATGCGGTCCATCACGAAGAACGGGGCGCCCAGGACCGCCGGGTCGGCCTCGAACGACCGCACCACGGGGACGGGCAGCGCAGTGCGGGTGCCGAGGATCTCGAGCACCCGGTACTGCCACTCGAAGTCCGACTCGAGGAACACGGTGTGGGCGGTCGGCTGGACGCGCACCACGAGGCCCCGCGTGCGCCGGCCGCCGTCGGCCCAGGTCGCGGTCACGTCCATGAGGAGGGTCTCGTTCGAGAACCCGGTCAGGGCCGGTCCCTGGATGGGCCCGACCTCGACGTCGCGCCAGCCGTAGGCCCGGGCGAACCACGGGCCGAGGACGCCCCGGGTGGCCTCGAGGTCACGTTGCTCGGGGATGGGCACGACGGCCTCCTGCGGCTCGGGCCGGGCCGGGACGACGCGGCCCGGGGCGGAACGGAACGGGCAACGTCTACACCACCGGGCGGTGGGGGTCATCCGGGCGGTCGGCCGGGCGGTCGGCCGGGCGGTCGTCGGGCGGGTCGTCGGGCGGGTCGTCGGGCGGGTCGTACCGGTGGGGCGCGACCCGGACGAAGACCGCCTCGGCCTCGGCGAGCACCTCGCCGTCGCAGGTGGACCGGCCGGCCACGAGGACCTTGCGGGCCTCGGCCCGCTCGAGCCAGCCCTCGTACCGGACCTCGCGGTCGAGCGGGGTGGGCCGGCGGTACCGGACGGTCAGGGTCCCGGTGAGGCCGGGCATCGCGACGACCGCCGTGGCGGCGCCGAGGACCATGTCGAACATCGCGGCGACGAAGCCGCCGTGGGCGGCACCGGGCGGACCTTCGTGGGCGGTCCGGAAGGTCACGGTGCCCACGGCCCGGTCGCCGATCCGGCGGATCTCGAACGGCGGCGCGAGCGGGTGCGACGGCCCGATGAACGGGTGCGACTCCCACACGTGGGGGTCGGCGCCGGCGCCGCCGTGCAGGCCGGGGGTCTGCGAGTAGCGGCTCGGCGGGCGGTGCGGCTCGAGCAGCGCGGCGGCCTCGGCGAGCGACGCCGTGACCCGGTCGAGGACGCCGGCGTCGACCCGGGTCGCGACCAGGCCGTCGACGACGCGACGCGCGGCGTCGGCGGCGCGGCGGCTGGCCTCGACCTGCGCGGGCAGTGCGGCGGGATCGTGGAAGCCGTGCACGAGCACACCGGCCGCGTTGTGGGCCGAGTCACCGGCCGCGTTGCCGGCCGAGTCGTCGGGGGAGTCGGGCCGGAGGTCCACCAGGCCCCGGATCCTAGACTCGGGCGCACGGGCGATCCGGGGGCGCCGCGCGCACTGCGCGTGCACTGCGTCGCGACACGGGGGCCGACGCAGCGAGCGAGGGGGACGCGGCATGGCGGGAATGGCGGGAGTGCGGGTACCGGTGATCGTCGAGGCCGTCCGCACGCCGATCGGGCGGCGCAACGGCTGGCTCGCCGGCCTCAAGGCTCCCGAGCTGTTGCGGGCCGGCCTCGGGGCCCTGGTCGACCGGGCCGGGATCGAGCCCGGCCTCGTCGACGAGGTCGTCGGCGGGTGCGTCACCCAGGCGGGGGAGCAGGGCTCGAACGTGACCCGCAACGCCTGGCTGGGCAGCGCCCGCCTCGGGTACACCACGGCGTGCACGACGCTCGACGCGCAGTGCGGATCGGGCCAGCAGGCCAACCACATCGCCGCCGGGCTCATCGCGACCGGTGGTGCCGACGTCGTGATCGCCGGTGGCGTGGAGGCCATGTCGCGCGTGCCGCTCGGGGCGGCGGTGATCAACGGTCCCGGGCACTACAAGAGCGACGACTACCCGTACGACGACCCGCCCGACGGGCAGTTCGGGGCCGCGGAGCGGATCTGTGACAAGCGGTGCCTGACCCGGGACGATCTCGACGAGTGGGGGTTCCACTCCCAGCGCAAGGCTGCGGTGGCCTGGGCCGAGGGACGCTTCGCGCGCGAGGTCGTGCCGGTGACGGCGCCGGTCCCCGGCGACGACGGAGCGACCGGGACCACGGTGGTCGAGCGCGACCAGGGCCTGCGCGACACGACCCGTGAGGCCCTGGCCGGCCTGCGGCCCGTGGTCGAGGGTGCCCGCCACACCGCGGGCACGTCGTCGCAGATCTCGGACGGGGCGGCGGCCGTCCTCTGGATGGAGGAGTCGGTCGCCCGGGCCCACGGCCTGGTCCCGCGAGCCCGGCTCCGGCACCAGCTCGTCACCGGGACCGATCCCTACTACCTGCTCGACGGCCCGGTCGACGCCACCGCCAAGATCCTGGCCCGGGCGGGGATGTCGGTGCGGGACTTCGACCTGGTCGAGATCAACGAGGCCTTCGCCTCGGTGGTGCTGTCGTGGCTCCGGGTGTACGGGGCCGATGCCGACCGGGTCAACGTGAACGGGGGTGCGATCGCGCTCGGCCACCCGGTCGGGTCGACCGGGGCCCGCCTGATCACGACGGCGCTGCACGAGCTCGAGCGGACCGACGGGGAGCTCGCACTTGTGACCATGTGCTGTGGCGGGTCGCTCGGGACCGCGGCGATCCTGGAGCGCATCGGCTGACCCCGGCGGCGCGTCGCCGACCGGGTGGCGGTCGCGGACGGGCCGGGAGTACGCGGTCGGCACGTTCCGGCACGTGGTGCGGACGTGTCCGGGGCCGGTGCACTTCGCCCGGCTCGAGCTGCGTCAGGAGCGCGATCCGGCCCGGGCCCGCCCCAGCGTCGCGAAGGCGACCGTCGACGCCGACGGTCGGCTGCTGTGGGCCCACGTCGCCGCGGCCACGATGCACGAGGCCGCCGACCTCCTCGAGGGCCGCCTGCGCCGGGTGGTCGACCGCGCCGCGCACCACGACCGCGACGCGCACCTGCGCCACCGGGACCCCGCGGCATGGCAGCACGGCGACCCGCCGACCCGCCGACCCGCCGCCCGGCGTACCACCCGCGACCGGTCGACGAGCGCGAGGTGGTGGTGCGCAAGTCCTACGGGCGCGCCGCCCAGAGCATCGACGAGGCGGTCGACGACCTCGAACGGCTCGACCACGACTTCTTCCTGTTCCGCGACGTCACCGACGCCATGGGACTGCGTCGTGCACCGGGTCGCCGGCTCGGCGCCGCGCCGGCGCCGCTGGCGGCCGAGGCCCCGGTCGTCGTGGGCCTGCCCCGCGGTTCCGCGCCGTGCGACCGGCGTGCCGCTCACGGACCGGACGGTGGTCGTCGTCGACGACGGCCTGGCGACCGGCGGCACGGCGCGCGCCGCGGTGGCCGTCGCCCGGGCGCGCGGGGCCCGGCGGGTCGTCCTGGCCGTGCCGATCGCCGCGCCCGAGTCGTTGGCGGCCCTCCGGGAGGACGCCCGATGTGGTGGTGTGTCTGGCCGCTCCACCTGCGTTCGTCGCGGTGGGGCAGTGGTACGAGGACTTCACGCCCACGACCGAAGCCGAGGTCGTCCGGCTGCTCGCCGATCCGGATCCCGGGACGAGCGCGTCGGTCGTGGTGCCCGGCGCCGGGCACCTCTTCTCGGAGCCGGGCGCCCTCGACGCGGTGGCCCGGCTCGCGCCGGGGTGGTTTGTGGAACGCCTGGGCGGAACCGCGCGGTAGCGTCCGCGCCATGGCCATCAGCCCCGCGTCCACCCCCACCGATCCCGCGCTGCGCGAGGAGATGGTCGCCTCGGTCCGGCGCTGGGTCGCCCGTGAGGTGGTCCCGGTCGCCAGCGAGCTCGAGCACGCCGACGCGTTCCCCGACGCGCTGGTGGCCGACATGCGGGCGATGGGGCTGTTCGGGATCACGATCCCCGAGGCGTACGGCGGGCTCGGGCTCGACCTGCTCACCTACGTCGCGGTGATCGAGGAGCTCGCGTACGGGTGGATGTCGTTGTCGGGGATCATCAACACCCACACGATGTGCGCGACCAACATCTGGTACCACGGCACCGAGGACCAGCGGCGCCGGTGGCTCCCCGACCTCGCGAGCGGCACGCGCCGCGGGGCGTTGTCGCTCTCGGAGCCCGACGCCGGGACCGACACCCGCAACCTGTCGTGCCGGGCCGTCCGGGACGGCGACGAGTGGGTCGTGACCGGGACGAAGACCTGGGTGACCAACGGCGAGCGCGCGGCGCTGATCCTGCTCGCGGCCCGCACCGACGTCGGCATCAGCGCGTTCCTGGTCGAGAAGGAGCCCGGGCCCCGGTTCGGCGGGATCACCGTGTCGAAGAACATCGGCAAGCTCGGCTACAAGGGCCTCGAGACGGTCGAGATGGCCTACGCCGACCACCGGCTCCCCGGCGACGCGCTCGTGGGGGAGGAGGGCCGGGGCCTCCCGCAGATCCTCGGGGTGATGGAGCAGGGCCGGATCAACATCGCGGCGCGGGCCACCGGGGTGGCGCGCGCCGCCTTCGACGCCGCCCTCGCCTACGCCCAGGACCGGGTGACCATGGGGCGACCCATCGCCGAGCATCAGGCCATCCAGCTGAAGCTGGCCGACATGGCGACCAAGCTTGAGGCGTCGCGGCTGCTCACCCGGGCGGCCGCCGAGCGCAAGCAGGCCGGCGAGCGCTGCGACGTCGAGGCGGGCATGGCCAAGCTGTTCGCGTCGGAGGCCGCGTTCGAGATCGCGACCGAGGCGATGCGCATCCACGGCGGGGTCGGGTACACGACCGAGCTGCCGATCGAGCGCTACTACCGCGACGCGCCGCTGATGATGATCGGCGAGGGGACCAACGAGATCCAGCGCATCGTCATCGCGCGCGGTCTGCTCGACCGGGCCCGTCGCCCCTGACCTTCCGGCGGGGCGCCGGCCCGCGCTGCGGGATCAGCAGTGGCGGCGGAGGAACGCGGCGACCTCGGCCACGGCGCGATCGGAGTCGGGGACGATCTCGCGCAGCCCGAAGAACCCGTGCAGCATTCCGTCGTAGCGGGTGCAGGTCACGTCGACCCCGGCCCGGGCGAGCAGCGCGGCGTAGTCCTCGCCCTCGTCGCGCAGCGGGTCGTACTCGGCGGTGATGACGAGGGCGGGCGGGAGACCGGTGTGGTCGGCGGCCTTGGCAACCGCGGCGCCCGGGTCGTCGGGGTCCCCGTCGGGCCCGAGGTACCAGGCCCACATCGACCGCATGGAGTCGGCGGTGAGGAGGTAACCGGTGCCGTTGGCGTCCATCGACGCCGTGACGCACTCGGGGGCGACCACGGGGTAGACGAGCACCTGCGCCCGCAGCGCCGGGCCCTCGGCCCGGGCCCGGAGGGCGAGCGCGGCGGCGAGGTTGCCGCCGGCGCTGTCGCCGGCCACCGCGACGCGGGTGGCGTCGGCGCCGAGGCGCTCGGCCTCGGCCACCGCCCAGACCAGGGCCGCGTGGCAGTCGTCGAGGGGGACCGGGAAGCGGTGCTCGGGCGCGAGGCGGTAGTCGACGCTGACCACCACGGCGCCCGACTCCTTGGCGATCCGACGGGCGACGCCGTCCCACGCGGCGACCGAGCCCGAGACGAAGCCGCCGCCGTGGTAGTAGCAGACGAGGGGCGCGCCGGGCGTGGCGGTGGGCCGGTAGACGCGCACGGGGATCGGGCCGTGGGGACTCTCGGCGGCCGTGTCCTCGACCGAGTGCAGCGCCTCGGGGGCGCCGGCGCCGAGCGACCCGAACGCCTCGGCGCCACCCCGGACCTGGGTGAGGCGCTCGGCGTCGGACGGGGCGGGGGCGTCGGCGGCGCCGGCGGCCGCCTGGTTGGCGGCGTCGCAGATGGCCTGGAGCGCGGGGTGCAGGGGCACGG
>VGBI01000024.1 GCA_016870595.1 Actinomycetota bacterium
TCATCGTGCACCCGCGCACCCCGAGCCTCCCCGTGTACATCGCCGCGATCGGACCGAAGAACGTGGCCCTCACCGCCGAGATCGCCGACGGCTGGCTCCCGATCTTCTACTCGCCCACGCGTGCCGAGGCCGTGTGGGGCGAGGCGATCGGGAGCGGGCTCGCGGCCGGCGGCCGGGCGGCCGCCGACTTCGACGTCGCCGCCACGGTGAGCGTGATCGTGGGTGACGACGTGGAGCGGCTGCGCGACATGGCCAAGCCGATGGTCGCGCTCTACGTGGGGGGCATGGGGGCCCGGGGCAAGAACTTCTACAACGACCTCGCCTGCCGCTACGGCTACGAGACCGAGGCGGCCGAGATCCAGGACCTGTACCTCTCAGGCAAGAAGCAGGAGGCCACCGCCCTGGTTCCCGACGACCTCGTCGACGACGTCTGCCTCATCGGGCCCCGCGAGCGAATCGCCGACCGGCTCGAGGCGTGGAAGGAGTCCCGGGTCACGACCCTGGTCGTGGGGGCGACCCAGCCCGAGGCCCTGCGGGTGATGGCCGAGCTGGTCCTGTAGGCCCCGGCGGTCCGGGGTTCACCCCTACCCGGGCCGGATCGGAAGGCTCAGAACCGCTCAGAACCGCTCAGAACCGCTCAGAACCGCTCAGAACAGGAAGTTCAGCGCCCCGAGGACGCGACGGCCGAGATCGGCGTCGCCGTCGAGGGTCACAGGGACGGTGGCGGGGTCGGCGCGACCGCAGGCGAGGCGGGCGTAGGCGTCGCCCGCCGTCGTGATGCGCACCGTGGGGTCGGTGGGCGCCTCGGCCAGCGGCGCGGCCCGGCCGCCCACGACCTCGAGCACGACCGTGCGGACGAGCGGGGCCGTGGTGGTGACGACGACGACGGTGCCGTCGGGCGGGGCGACCTTCTTGCCGACCACGAAGCCGAGCGTCCCGACGATGCGGTCCATGGCCGCCTCGGCGGCCGGACCGGTGCACCCGCCGGGTCGGTCGAGGGCCTCCCGCATGTCCTGCTCGTGAACCCACGAGTCGAAGGCCCGGAAGGGCAGGAGGTCGCGCACCGTCCCCGGGCCCATGGGAGTCCAGGACTCGGCGGCGAAGTCCTCGGCCGTGCACGCCCGCAGGCCGGCCAGGCGGGCGCCGGTGACTTCCACGAACTCGGCGAGCACGTCGGCGCCGCTCCACGACCGGCGGGCGTCGACGAACACCTCGTTGCGGCTCCCGACGTCGTTGCGCAGGTGCGCGAGCCCCTCGGGGACCGTGTGGTCCACCGGGTCGAGGCCCAGGAGCATCCGCTCGAGGTCGGTGAGGTGGGCGAGGTGGTCCTGCACCGACCAACCCGGGACCGCCGTCGGCCGGACCCAGTCGGTGTCGGCGCAGGTCGCGCCCAGGTCGGCCAGGCGGCACCAGACCTCGTCGAGGCGGTCGACGAGGGCGCGGTCGGCGGGGTCGGGGGGTGTGCTCACGGAGCGGCGCCTCGGTCGACGATCTCGTGCCAGGTGTGGTCGGCGCCCTTGACCACTACGACGTCGGCGAGGTCGCGGCTCGGGGCGATGTGCTCGGTCAGGTTGGGGAGGTTTACACTCCGGTATACGGAACGGGCGATCTCTTTCTGCGCCCCGGGTACGAGGTCGGCGAAGCGGCCGTAAAACGACATTGCGTCGGCCCCGTCGACCAGGCGCAGGAACCGCTGCACGAACCACTCCTCGATGAGGCCCAGCGGCGCATCGACGTAGACGCCGAGGTCGGTGCACCCGGGGGTGGCCGAGAGCGCATTGACGCCTTCGAGCACCACGACGTCGATCGGCCCCACCGGGTGGTGGACCCCGGGGACGACGTCGTAGGTCTCGTGCGAGTACACCGGCACCGTCACGGGTGCGGTGCGGTCGACGGTGTCGCGCACCGCCGCGCAGAATGCGCGCAGGGCGGCGACGTCGTAGCTCTCCGGGAAGCCCTTGCGCTCCATGAGCCCCCGCGCCGCGAGCACCGCCCCGGGCAGGAGGAACCCGTCGGTGCTCACCACCTCGGCCCCGATCCCCCGCTCGACCAGGCTCGCGGCGACGAGATCGGCGAGGGTCGACTTGCCCACCGCCACCGGCCCCGCCATCGCGACCACCGCGGTGGCCCGGGGCCGCAGGCGACCGACCACCCAGTCGACGAGTACCGCCGCAACGTCGGGCCCGGCGCTCACCCGCGCGGCGCCATGTGCTGCGAGAGGTCGCCCTCGAGGTCGGGCCGCACCATGCGCTCCTCGAACCACCACTGCCCGTCGACCTGCACGAACCGGTCGTGGTAGCGGCCGGCCAGCACCGGCTGCAGCGGGAGCGTCGGGGTCTGCTGGTAGACAGTGAAATGGCTCTGCGCGGTGGCCGTGCCCGCAGTCGTGTCGACGGTGACGGTCACCGTTCCGAGCACGTGCTTGGTGCGCGGCGTGCCGTCCTCGTACGCGATGACCGCGTCGTACATGCGCCGGACCGCCGCCGCCCCGACCAGCTCCGTCCCCGCCGGCGACCGGAACGCCCCCCGCGTGAAGAGTGCGGCGACGCCGTCGAAGTCACCGGCGTCGAGGCGCTCGCAGTACGCGTGCACCAAGGCGCGGACCGCGACCTCGTCGGGATGCACGGAACCCCGATCACCCGCCGCCGAGCACCGGCTGCGGATTGGTGTGCACGAGGTAGGACCCGTAGCCACGGTTCGGCCAGACCAATCCGAAGCGGAGCCGGGCCTCCTCGCTCATCGCCGCGAGGCCCTCGGGCGGGATGATCTGCCACCAGTTGGCCTGGAGGCGCAGGAACGCCCGGGCGTACAGGGCGAAGCCCATGACCCGCTCACGGTCGGCGCTGCGGTTCTCCCCCGAGGTGTGCCAGGTGCGGCCGTGCATGACAATCACCGAGCCGGCCCGGGCCTCGTAGGAGACCATCCCCGCCTTGGGGTCGGCCGGGACCTCGGAGAAGCGGGTGAACCGGTGACTGCCCGGGAGGTAGCGGGTGGCACCGTTCTCCTCGTCGACGTCGTCGAGGCACCAGATGACGTTGAGCGCCCACAGGTCGGTCCAGGGCTCGGGGTGCAGCGTCGACTGGTCGTTGTGGGCGTTCATCGAACGGCTGCCGGGCAGGGCGTTGTTACCCGAGAAGTTCGAGAACAGCCAGTCGTCGGAGAGCAGCGCCGAGACGTACGGCGTCACCCCCGGGTGGACGGCCAGGTCGACGAAGACGGGATCGTGGGCGGGGAGGTCGGGCATGCGCACGTTGCGCCCACCGGGGTCGAGCGCCTCCATGACCACGGGGTAGCCGGCCGCCGCCGCCCGCTCCGCGGCCGCCAACGCGGCCGCCCGGGCTTGCGCCACCTCCTCGGGGGAGAGCACCCCGGGCAGGATGCAGAAGCCGTCGGTGTGGACCGCCTCCACCAGGCGAGGGTCCACCGGTGCCGGTGCGGGGAGCGTGGTCATGACCGCATTCTCCCGCATCGGCCGACCCCGGCCAAGGCGGGGTCGCGCTCCCCATGCGGCCCGGGCGGCCGACCGGGTAAGAATCGGGGGTGACGACCCCGCCCAGGAGAGGAATCCCGTGACCGAGGCCACCCAGTTCGATCGCGATGCCATCCAGCGGAAGTACGCCGAGGAGCGCGACCGGCGCGTCGGCGGCAACCGCAAGGCGGTCAGCGAGCTGTGGCGCAACGAGGCCCTCGCCGACTACCTCACCGACCCGTTCACCCCGTACGCCGACCGGGCGCCGGTCCGGGAGGATATCGACGTCGCCATCGTCGGCGCTGGGATCGCCGGGGTCGTGACCGGCGCCAATCTGCGCGACCAGGGCGAGTACGAGATCCGGCTCATCGACACCGCGGGCGGGGTCGGCGGCACCTGGTACTGGAACCGCTACCCGGGCGTGATGTGCGACGTCGAGTCGTACATCTACATGCCGATGCTGGCGGAGCTCGACTACGTCCCGACCCGCAAGTACGCCTTCGGCGAGGAGATCCGCGAGCACATCGACGCGATCGCCCAGAAGTACGACCTCGTCGACGACGCCCTCTTCCACACCCGCGTGCTCGAGAGCCGCTGGGACGAGACCGCCGCCCGCTGGGTCCTCACCACCGACCGCGGCGACGAGATCCGGGCCCGCTACCTGATCATGGCGGTGGGCATCCTCAACCTGGCCAAGCTCCCGGCGATCCCCGGGCTCGAGCGGTTCCGGGGCAAGGCGTTCCACTCGTCACGCTGGGACTACAACTACACCGGGGGCGCGCCCGGCGACGACCGCCTCACGAAGATGGCCGACCGGGTCGTGGGCGTGCTCGGCACCGGCGCCACCGCCATCCAGTGCATCCCGCCGCTGGCTGCGTCGTCGAAGCACCTCTACGTGTTCCAGCGCACCCCGTCGGCCATCGGCGTGCGCAACAACTTCGAGACGCCCGAGGAGTTCGCCGCCGGTCTCACCCCCGGCTGGCAGAAGGACCGGATGGAGAACTTCACCGCCTTCATGTCGGGGAAGGAGACCGAGCGCGACCTCGTGGACGACGCCTGGACCGAGCACATGGCCAAGGTGGCGAACCCGAGGATCGAGCCGGGCATGACCCCCCAGGAGATCGGCGACGCCGCCGAGGCGTTCGACTTTTCGGTGATGGAGGCGCACCGCCGCCGGGTCGAGACAATCGTCACCGACCCGGCCACGGCCGAGATGCTGAAGCCCTACTACCGCTACCTGTGCAAGCGGCCGTGCTTCCACGACGAGTACCTCGCCACGTTCAACCATCCCAACGTGGCCCTGGTCGACTGCCCACGCGGTGTCACCGAGGTGACCGAGCGCGGGGTGATCGTCGACGGCACCGAGTACGAGCTCGACTGCATCGTGTTCGCCACCGGGTTCGAGGCCGAGGTGACCCCCCTGCCGCGCCGGGTCGGTCACGATATCGTCGGGCGCGACGGGCTCACCATCGCCGAGAAGTGGGCCGACGGCGCGAGCACCCTCCACGGCGTGCTCACCCGGGGCTTCCCAAACCTGTTCCTGTCCCCCGGACCCGGGCAGCAGGCGGTGGTCAGCGTGAACCACACCCACGTGATGGTGGCGGGGGGCGAGCACATCGCCGCGACCATCGCCAAGCTCGATCGGGAGGGCGTGCGCAGCTTCGACGTGACCGCCGAGGCCGAGGCCGACTGGAACGCCAAGATCGAGGCGGGCTTCAGCGACCGGAGCGCCTTCATGCTCGCGTGCACGCCGTCGCGGCTGAACTTCGAGGGGGACCCGAGCGGCCAGAACCCGCGCAACGGCTCCTACGGCGGCGGGTACGGCGACTTCTTCGGGTGGGAGACGCTCCTCGACCAGTGGCGGGCCGCCGCCGACTTCCCCGGCCTCGAGGTCGACCGGGGCGACTGAGCCGAGATCCACCGGTGCCGCACCGGCCCGACCGGGCCGGCACCACGACCGCGAGCAGGGGGGACCATGGCAGGACAACGGGGACCGGAGACCGTCGTCGTCACCGGCGGCGCGATCGGGATCGGGGCGGCGATCGCCGAGGAGTTCGGCCGCCGGGGCGCCTACGTGGTGACGCTCGACCCGATGGTCGCGCTCGACGGGTCGCCCCAGGGTCACGCCGACGCCGAGCCCACCACCGCCGAGCGCATCGTGGCCGCCGGCGGGCAGGCCCGGGCGTCGAACACGTCGGTCACCGACGCCCCGGCGGTCGCGGCGCTCTTCGCCGAGCTCGTCGCCGAGTTCGGGGCGCTCGACGCCGTGGTCAACGTGGCCGGCATCAGCCGCCCCACCGGGTTCGCCTTCGGGACCGAGGAGGACTGGGCCCGGGTGCTCGACGTGCACCTCGTCGGCTACCTCACCGTGCTCGGCGCCGCGCTGCCGATCATGGCCGGGCAGGGCCACGGACGGATCCTGGGCGTGACCTCCGGCTCGGGCTGGCGGCCGGCCGACGCCGGGGCGTACAGCTGCGCCAAGCGGGCGGTCGCGGCACTGACGTGGCAGCTCGGGCGGGTCGCGCCGGCCGGGGTCAGCGTGAACGCGCTGTCACCGATCGCCGCGACCCGGATGATCGCCAATGCCCTCTCACGGCAGCCCGCCGGGGGCGACGGCAGCGGCAAGAGCGCGGCGTCGGGTGGCGTCGCCCTCGCCGCGGCGCCACCGCCCGAGCACCTCGGGCCCATCGGCGCGTACCTCGCCGGATCCGCGTTCGCCTGGAGCACCGGGCAGGTGGTGTTCTCCAACGGCGCCGAGGTCTCGGCGGTCCGGCCGCCCCACCTGATCGAGGCGGTGCGCACCACCGCCGTGCCGTCGCTCCCCCAAGTCGTCGATGCCGCGATGGGCGTCCTCGCCTCCTCGGAGGCGGCCCAGGTGAGCAACGGGGCGAGCGTGCCCCGGCTCACCGCGGCGTTCACCCCCGACGCCGCCGACCCGGCCACCGAGATCGTGGCCCGCCGCTGTCTCGTCGTCACCGACGATCCCGCCTGGCGCACCGCCCTCGAGGCGGCGGCGACCGCCCGGGGCCTGGCGGTGGAGCACGGCGACCCCGACGCCGCCGGGCTCGCCGCCGTCACCGCGGTCGTCGACGCCGCCGCCACGGGCACGGCCCCGGTCGAGGCGGTGGTGGTGGCGCTGGTTGGCGCCGGCGCGACCGGTGCCGGGGCCGCCGGGACCGACGGTGCCGACTGGGCGTCGGTCCTGGCCGGCCACGCAGGCATCGCCGAGGCCGTCCGACGCGACGCCACGTGGGTGCGGGCGGTGGCCGACGTCTCGGCCCGCACCGAGGCACCGATGCGCGTCGTGACCGTCACCGCCGCGACCTCATCGGGCGGACGGAGCCGGGCGATGGCCGCCGCCCAGCTGACCCGGTCGGCGCACTCGGCCACCCAGCAGCGGGTCGACGCCTTCGCGGTGGCGGTCGAGTCGGGCGATCCCGGCGCCCGCGGCACCACCGCCGAGCTGGTGGCGCGCCTGGTGGCCGGGACCGACGGTGCCGCGCTCTCGGGCGCCGAGCTCGTGGTCGACACCGACTGGCTGGGCCTGCGTAGCCACCCGACGGTGGGCGGCACCGTCTCGTACGGTGGGCCCGAGCTGCCCGACTGGCTCGACGGCGCGGTACGCCGCATCATCGGCGGCGACTCCGCCGCCTAGGAGGGACCATGGCCGGACCGATCACCCGTATCGTCGACGCCCACATCCACTTCTGGGACCCGGCGCGCGCCGACTGGTACCCCTACCTCGCCGGGGCGATGACGCTCGACATCGGCGACATCACCGGGATGATCCGGCCCTTCCACCCGGCGACCTACCGGACCGAGTCGGCGGCGTGGCCGGTCGACAAGGTCATCCACGTCTCGGCCGCCGGCGGGTTCATCGCCGACGAGACCGCCGAGCGCGAGGTCATGGGGGCCGAGACCGGCGATCCCGCCGCGATCATCGGGGGGATCCTCTCCGGGGTCGCCCCGGCCGAGAACATCGCTCTGATCGACGCGCAGATGGCCGCCTCGCGGTTCCGGGGGGTGCGCACGATGGGGGCCGACCCGGGGGGCGTCCCCCACCCCGACGTGCTGCGGGCCCTGCAGGAGCGCGACCTGGTCTTCGACCTGATGGTCCACCCCGACCTGCTCGAGCCCGCGGCCCGCACGCTCGCGGACCACGGTGACCTCACGGTCGTCGTGGAGCACACGGGCTGGCCCCGCACGAACGACCCCGACGAGTACGCACGCTGGAAGACGGGCATGACCGCGCTCGCCGCCCTCGACCACGTGCAGTGCAAGCTGTCGGGACTGACCATGCCGTTCGCGACGATGGACCCCGAGGTGTTCCGACCCTGGATCGAGTTCGCCCTCGACCGCTTCGGCGTCGGCCGGTGCTTCTTTGCGAGCAATTTCCCGGTGGACTCGAGCCACGGGACCTTCGACGAGCTCTACTCGACCTTCGACACGCTCACCGCGGACCTGAGCGATGCCGACCGCGACCGGCTCTTCGCCACGAACGCGGAGCGCGTCTACCGCTGTTGAGGATCACCGGGTGTGCGGGCGGCGACGCACCGCGGACGCCGGGTCCCCGGGGAGCGAGTCGAATCCTCACGCCCCTCACGGGGCGGGCGGGTTTCAGCCTCGGCCTGAACATGCGCCGCGTCGCGCCGAATCCGCTGCGTATGCCCTGACCCGCGGTTTCGCGTGCGGTGCTGCCCGCCCCCTCCACCCGAAACGGCGGCGTTGTGCACTATGCGTGAGCAGGGCGTTCACGCGCGGAGGTTGCGTCGGGGTGTGTGGGGCATGTCTTCGGCGACACGCCTCAGGAAGCGATCGGTCGGAGCAGGCCGCCCGGCCGCGCGCCGGTCGATGCCCCGTCGATCCAGGTGGGCTCTCCGGCCACGATCGTCGCCCGGAAGCCGGCCGGAGCCCGCCGGAACCGCCACGTGCCGAACGGGACATCCCACACGCGCTCCTCCGCGCCGAGCGACAGCTCGTCGAGGCGGAAGACGCACAGATCGCCGGCCATCCCCTCGGCTACCACACCACGGTCGCGCAGCCCGAAGAACCCGGCGACCCGACCGGTGAGCGCGTGCACTGCATGCTCAAGCGTGACGAGGCCCGCGTCGCGCACGTAATGCGTCAGCAGGTACACGTGCTCTCCGGCGGCGGCGAAGAGCTGCAGATGCGCGCCGCTGTCGGTGATGTTGGGGAGCATGTGCGGCTCGTGCAGCGCACGGACGATGTCGGCTTCGTTGTGCCGCTCGGGTGCCCCGGCGAGCAACGAGCCGATGCCATTGGCCAGCACCCACTCGGCGAGCGCGTCGGACAGGTGCAGCCCGGTGTGCTCGGAGTAGTCCAGGAGCGAGATGTCGAGCGGGCCGGTACCGGTCTCCGACACCGCGAAGTACATCTCGTGGGGGCGATCGACGCGCGACATGCTCGATCGTGTCCGGTTGTCCCAGTCGTCGCGCGCACGGGCGCGCCACGCGGGGTCGGCCAGGGTCGCCAGCTTGTCCTCGGCCGGACCGTTGAGCACCTCGTTCCAGGCCGGCACCCGCTGGAAGGCGATGGAGCGCTCAAAGCTGAAGAAGGGCACCAACGGCTTGAACGCGAGCATGGGCCACACGTCGGCGCCCTCGGCCTGGAGCCGATGGAACAGCTCCCAGTACTCGGGGCGTCGATCGTCGTCGGGGGTATTGATCGGCAAGCCGGGCCACTGCACGCGGACCCCGGTGTCGCGGGCGATCGCACCGAACCGGACGGCGTCGGCCATATTGCGGTCGTGATCGGGGAAGAACGTGAGGACCTGCACCGTGGCAGGTCGGTGCTTCGCCACGACGGCGAACAGCGCGCGGTACTCATGGTCGTCGGCGAAATACCCGGGCACGATTCGCAACGCGCGGTCACGATCGAAGACGTTCATGCTGAGCCCGAGGGCGCCGGCCCGGAGTCCGTCGTCGAGCACCGCGCACATCCGCACAACCTCGTCGTCGGTGGCCGCCCGCTCCCATGCCGCGCCGCCCATCACGAACGTGCGCAGGGCGAGGTGTCCGACGTAGCCCGCGTAGTGCACTGCAGCCGGGCGGGCGCGCAGCACCTCCGCGTATTCGCCCCAGGTCTCCCAGGTCCACGGGACCAGGTTGCGGAAGGCCTCGACCGGGAGGTCCTCGAGGAAGCAGAGCAGGTCGACGATCTCGTCGCGCTGGGCGCCGGCGAGGGGCGCGATGGAGTTCCCACAGTTGCCGAAGACCATCGAGGTGTTGCCTGACGCTGGCAGGGGGTCGACGTCGGGGTTCCACCACATCGCGCCGTCGAGATGGGTGTGGGTGTCGATCACCCCGGGGGCCACCGTGCAGCCCCGGGCATCGACCACCCGTTCGCCGTCGGGCGTGAGGCTCGGCCCCATCTCGACGATCACGCCGTTGCGCACCCGCACGTCGGCAGTGAACTCGGATGCCCCGGTACCGTCGACGACCGCGCCCCCGACTACCAGCACGTCACCCACGACACCACCCCGGGCGGGTCCGCCTATTCGTTACGTTGTGTAACGTAACGAGCCATGGGCGCAGCGTCAAGGGCCGGCGGTGGTCGGCCCTGCGACCGGGACATCGACGTCGCCGTGCTGGCCGCGACCCGCGAGCTCCTGGTCGAGGTCGGCTACCCCGGCCTCACCTACGCTCTGGTCGCGTCGCAAGCCGGGTCGAGCCGCCCGGCGTTGTACCGCCGCTGGCCATCGAAGGCCCACCTCGTGTTCGACGCCCTCTTCCCGAGCAGGATCGACGACGCCCCGGTCGACGACCCGACCTTCCGGGCGTACCTGCACGCGATTATCACGCGGGTGGCGGCGTCGTACCGCCGCCCCGTCGCACGCGCGGCGGTGCCGTTCTTGCTCGGCGAGATCCACGATCCCGAACGGCGCCGCAGCATCGTCGACCGCCTCCAGGTCGAGGCCCACCGAGACTTAGCGACGCGCGTCTCCCAGGCCATTGTGGCCGGTGAGCTGGTCGAGGCGACCGACCCCACCCTCCTCCTCGAGACGGTGCACGCCGCCGCGCTCCACCACGCGCTGGGCGAGGAGACCGACGATCCCGAATTCGCCGGCGAGCTCGTGGCCCTCGTCCTCGACGGTGCCCCAACGCGCCCGGGCAGAGGGCTCGGACAACCGACCTGTCGCACGCGCGACCGCTCCCTGGTGACCGACGACGGCACGCGCATCGTGTATCGCACCGGCGGTTGCGGCGGCCCTGCGCTCGTGTTCGTACACGGCTGGTGCTCGAACCGCACCCACTGGGACGCCCAGCTCGGTCACTTCGCCACGTCACGGCGGGTGGTTGCTGTCGATCGCCGCGGTCACGGCCGCTCCGACGTCACCACGGATGGCTACACGCCGGCCCGCCACGCCCGGGATCTCGCCGAGGTTGTGCGTCGCGAGCGGCTCGACGAGGTCGTGCTCGTGGCCCACGCCGGCGGAGGACCGACCGCGCTGGCGTACGCGGACCGCCACCCCGACACCGTGATCGCCCTGGTGCTCGTTGACACGTTCATCAGCGGCCGCACACCGCTGGGGCGCCCCCACAGCGCCGGGCGCAGCCCCCTCGGGCAGCTCGTCGACCAGCTGACCGGGCCCGACGGGGCCGAGCGCTTCGCCGCGACGTACCGCAGGTTCTTCAGTAGCGCTGCGGGGCCCGAGGCCGAGGCGGCGGTGCGCGACGCGATGGCGGTCCCCTTGCGTGTCGCCCGCGCCGACCTGGCGAGCCTGGCCGCCGACAGCGAGGGTCCGGCCCGTCGCCTCCGGTGCCCGGTGCTGTGGCTGACCGTCGCGCCCGCCGACATCGCCCGCCTCATCACCGTGTTCCGCGTCGTCCACTTCGGCGTCGTGGTCGGGTCGGGGCACTTCCCTCACCTGGAGGTCCCCGACCAGGTGAACGCCATGATCGAGCGATTCCTCACCGTCGTCGGCCCGCAAGCGTGAGTCGCGCCTGACCGGTCACAGATCACGCGGCCGGTCGGCCACCACTCCTCGCCGGAAGAGGTCATCGATCGCATCGCTGGTGATGCCCAGCTCGCCGAGGATCTCGCGGGTGTGCTGCCCGAAGGTCGGCGCCGGGCGCGTCACCCAGCGGTCCACTCCGGGCGCTCGGTAGGGCTGACCCGGGACCTCGATGCTTCCGAGGACAGGATGATCCACCGGCTCGAAGAGGCCACGCGCCCGGTACTGCGGATGATGGCGTAGCAGCCGCGGGTCGCGACACCATCCGGCCGGAACGCCGAGCGCGCATAGCTCGTCTGCGGCTGCCGAGGCGTCACGGGTCGCGACCCACGCGCCGATGACCGTGTCCAACGAGTCGTGGTGCTCGACGCGTCCGGCGTGCGAAGCGAACCGCGGGTCGTGGATGAGGGCCGATTCCCCCAAGTGAGCGGCGAGTGCGTCCCACTGTGCGTCGGTCGTCACGCTCACGGCGAGCCACTCGCCATCGCTCGCAGCGCGATAGACACCCTGCGGCGCGGCATGGGCGGCCCGGTTCCCGGTGCGGCCCATCGTGGTGCCGTACATGCTGTGCTCGAGCACCGGCTGCGCCGACACGTGCAGCGCGGCCTCGAGCATTACGGACTCCACCGCGACCGACGCACCCGAGCGCGCCCGCTGGGCCAGGCCCACCATCGCAGCCCAGGCGCCGGTCGCACCCCCGACCGGGTCGGGCAGGCCGCCCTTAGAGACCGGCAGGCCGTCGGCGAAGCCGGTGATCGACGACATCGTGGACATCGGCTCGATCGTCTGGGCGAAGGCCGGGCGGTCGCGCCACGGGCCGTCGAGACCGAACGCGGGCATGCGGAGGTAGACGATGTGGGGATTCCGCTCGAGCACGGCGTCGTGGGTGAGTCCCCAAGCCTCGGCCACCCTCGGCGCGAAGTTCTCGACCAGCACATCGGCCTGCTCGATGAGGCGCCACAGGAGATCGAGGCCCTCGTCGGTGCCCAGGTCGAGCGCGATGCCACGCCGGTCGGTGTCGACCGCGACGAACATGTGCCCGTACTCCCACCAGTCGTCCGAGCGGGCGAGCACCTTGCCGAGGAGCCGCATGCCGTCCGGATTGGCCGGTCCTTCGATGTGGACCACGTCGGCCCCCAGGCGACCGAGGATCTGGGTCGTGAGCGCGCCCACCCACCACGCCGTCAGATCCACCACGCGGAGCCCGGTGAGCGGCCGCGCCGGATCCGTTCCGGGCGGGGCCACCGACCGCTCGGCCGCAGGACGCGGGCGCACTTCGGTCTCGTGCTCGCCTAGGCGCGGCGCTCCGCCCGGCGAGGGGAGCGCGCGCCCATTGAGGCGGTAGGGCGGGCGCAATGCCACGTGTCCGTCGTCGCCCGTGACGAAGACGTCGCGCGCGCCGAGCTGCTCGTCGCACAGCACCGAGGCGCCGTCGTGGCACGGCGCCACCGGAATCCGCAGCGCGGCCGCATCCTCGATGACTTCCTGGACTGTGTGCGACGACACCCACGCATCGATCTCAGCCTGCCACGTCGCTCCCATCGCCAGACGGGCGTTCAGGCTCAGGTACTGCGGATCCTCCATGAGATCGGGTTGACCGATCAGCAGCAGGAACATCTGCATCATGTGCCCGGCGTTGCAGTTGAACGCAACCAATCCGTCGCGCGCCCGCTCGATCCCGGGGGTGTCGAGCGTGCGCACGGGCGGACCCACCACGGGGGCGCCCGTCAGCTGGTGTACGAGATCGAGGTGATTGGTGCCCGAGAGGGCCATCACGTCGTGCACGGACACGTCGAGGTAAGTCCCTTCACCACCGGAGCGGGCGTGCAGCACTGCGGCCAGCGCAGGGGCCGCAGAGAACAGGCCGCCGAGGAACTCCGAGATCCGACCACCGGCCTGCACCGGCGGTCGATCCGTGGGCCCGCGGAACTGCAGCCCTCCCGACTCGGCCTGGATCGTCAGGTCGGTGGCAGGCCGGCCCGACCAGGGCCCACTGCGACCGAACGCGGTGATCGACACGACCACGAGATGTGGGAACGATCGGCGGAGCGCGGCGACGTCGAGGGCCGGGTCGCCGTCGTCGATCAACAGGTCCGAGCCGGAGAGCAGCGACCGGACCCGGGTGTCGCCGACCGAGCCCACGATCGAGCGCTTGCCTCCGTTCAGGTAGCGGAACAACGCCCCGTCGCGACCATCCGGCACCGACACCGTCGACGCATAACGCCGAAGCGCGTCGCCGCCGGGCGGCTCCGCCTTGATGACATCAGCTCCGGCATCGACGAACAGCTTGCCCAGCAGCGGCCCCGAGACCCGGGTGGCACACTCGACGACCTGGATGCCGTCGAGCGGATGGGGCTCGTCGACCATCAGACCGAGCGCCGGCCTGCGTCGACGGGTCCGGACACGGGTTCCTCGATGCGCGCGATCTCCTGCTGGCGCAGATACGTCGCAAGCCACCAGGCGTCGGCTTCTCCGAGCCACCGCAAGAGCTCAGTCCCGAGGTCGGCGAGCTCGCTCCGGCGTCGCTCCGTGGGTGCGGCGGGAAGTGAGGCGCCACTGGCCGGCAGCGCGAACTCGTACTCGAGTGTCAGCATTCGGTTGAGATCCCGGGCGCAACGTGTCACCTGGTCGTACTGGGCCACGCCGAGGATCTCGGTGTAGCGGGCTTCGACCGCGTCGATGCCGGCGCGCTCGGCGATGGCGGCCGCGCCATCGGTCACGAAGGCCCGACCCAGATCCGTGAGCTCCACGAGGTTCGCCCGGCCGTCATCGGGGTTGGCGACCCACGCCACGAACCCGGCCCGGGCGGCCAGGCCGACCGTCTGGCTGGCGTCCTGGGCGCTCACGCCCAGGGCCTCGGCGAGCCGGCCCTGGGGCACCGCGCCCTTCCACACGAGCGCAAGCAGCGGCGCCATGCCGGGACGCCGTTGCTCGTACCCGGCATCGGCCAAGGTGCGGTCGATGTGACGACGCAGGTCGTTGGCGATCGCGATCAGGTGGTGCACCACGTTGTCGGCGCTGCGCTGGGAACCCGGATACCGCCCGACATCGCTTTCT
The DNA here is from genome assembly GCA_016870595.1 of Actinomycetota bacterium. GTDB lineage: Bacteria > Actinomycetota > Acidimicrobiia > IMCC26256 > PALSA-555 > CAIUKV01. The sequence goes on from VGBI01000024.1 coordinate 14,502, forward strand.
GACCCACCCACCGGCTCACCCATCACCGCTCCGACCCGCTCCACCTGTGCGCGGCTCGGACTCGTCAACTTTGCTTGAGTACCCTACTCTCCACCATTAGTCGGAATCGTTCCCGTCGCAAGGGACGATCGCCAACGCAACGGGGGACTCCGATGAACGCACCGGGTACGGATCGCGTCCGCATCGCCGTCATCGGCGCCGGACCGGGCGGGCTGTGTATGGGCAAGCGCTTGCTCGACGAAGGCATCGACGACTTCGTGCTCCTCGAGAAGTCCGACGGCGTCGGGGGCACCTGGAACCTGAACCGCTACCCCGGCTGCGAGTGCGACGTGCAGTCGGCCCTGTACTCGTTCTCGTTCGAGATCAAGCCCGACTGGTCCAAGCCCTACGGCACCCAGCCCGAGATCCTCGCCTACATGGAGCACGTCGCCGAGAAGTACGGCGTGCTCCCCCACGTGCGCCTCGGCAGAAGCGTGAGGCGCGCGGTCTGGGACGAGCCGACGGCCACCTGGACGCTCACCCTCGACGACGGCGCCACCGTCACCGCCGACGTCGTGGTCAGCGCGATCGGCATGTTCAACGACCTGGCCTGGCCCGACATCGACGGGCTCGACGACTTCGCCGGGACGCTGTTCCACTCGGCGCAGTGGAACTGGGACCACGATCTCACCGGCGAACGCGTCGCCGTGATCGGCTCCGCCGCGTCGGCCGTGCAGTTCGTGCCCGAGATCCGGAAGCAGGCCGGCATAGTGCACCTGTTCCAACGCACGGCGAACTGGGTCACCCCGAAGATCGACACGCCGTATACGGCCGGGCAGCTTGAGGCGTTCCGCCACGACCCGACCCCGATCCTCGAATTCCGCCGCGAGGTCGAGGACTCGATGAACAAGGGCATGACCTTCACCAACACCGAGAAGCTGGCGCTCTCGGTTGCCGCGGTCAACCAAGCGATCGATCAGGTGAACGACCCGGTCGTGCGGGAGAAGCTGCGGCCACAGCATCCCTTCGGCTGCAAGCGGCCGCTCATGTCGAACGTGTACTACCCGGCCTTCAACGAGCCCAACCTCGAGCTCGTCACCGAGCCCGTCTTCCGGATCACGCCCCACAGCGTCGTAACCGACGACGGACAGGAGCGGGTCGTCGACACCATCGTCCTCGCGACCGGGTTCGCCGCCACCAGGTACCTGTCGGCGATCGACGTGGTCGGTCGCAACGGCACGAGGATCGACGACGCTTGGAACGACGGTGCGACCGCATACCTGGGCATCACCACGGCCGGGTTCCCGAACCTCTTCATGCTCTACGGACCCAACACGAACAACGGCTCAATCCTCACGATGATCGAGTACCAGGTGGAACACATCCTCGGCCACGTCCGCCGACTCCTCGACGAGCACCTCGCGTGGGTCGACGTGCGCCCGGAGCCGATGGCGCGCTTCAACGACGACGTGCAGCGGGCGATCGCCGACATCCCCGTGTGGAACTTCGGGTGCAACGGCTACTACCGCACCCCCTCGGGTCGCATCGTCACCCAATGGCCCTTCTCGATGAGGGAGTTCCACGACCGCACCGCCACCATCGACCCGGCCGACTACGAGGTTGCCACGCGCTGACCGCACTTGGCTCACCACAGGGCGGTCACCTCAGGTTCAGAACGGGTCGGCTGACCCCGGACCCGGATAGCCGGCAGTGAAGCCGCCGTCGGCGACGAACTCCGAGCCGGTCGAGTACGAGCTGTCATCCGACGCGAGGAACACCGCCATGGACGCGATCTCGGATGCCTCGCCCACTCGCCCCATGGGCGCGTGACGCTTGGTCGCAGTCTCGATCATCGCTCGCACGGGCGCCCGGTCCTGCCCCGGAACCGCGGCGAGCAGCGTGTGTACGTTGCCCGGGTGGATTGAGTTGACCCGGATGTTGCGCGGTGCCAGCTCCATCGCCGCGGCCTTCGTCATACCCCGCACCGCCCACTTGCTGGCCACGTAGGAGATGATGCGCGGCACGCCGACCAGGCCGTCCATCGACGAGATATTGATGATCGAGCCCCGACCCGCCGCCGTCATGGCGGCCACGACCGCCTTCATTCCCAGGAACACTCCCACCTGGTTCACGTCGATCACGCGCCGGTAGCTCTCCGCCGACATCTCCCACAGCGGCGCACCCTCTGCCGTCCCCGCATTGTTGACCAGCACGTCGAGGTGCCCGAAGCGCTCGACCGTCGTGGTGACTGCGCGATCCCACTCCGTCTCGTCGGTGACGTCGAGGTGGACCCACGCCGCCCCGTTGCCGAGCCGCTGGGCCGCCTCCGCCGACTCGATGTCGAGCACATCGGCGATCATCACCCGTGCGCCCTCGCCCACGAAGACCTCGGCCATCGCGAGGCCCAGTCCCCGGGCGCCCCCCGATATGAGCGCCACCCTGCCATCGAGCTTCAACGTTGTACTCCTTTCGTCGGACTCACCATCGGACTCACGCCCGGCGTCGCACGATCTGGCGCTGCAGGGCGCCGAGGTGGAGGTGCCCGAAGCGGGTCGGCTCGCCGACGAGCTCAAGTCGGGGCAGTAGCGAGAGGAGCACCCGGAGGACCGCACGCAGCTCCCAGCGTGCGAGGTTGGCACCGAGGCAGAAGTGCGCCCCATGCCCGAACGCGAGGTGGGAGTTGGGCCAGCGCCCGACGTCGAAGCACCCGACGTCGAAGCAGTAGGGATCGGCAAAGGCCCGCTCGTCGCGGTTGGCCACCGGGTAGAACACTCCCACCGTATCGCCCGCGCGGATCCGCCGGCCGTGCAGCGCGACGTCGGCCGTCGCGGTCCGGGCGAACTGGATGACCGGCGAGGTCCAGCGCAGGATCTCCTCCACCGCCGGCTCGACGAGCTCCGGATCGGCGCACAGCCGTACGAGCTGGTCGGGGTGCTGCAGGAGTGCGATCACCCCACCCGTGGTGGCGTTACGGGTGGTCTCGTTCCCGGCGGCGAGGAGGAGCAACACGTACCCGTGGAGTTGCTGGTCGGTGAGCGGGCATCCGTCGACCTCCCCCGTGGCGATGCGCGAGAGGAGCCCGCCGGAGTCATCCGCCCGCCCGCGGTCGGCGATCTCCTGGCAGTACCGGAAGAGCTCGGTGCCCTTCCGCAGGCGCAGCTCGTCGTAGGTCTCGCCCGGGAGTGCGGCGCGCATCATCGCCTTGCGCAGGCTGAACCCGAAGCCGAAGTACTGGTGCACCCGCTCCCAGTCGTCGACCGGGAGCCCGACGAGATCGCACATCGTGGCGAGCGGCAGCATGACCGAGAAGTCCTCAACCAGGTCCGCGGAGCCGTTCGCCTCGAGGAGCTGGGCGAACTCGCCCACGAACCGCTCGGCGTACTGCGCCAGGTGCGCCTCGAGCCCGCGCATGGCCCGGGGGGTGAACGACCGGGCCTCGAGATTACGGAACTTCGTGTGGCGCGGCTTGTCCATGTAGACGAGGTCCGGGACCTCGTCGACGTCCCAGCCGAACTGCTCGTTGCGGATCCGGTAACGGGCCCGCATCCCTTCGTCCTCGTCACGGGTCGCGAGGCGCAGGCGCGGGCCACCGTTGACGAACAGCCGGTCGTTCGAGCCGACGAAGTGCACGTCGTCGTACCGGGTAATCGCCCAGAACGGCTCGATGTCGTCACGCGCATACCAGAACACCGGCGCCGTGTCCCGCAGCAGGTCCCACGCCCGCCAGGGGTACCCCTCGCGCTCGTAGCGTTCGGTCGAGTGGATGTCGAGCTCGTCGAGAGCGGCCGAGGTCATGGCGCCTCCTCCGGCGTGGTGCGGCAGCCGTCAGCGCCGGGTGCGGTGGGTGCCTATCCGACCGGTGGTCATGGGCAGGTCCAGGTAGGTCTTGATGCCGGGGTCCGGCGCATCGCACACGTCGGGGACGGCGTTCACGCAGTGGAACCCGACCGTGCTCATCCCCTGCGCAGTCTTCTCGGGCTGGGTGAGGTCGGGCGCGACCTCGACGTCGACCACGAGCTCCACGTCACCTTCGACGTGGATCCGCCAGCCAGACGCGCGTGGGATGTCCATACGGGATTCGAGTCGGCCCATGGATAGGTCGTCCATGAACCACACCTGCTCCTGCACAATCTCGGTACCCTCGCGCGTGCGCCCGACGTGGCGGTAGTGGTTCAGGCCGATCGTGCCGGCCTCGATGGTGCCGACGGCGGTCTCGATCGGCTCGGCGGCGAGGATGAAGTCGTGGTGCTGCGCGTAGTCGACGATCTCACTTCCGAGCCCTTCGGCGATCATCTCGATCGGCTCGTACCAGAAGCTGGTGAGCGCCTCCTTGATCGGGTTGTTCATGGCCTCTTCGGGCGTCTTGCCGAGGTTCATCAGCTCGCGGATCACACCGACCGATCCGTAGTCGCGGCAGTCTCCGTACTCGGTCATCGTGATCCGGTCGATGCGGTTGCACCAACCGCTGAAGGTGAGCGGGAAGCGCTCCGCGATACCGCCGGGGTTGGTGCCCGAGGCGTGGAGGTTCGTGCCGCCGTCGCGACACGCCTCCGTGAGCAGCGCGGTCGTCTCCGGGTCCTGGATGAACGGGAACCAGAACGGGCACGGCGTCACGATATGCGTCCCGCCCCGCAGGATGCGGGCCATCTCTGCGGTGTCCCACGGCATCGGCGAGTAGACGATGCAGTCGGGTCGGAGCGCGAGGATCTCGTCGACGTCCATCGTGGTAACGACGCCGGTGGGTGGCAGCCCGACGAGCTCGCCGGCGTCACGACCGGCCTTGTCGTCGCTGTAGACCTTCACTCCGACGAGGTCGAGCTGCGGGTGCGCGATGATCCGCTTCAGCGCGGCGCTCCCCACGACGCCCGTCGCCCAGGCCACGGTCCGGTAGCGCTTCGTTACGTCCATCATCGTCTCCTCGGGTCGAGAGATTCCAATATCTGCGATCAGGCCGCAGCCACGCAGGTCACGAGCTTGCCCATCACTGCGCCGTGCGCAAGCGCGTCGAGCGCCTCCGGCACCGTCGCGAACGGAATCTCGGTCGCCGTGCAATGCACGCGCCCCGACGCGACCATCGCCAACAACGCCTCGTGGTCGGCCTCATTGTCGGATCGGGCGAGACCGCCGGCGTACACCCCGATGAGCGACCCGTGCCGACGCACAAGCTCCCAGACGTCGACGTCGGCCCACGATCCGGAGGCGAAGCCCACGGCGAGCAACCGGCCCTGCGGTGCGAGGCATCGCACGGTGGCGCCACCGGCCGAGCCCCCGACCGGGTCGTACACCACATCGACGCCCCGACCGTCGGTCGTGTCAAGGACGGCGGCCACCACGTCGTCCACCCAACGGTCGATGACGACGTCGGCCCCCAGACGGGCGCAGAACCTACTCTTCTCGGGACCCGCCGCCACGCCGATGACCGACGCACCGAGGGCCCGGGCGAGCTGCACCGCCGCCGCACCCGTCCCACCCGCCGCCCCGAGCACGAGCACGTGCTCACCCGGACGCAGCGCCGCGCGTCGGACGAGTCCGATCCATGCCGTACCGAAGCCGATCCGCAGGGTCGCTGCGGCGACGTCGTCCATGTCGTCGGGGACCCGGTAGCACGACTCGACACGAGCGATCGCGAACTCGGCGAGACCGCCGCGACCGTCGAAGAAGTTGGTCACCGCCATGAGCCGCGTCCCCGGCTGGAAGTCGACGCCAGCGCCCACGGCATCGACCACACCACAGACCTCCTGACCGGGAACGAACGGCCGAGGTGGGGCGATCGCGTAGGCGTCTCGGCACATCAGTGCGTCGGGCAGACCGAGCCCCGCCACCCGCACCGCCAGACGGACCTCACCGGGCCCAGGGGTCGGCACGGCGAGGTCCACCGCCCGGACCACCCGGCCAGGCTCGCCCACACCCTGGACCTGCCATGCCCGCACGCCCATACGCTCCCGCTCAGCCGCCGCCCACGAGGTGGGCGGTGGCGTGGCACCCGAGGACATCGTCCACGTCGCGTCGTCTCTCAGCAGAGCTGGTCGGTGTAGTCGTCGGTGCCATGGTTCGTGGGGATGAACGCCGCCTGCACGGCGAGCTTGGTGACCCTACTCGCTTCGATCCCCTCCTGCGCTCGGCGAAGAGCTCGTCCCAGCACTCCTGGGGATCGCACTCGAGGAAGTGCAGCACCTGAACGATCCGTTCGACGCCCTCAGACTGGCGCACGTGGGCGAGCTCGTCACCCGGCGGTGGACACGGTGCGAAGCGCATGGCGACGACGCTTGGACTCAGTACGCTCACCCCGACTCCGCTGCCGTCGAGCTCCCGGCACAGCGACTCCGACAGGCCAACCATTGCGTGCTTCGTCGCGCAGTACATCCCAATCGTGGCCGAGGTGACGAGGCCCGCCTCGCTTGCGGTGTTGACGATGTGTCCCCCCTGGGCGACGAGGATCGGGGCGAACGCAGCGACGCCGTAGGCAACCCCCAGGAGGTTGACACCCACGGTCCACTGCCAGTTGCGCGGCTGGGTCACCAGCATCGGCCCCGCCGGCGCGACGCCGGCGTTGTTGCACACGAGATGGACGGCCTCGTAGCGATCGAGCGTGGCGTCGGCGAGCGCGCGCACCGCATCGGGATCGGCGACGTCGATCGGGACCGCGACGACGTCACCGGATCCGGCCAGCCGATCGGCCTCCGCCACCAGCCGGGCCTCCTCCACATCGGCCATCACGATGCGCATCCTTTCGGCGAGGAAGCGCGCACACAGGGCGAGACCGATGTCGCTGGCCGCGCCCGTGACCACGGCGACCTTGTCGTAGAGCTCCGTCGACATAGGTCCGTCCTCTTTCGGCGGGCTGCGCCCGACACCGCTGGGATCACGCGCCGGGCTCGATGGTGATCGCGATCGCGTCCTTCGAGGGATCGGTAAGGCACCGCACCGCGTCCGCAGCGCGGTCAAGCCCGAAGTGGTGCGTGTGCATGGCGGCGAGCGCGGCCGGTGGACGTTCGAGGAGGCGGACCGCATGTGCGAAGCTCCGGTGGTCGACGGCACGCACGCCGACCAGACGCAGCCGCCGCAGCGCAACGTCGTCGACCGGGAAGCCGTCGACGCGATGGCCGGCGCCCTTCAGCCCGCCGAGGACCACGGTGCCGCCCGTCCGCACCATCCGCAGCGCGTCGAGCACGGGACCGGTGGCGTGCGGCGTCGTGTCGACGACGACGTCGACGCCCTCGCCACCCGTCGCCGCAAGCACCCGATCCACGGGGTCGTCCTGCTCGACGTCGATCACCGCATCAGCGCCGAGCTCCGCCGCCAGTGCGAGCTTGTGCCCGTCGCGCAAGCCGAGGCCGGTGACCGCGACGAACGCTGCTCCCGCGGCCCGGGTGGCGACCACGCTCGCGAGCCCGCGCTGGCCGGGTCCGAGCACGGCGACGGTGGCGCCGTAGCGGAGGCCGGGTGCGTGGACCGCCCACGCGAACCCGGCGCCGAGGGCGTTGTAAAGGGCCGCGACCCGGAGCGGCACGTGGTCGGGGACGCGGTGCGGCACTGCGCCCGAGGGGAGGTACAGCATCTCGGCGTATCCGCCCCACAACGACGGCGGTCGCGTCGTGGGGATGAAGCCCAACGTGCCCGGCTCGACCCGGCACTGGTCACCGCGCAGGCAGCCGCCGCAGCGGCCACAGCCGAGGTCGGCCTGCAGCACCACGCGATCGCCCACCCCGATCCTCCAGCGCGCCGCCGCCCGGTCACCGATCGCGACGATCCGTCCCACCGGCTCGTGGCCCGGGATCACCGGATACCGCAGCGGCACCGCCCCGCTGAACGTCTCGGCGTCGGTCCCACAGATACCGCAGGCCTCTACCTGGAGCAGGGCGTCATCGGGGCCGATCGCCGGGACCGCGAAGCGCTCCAGCTCCAGCACGCCAGGGCCGGTCTGCACCACAGCCGCAACGTCGCCCTCCGGTATCTCTTGAACCCGCATTGACGCCACCGTACCCAAGACCTGAGGATCGCCTCGGGCGGGTTACCCTGCGCCGATGGGCCCACACCCCGTCCTCCCGCTGACGATCGACGAGCTGCTCACCACGACCCGCGCCGTCCGCCGCCGCCTCGACCTGAGCCGCCCCGTGCCCCGCTCCGTGGTGGAGGAGTGCCTGCGCCTCGCCTTCCAGGCCCCCAACGGCTCCAACGGGCAGGACTGGCGTTGGGTGCTCGTCGACGACCCCGACCTTCGCTGCGAGATGGCCGCCATCTATCGCGCCGGCATGGCCGACCACGCCGCCCGGGATCGCGGCGCCGAGGCCGCCGCACCGCCCGCCGACGATCGGGTCGCCGCCTCGGTGGCCCATCTCGCCGAGCACCTCGGTGAGGTGCCCGTGCTCGTGGTGCCCACGATCGGACTCCGCTACGGCGACATGAGCACGTTCCAGTCCGCAAGCCGGTGGGGCTCGGTACTCCCCGCGGTGTGGAGCTTCCACCTCGCGCTCCGCAGCCGCGGCCTCGGCAGCGCGTGGACCACCATCCACCTCTACCGCGAAACCGAGATGGCCGAACTCCTCGGCATCCCCGACGACGGTCAATCCCAGGTCGGCCTCTTTCCCGTTGCGTACACCCTCGGCACCGAGTTCGCGCCCGCCGACCGGACGCGCTCCGACCGCTGCTTCGGCTGGAACCGCTATCCGTCCTGACGCACACGGCCTTCGGGCGGCCGCCGAGTGCTGTGCGCTGCTGACCTCCCATTCGACCTCTCCGGGCCTCCCGTTCAACCTCGCTCGCACTGACTCGCAGGGCGTTCGCACCGCAGCCCGAACACGCGATGACGGCTACGCCGTGGACTCGGCTCGCTGGGGCACCGGCGGCTTCACCAGGGTGGCGACGTTGCGCGACACCAGCCCGAAGCGCTGCGCGTCGGCCAGCGACCGCCGGATTGCGATGTGCACGTTGCGGACCGTTTTTGGGGGCGAGGCCGCCGCCGTAGCGCTTCCCCTCCCGCAGCAGGTCGGCGCACAGCTCCTCGAGGTCGAGGGGCCGAAGAGGCTGGAGCTGGACTGAGCCGAGGCGGTCGCTCACTCGCTGGAGGCCGTTGCGGCAGTCCCGCAGGGTCGACGCCCGGACCTTGGGCACCATCGTCTCGAGCCAGCGTTCGATCCACTCGCCGAGCGTCTGCGGATCCCGGGCCACGTGAGTGCCCCCGTCGAGGGTCCGCATGGTCCCAGCCAATGCCCGCTCGGCGTCCTTCTTGGTGCGCAACCCGCCCTTAGTCTGCTGACGGCGCCAGCCCGTGGCCTGGTCACGCCCGACGTCCACGACGTGCGTCCAGGTTGCTCCCCGCCGGTGCACGTGGCCCCGCATGCCGGAGTGCCTTCGCAAAGCGTGAGCAAATCGGGAGAAGGACCTCCAGGGGGCGACCTCCCCGAGTCCCTTCAGAGCACGACACCCCAGGTCAGCGTGTGCCCGGGGAGGGAGTCGAACCCTCACGCCCCTTGCGGAGCAGGCGGGTTTAAGCCGCCCGTGTCTTCCGTTCCACCACCCGGGCCCGCTCGGAGGCTAGGGCATCTCCACCCGCAACCGGGCGGGCCGGGTCCGGGGTCGGCGCCGCTGCGCCCGCAACCGCAGCTGCGAGGTGGGTCCGGGCCCGGAGCGCGGCGTCGCCCTCGAGCCGGTTGGCTGCGACCACGCCCTCGACCATGTCGGCGACCACCACCTCGGCCGGTCGGCCCCGACGCCGCACTGACACCACGACCCCCCCGGGGAAGCGCCGGAGGCTCCGGGCCACCTCGGGCGTGCGCGGGGGCGAGCGGAACGCCGGGACCACAAGGCCGGCGGCCCGGGTCGCGGCGGCAAGGCACCGGGCTGCGGCCGCGAACCCCTCGACGCCGAGCTCGGCCCTCGCCGGGTCGCTCGCCGGGGCGCTCGCCGGGTCACTCGCTGCGCATCTCGCTGTGTCGTCCGCTTCGCCCACGAGGTGATCCTCGCGTCCGGGTGTGACAGTCATTCCGGGGAACGGCGGGGCGCTCAGCCGGTGGGGTCCGATCCGTGGTCGCCGGGGCGGCGCCGGAGCACCCGCACGGCGAGGACCAGGAGGAGGAACACGCCGATGCCGACGACCACGCCACCGATCGCCACCCACGGGAGCCCGGGGTCGTCGGCATCCCGAGCGTTCCCGGCGTCGGCGGGCACCGGCTCGGTGGGCTCGATCGGTCGGAATCCCGCCAGCCTGACCTGGGCCGTGACCTGGACCGGGGTCGTGGCCGTCGCCGACAGATCGGTCGGCCGGATCTCCCAGCGACCCGGGTCGGGTTCGGCCACCACCACCACGATCTGGGTGGCGGTCGCGGGGTCGGCCGTCGACGGGGTGCCGGCGGGTGACGCCGCTGTCGTCGGCGGGGTCGCCGCGCCGTCGGTCCCGGAGGTCGTCGCCTCGGTGGCCGACGCGGCCCGGCGGTCGGGGGCGGCGCCCTCGGAGCCCCCCCTCCGCAGGCGGCGCCCAGGAGCGCCAGTGCGAGCACGAGGGCCGGGATCGATGCGCGGTGGCGGGTTCGAGCGTCCATGCACCACGCCGGACTCCGGACCCGGCCCCTCCGGCCCGGACCCTACCCCTCGCGGCCATCGGCACAGGGTCGGCCCCGAGGCCCCGCGCCTAGGGTCGGGCGGTCCCCGAACCGTGAGGAGGCACCATGCCGCTGCACACCGAACGTCGTGAGCGGGTTGCGGTGCTCACCATCGAAGACGCCGACCGGAAGAACGCGCTGAGCCCGGAGATGATCGCCGAGCTACTCGTCACGCTCGAGGACCTCGAGCGCAACGAGTCGGTGGGCGCACTGGTCTTGACCGGCGCCGGGACCGTGTTCTGCTCCGGCGCCGACCTCGGGAACCTCACCCGGCTCACCGCCGAGGCGGGGGGCGACCCGACCGACGTGCGCGAGATCTACCGGGGCTTCCTCGCCTTCCGCGAGACACCCCTTCCGACCGTGGCCGCGGTCAACGGGCCGGCCGTGGGCGCGGGGATGAACCTCGCCCTTGCCTGCGACGTCCGCCTCACCACGCCGGACGCCTGGTTCGACACCCGCTTCGCCGCAATCGGGCTCCACCCCGGGGGCGGGCACGTGTGGATGCTCGATCGGCTGGTCGGCCCCCAGACCACTGCGGCCATGACGATGTTCGGCGAGTCGGTCGACGGCGAGCGGGCGGTCGCGCTCGGGCTCGCGTGGCGCTGCGTGCCCGACGACGAGCTGCTCGAGGCGGCGGTGACCCTCGCCGGGAAGGCCGCAGCCGTTCCCCGCGACCTGATGGACCGGGTCCACGCAACCGTGCGTGAGGCGCCCTGGCACACCGACTTCGACGCCGCGATCGCCGTGGAGCTCGAGCGTCAGGCGTGGTCGTTCGGCCGGGGCTACTTCAACGAGCGCCTTCGACGGCGGTGAGGCGACGGCCGAGGAAGGCCCGCTCGAGCCCCCGGCGCCGGGCGGCCCACTCGTCGGCGGTGATGGCGTAGCGCAGGTGGTCCTCCCACACGCCCTGGATCTGGAGGAACCGCTCGGCGATCCCCTCGGCCCGCAGGCCGAGCTTGTCGACGACCCGGCGGCTCCGGGCGTTGCGGGGCACGATCACCGCCTCGATCCGGTGCAGGCTGAGCTCCTCGAACGCGTAGCGCAGGGTCAGGACGACCGCCTCGGGGACGTACCCGTTCCCGGCGTGGGCCTCGTCGACCCAGTACCCCACGTAGGCCGACTGGAACGGCCCGCGCAGCACCGTGCCGAGGCCGACCTCACCGACGAGCTCGCCACCCCGCAGGAAGATCCCGAACCCGTACGCGGTGTCGAACGCCCGCTGGCGCTCCCACGAGCCGCAGCGGGCGACGAAGGCGTCGCGACGCGCGACCGGGTCGGGACTCCCGGGCTCCGCCCGCGGCTCCCAGCGCTCGAGCCAGTGCCGGCTGCGCGTGCGCACCGCGCGCCACTGCTCCCAGTCGTCGGCCCGCAGGCCGCGCAACTCCACCCGGGGTCCGGTCAGCGACACCGATCGACGCACACGCGGGACCGTAATCCACCCGCCGACCGCCGTGCACGGGCGGGCAGTCCGTCGGCCGGGACACCACCCGTCTAGCGTGCCCCCATGCCCACCCCCGAGCCCTCCGAGCCCGCCGCCGACCGCGGGGCCGAACCGCCCGGGGAGCCCGACGCTGGCCGCCTGGTCTGGCTCGACCTCGAGATGACCGGCCTCGACGTGCGCTGGCACGTCATCGTCGAGATCGCCGTGCTGGTCACCGACCTCGAGCTCCGGCCGGTCGACGAGGGCATCGACCTCGTGGTGCACCAGCCCGCCTCGGCCCTCGCCCTCATGGACGACGTGGTCCGGGGCATGCACACCCGGTCGGGCCTGCTCCCGGCGATCGAGGCGTCGACCCTGTCGCTGGCCGACGCCGGCGCCCAGGCCCTCGCCTACGTGCAGGGCCACGTGCCTGCGCCCCGCACCGTCCCGCTGTGCGGCAGCTCGATCGGCGTCGACCGGCGCTTCCTCGACGCGTACCTGCCCGAGCTCGAGGCCCACCTGCACTACCGCAGCATCGACGTCTCGACGCTCAAGGAGCTGTGCCGACGCTGGGCTCCCGAGGTGTACCGGCGGCGCCCACCCAAGCGCGAGACCCACCGGGCCCTGCTCGACGTGCAGGACTCGATCGGCGAGCTGGCCTTCTACCGCGCCGAGTTCCTCGCCCGGCCCTGACCGGGGTCGGGCCCGGGATCAGCGCAGGTCGCGGAGCGCGCCGAGGAGGGTGACGACAGAGCGCTCGCGCGCCGAGTGGCCCATGAACCCGAACCGCCAGGCCTTCCCGGCGAACTGCCCGAGCCCGCCGCCGATCTCGATGCCGTAGTCCGAGAGGAGCGCGCGCCGCAGGGCGGCGTCGTCGAGGCCGTCGGGGAGCCAGGCCGTCGTGAGCTCGGGCAGCCGGTGCCCCTCCTGGGCGAGCAGCGGGAAGCCCATCTCGGGGAGCGCGTCGTGCAGGTGGGCCCCCACCGCGGCGTGGCGGGCCCACACCGCCTCGAGCCCCTCCTCGAGGATCGCCCCGAGCGCGGCGTGCAGCGCGAACACCATCGAGACCGGTGCGGTGTGGTGGTACACCCGCGCCGACCCCGCGACGTAGCTCGCGATCAGGGCGAGGTCGAGGTACCAGCTCTGGGCCGGCGTCGCCCGGCTCTGGACCCGGGCCACGGCCCGGGGCGAGAAGGTCACCGGCGACAGGCCCGGCGGCACGCCGAGGCACTTCTGGGTGGCCGAGTAGGCCGCGTCGACACCCCAGGCGTCGATCTCGACCGGGATCCCGGCGAGCGACGTGACCGCGTCGAGCACGAACAGGGTGTCGGTGTCCTGGAGGGCCCGGAGCGGCGCAACCTCGTTGCGGACCCCGGTGCTGGTCTCGGCGTGGACGACGGCGACGAGGCGCGCGTGTGGATGGGCCCGCTGGGCGTCGAGGAGCCGCTGCGGGTCGAGGGCCCGACCCCACTCCCCCTCGATGCGCACGACCTCGGCGCCGCACCGGCGGGCGACCTCGCACATGCGGTCGCCGAACACGCCGTTGGCGCCCACGATCGCGGTGTCGCCCGGCTCGAGCAGGTTGACGAAGCAGGCCTCCATGCCCGCCGACCCGGTGCCGCTGATCGGGAGGGTCAGCGGGTTGGCGGTCCGGTACACGGTGCGCAGACGCGCCATGGTCTCGTCGAGGACGGCGATGAACTCGGGGTCCATGTGCCCGAGCAGGGGACGGGCGAGCCCGGCCACGGCCTCGGGATAGGGGTTGCCGGGCCCGGGCCCGAGGAGCAGACGATCGGTGGTGGTCACGGCCCGCATCCTAGGGATCCGGCCGGGAGCCGACCGGGTCCGGGACGTCAGGAGGCGGGGAGCACCGCCGACCAGGGCTCGAGGAGCAGCGCCACGATGGGCCGGGCCGCCGGACCGGCGGCGCAGCCCCGGGCGACGTCGGCCGCGGAGCGCACGACCGGGGCCACCGAGTCGGGGCCGATCCCCGCCGTCGCGGCCCGCGCCTGCACGATGGCCGCGGCCTGCGCCGCGGCCAGGCCGGCCGCGCGTGTGGTGCGGGCGTGGCGTAGCGCCCGGTCCAACGCGATGGTGGCGCGCCACCAGTCGACCTCGTCGGCCATCGACTCGTTGTCGAGCGACTTGGCGACCAGCGCGAGGTCGTCGGCGGTGAGTCGGTCCAGCGCGGCGAGGAATCCGGCGAGTTCCACGCCCGCATACTGCTGACCGACGGACGCGAAGTGGTGGATCTCCGTGCGGGGTGCCCGACCGGCCGGTCAGCGGTCGGCGAGGTCCCGCACCAGCCCGTCGAGGATGTCCTCCTCCGAGACCAGCAGCTCGGGGAACTCGAACGCCCGCATCACCCCTGCGAGCACGACGACCCCACCGACGATCACGTCGACCCGCTCGGGCTCGAGCCCCGGGTTGTGCCGGCGGTCGGCGGCGGCCTCCGTCGCGAGGGTGCGGAAGACGTCCTCGATCGCGGCGCGGGTCAACCGGAAGTGGTGGATCCGGTCACGGTCGTACTCCGCCAGACCCTGCTCGACCGTCGCGACCGTGCTGACGGTCCCGGCCAGCCCCACGAGCGTGCGGGCGTCGCGCAGACCGGGGATCGCGCGCTCGACGTCGGTGAGGTGGTCCCGCACCACCGACACCGCGGCCGAGAGCTCCTCGGGAGCGGGGGGATCGGAGTGGAGGAACTGCTCGGTGATGCGCACGCAGCCCATGTCGACCGAGCAGAGCGCCTCGGGGGCGTCGGTCCCGAGGACGAACTCGGTGGAGCCACCGCCGATGTCGACGACCAGGAACGGCGCGGCGTCGGGGCCGAGCCCTGCGGTGGCCCCGAGGAACGACAGGCGGGCCTCCTCCGTGCCGGCGAGGAGCTCGGGCCGCACGCCGAGCGCCGCCTCGGCCGGACCGAAGAGGTCGTTGCGGTTGGTCGCGTCGCGGGCCGCGCTCGTTGCGGTGGCCCGCAGCGTCTCGACCCCGAGGTCGCGCGCGACGGCGCCGTACTGGTCGAGCACGGCCAGGGTCCGGGCGATCGCATCCGGGTGGAGGCGACGGGCCCCGTCGACGCCCTGGCCCAGGCGGGTGATCCGCATGCGCCGCTCGACCGTGGCGACCTGGGCCGCGGCCCCGGAGCCGTCGACGTCGGCGACGAGGAGGCGCACCGAGTTGGTGCCGATGTCGACCGCACCGAGCCGCCGGGTCACCCGCCCACCTCCACGGCGCCCCGGAGCGCCGGCACGAGGTCGCGACGGAGGTCGGGGGTGAGCCGGTCCAACGCCCAGTCGCCCACCGGGTCGGGCACGCCGACGAGCCGGACGGCCACGTGGGCGTGCAGGCACTTGACGCCGCGGCGGGTGCCGCCCACCCCGGCGTCGGGCCGGGGCCCGGTCCAGTCGGGAGGAACGGCGGCGTCACGGTCGGCCGCGTAGGCGCGGTGGGCGGCGGCGAGCGCCTCGGGGTCCACGTCGCGCTGGGCCGCCCGGACCCCGCCCGCGGCCTCGAGCCGGCCCACCGCCCGGTTCCACTCGGGGTCGACGAGCCAGTAGCGCGTGGGCATCGGCACGCCGTCCCGGGTCAGCGGGGCGTTGCGGATCACCACCGGGGTCCCGGCGCGGCGGCGCACGACCACGTCGAACTCCGCCGTGGGCTCCCGCCCGAGCAGTGCGGCGACCGATGCCCGGTCCGCGATCGTGGCCCCCACCGGCCGGAGTGTACGGGCTGCGATCAGGGCAGGGTCGGGGGTGGCGCCGGCACCAGCACGTACGGGGTCTCCCCGGGGCGGACCATGCCGAAGTCCTCCCGGGCCCGCCACTCGACCTCGGCGTCGCGCCCGAGCCGCGCGTTCTCGCGCCGCAGCTCCTGGGCGTGCGACTCCAGGACCTCGAGGCGGCGCTCGGCCTCGACCACGGTGCGGCGCTGGCCGAAGTAGGTCCGGGTCGGGTACACGAACGCGAACAGCACGGCCACGCTCACCAGCACGAGCAGCACCACCACGCCGACCCTGCGACGGCGGGGTCGCGGCGCAGGGGCGGCCGGGCGACGCGGCGGGGCCACCGGCGTCAGTCCCCGCCCGGCGGGGCAGCACCTGCGAGTGCAGCGCCGCCGAGGTACTGCGCCACCGGGCCGAGCTGCTCCTCGATCCGCAGGAGCTGGTTGTACTTCGCGACCCGGTCGCTGCGGGCCGGCGCCCCGGTCTTGATCATCCCGCAGTTGGTCGCGACCGCGAGGTCGGCGATGGTGGCGTCCTCGGTCTCGCCGCTGCGGTGCGACATCACCGACGTGAGCCCGTGGCGACGGCCGAGCTCGACCGTGTCGAGGGTCTCGGTGAGTGAGCCGATCTGGTTGACCTTCACGAGGATCGACGACGCGACCTTCCGCTGGATCCCGAGCGCGACCCGCTCCGGGTTGGTGACGAAGAGGTCGTCGCCGACGAGCTGGACGCGGTCGCCGATGCGAGCCGTGAGTTCGCGCCAGCCGTCCCAATCGTCTTCGCTCATGCCGTCCTCGATCGACACGATCGGGTACCGGTCGCACAGCCCGGCGAGGAAGTCGGCGAACGCCGTCCCCGGGAACGAGGTGCCCTCACCGTCGAGCACGTAGGTGCCGTCGCGGTGGAGCTCGGTCGCGGCGACGTCGAGTGCGAGGGCGATCTCGGTGCCCGGCTCGTAGCCGGCCCGCTCGATCGCGGCGACGAGCAGCACCAGCGCGTCCTCGTTGCGCGGGAGGTTCGGCGCGAACCCACCCTCGTCGCCGAGCGCGGTGGCGAGGCCCCGCTCGTGCAGGATGGCCCGGAGGGCGTGGTAGGTCTCGGTTCCCCACCGCAGCGCCTCACCGAACGTCGCGGCGCCGACCGGTGCGAGCATGAACTCTTGGATGTCGACGTTGCTGTCGGCGTGGGCCCCGCCGTTGCACACGTTCATCAGCGGCATGGGGAGCACCGTCGCGTTGGTGCCACCGACGTAGCGGAACAGCGGCAGCCCGGCGTCGGCCGCGGCGGCATGGGCCACCGCGAGCGACACCCCGAGGATCGCATTGGCCCCGAGGCGCCCCTTGCCGGGTGTGCCGTCGAGGCGGCAGAGCTCGTCGTCGAGGCCGCGCTGGTCGGTCGCCTCGAGGCCGAGCACGGCGTCGGCGATCTCCGTGTTGACGTGCCCGACCGCGGCCCGGACCCCCTTGCCCCCGTAGCGGGGCCCCCCGTCGCGCAGCTCGACCGCCTCGTGGGCGCCGGTGCTCGCGCCGCTCGGGACCGCGGCCCGGCCCCGGGCGCCGCTGCCGAGCACCACCTCCACCTCGACGGTGGGGTTGCCCCGGGAGTCGAGGATCTCCCGGCCGACGACTTCGACGATCTCGCTCACGCGGTGCTCCCTGCGACGGTCCCGTCACCGGCCGGTCGCCACCTCCGGCCCGGTCGGTGTGGTTGCTGTGGCCGATGATGCGGGTGTAGAAGGGTATACCGGACCGGGCCGAACCGGGCCGGATGGGAATCGAACGGACCGACCGTCGACTCCGGGCCGTGGGGACCGTCGACCCGGAGCGACCCGGCCCCCCCGGGCTCGGGCTCGACCCCTTCGCCCCCGGCTTCTTCGCCGAACCCTACGCCCGGTACGGCGCCCTGCGCC
>VGBI01000025.1 GCA_016870595.1 Actinomycetota bacterium
CGACGAGATCCGGGCGATCGTCGGCGACCATCCCGTCTACGTCTCGGTCGACATCGACTTCCTTGACCCGGCGTCGGCACCCGGTACCGGCACGCCGGTGGTGGGGGGCCCGACGGCCCGCCAGGCCCGCCAGCTCCTGTACGGGCTGGCCGGGCTGCGGGTGGTGGGGGCCGACCACGTGGAGGTGGCGCCCCTCCTCGACGCGCCGGGCGACCCGACCGCGATCACCGCGGCCACGCTCGCACTGGACCTCGCGCACCTCCTCGCGCTCGCGCCCCGGCCCTGAGCCCGCAGCGCCCCGTTCAGAGCTCGCCGCGGGCGAGGAGGTCGACCGGGTCCTGCATGCGGACCATGCCGAGGTAGCCGCCGCCCCGTCCGATCGAGTCGTGGATCGCGTAGCCGAGGAGCTCCTGTGCGAGCCGGGGCAGCGTCGCTGCGTAGGCGGGTGGCGCCGACAGGTAGTTGTTCTCCTCGGTGCGCAGCCAGCCGAGGGTGTACGACAGGTGGGCGGCGCGTCGCGGGATATCGGTGACGTTCGCCCCACCTCCGTGGATCGTGCCGCCCGAGTAGATCACCGCGGCGCCGGCCGGCATCTCGGCGAACGCGATCTGCTCGGGGGCGACCGGGGTGGCGAGCTGCTCGCTGCCCGGTCGGGCGCGGTCGGGCCACCGGTGACTGCCCGGGACCACCCGGGTGGCGCCGTTGTCGCGCGTGAAGTCGACGAAGGCGATGACCGATGCGAGCTGCAGCTCGGGGTGCGGCCAGGGGACGTCGCTCCAGACCAGCTCGTCGCGGTGCAGCCACTGCTCCTCGGCGCCGGGGCCGCGCTGGAGCCAGTGCCCCAGGTTCAGCTGGTACCTCGCGCACGAGGGCAGCAGCACCCGGTCGCACAGCGCGAGGTACAGGGGGTGGCACATCACCTCGGTCGCGAAGGTGCGCGACAGGCCCGGGACCCCGGCGACCTGGCGGACGTTCGGACCGTGGAACGCGGTCATCGTCGGGTTGAAGCACGCGTCGCCGGGATCGGCGGCCGCGACCGCCGCCTCGACCTCGTCGGTCACCCGGGCCACGACCTCGGGCGCGAGCAGCCCCTCGACGATCACGACCCCAGCGGCTCCGAGCGCCGCGGTGACCGCGTCGGGATCGGCGAGCGCGGTGCCGACGGTGAACCGGGGGATGCCGTCCACGCCGCCAGGCTAGGCCGAGGCGACCAGCTCGCCGCGCCGGTAGGTGCGCAGCACTCGGGCGCCGGTGTCGGCCCGGTCGAGCACGACGAGGTCGGCGACCTTGCCGGGGCAAAGCGACCCCCGCTCGTCCTCCTGGCCGCCCGCCACCGCCGCCCCGATGGTGTAGGCGGCGAGCCAGTCGGTGAACGGCACCGACTGCTCGGGCTCGAAGTCCTTGCCCGAGTGGGTGCGCCGGAGCACCCCGAGGTCGGCGCCCCACACCGGTGCGCTGGGGGCGCACGGGTCGTCGCTCGACCCGGCCAGGCGGACCCCGGCCTCGGCGAGGCCGGCGAAGGCGAGCCAGTGGTGGTCGTCGAAGCGCAGGCGGTGCGCGTTCTCGCCGACGTGGTCGACGAACCCGGGCTGGACCACGGCGACCGCGCCGAGGTCGGCGAGGGCCTGCCACTGGTCGGGTGCGGTGACGCCCGCGTGCTCGACCCGGAACCGGTGGTCGGTCCCGGGGTGCCGCCGGGCGATGACGGTGGCGGTGTCGATCATCGCCTGCACCCCGCGGTTGCCCATGGCGTGGATGGCGACGCGGAAGCCGTGGTCCGCGGCCCGGACCGCGTGCTCCTCGAGGTCGCCGAAGAGGTAGCCGACCTGGAAGCGCTGTCCGCCGACGCTCGCGTCGAGCGCGACGGCCACGCCGCCGTCGGCGAACAGCTTCATGGCCCCGATGCGGAAGCGCTCGTCGCCCTCGCCGGTGGGCGGACCCGAGAGGCGGGCGGTGTGCTCGTTTAGGAGCAGCGCCGCGGGGTGGGGCATGGCCACCACGTCCACCGGGAGCGTGCCCGCCCGGGCCATGGCCGCGTACAGCGCCTCGGCCTCGGGGGAGCAGGCGGCGTCGTGGACGCTGGTGATGCCCTCGGCGAGCAGGGCCCGGGCCCGGTCGGCGACGTGGACGGCCCAGCGGTCCGGATCGGTGAACCCGGCCAGCGACCGGGCGTGGGCGACGCTCCACGCCTGCTCGACCAGCACCCCGGTCGGCTCGCCGTGTGCGTCCCGGGCGATCTCGCCCGCGAGGGGATCGGGGGTGTCGCGCCCGACCCCGAGCGCGTCGAGCCCGGCCGAGCTCACCACGCACTGGTGGAGCGTGTAGTCGGCGACGATCACCGGGCGGTCGAGCCCGGCCGCGTCGAGATCGTGGCGGGTGGTTCCCTGGTGGGGTCCCATGAGGTCGAGGCCCTGGGCCCGGACCCACTCGGCGTCGGGCCACGCCGCGGCCTGGGCCCGGAGCGCGGCGACGAGCTCGTCGCGACCGCGGCAGGCCCGCACGTCCACCCAGTGCGGGTGCAGGGCAGACACCGAGAGGTGGTTGTGCGCGTCGATGAAGCCGGGGACCACGACGCCGGTGCCGAGATCCACGACCTCGGCACCGATCGCGTCGGGTCGGTCGAGCAGGGTGGGGTCGCCGACGGCCACGATCCGCCCGGCGTCGACGAGCACGACCTCGGCCGTGGGCATGCCGATCTCCATGGTGAGGATCCGGCCGGTGAACGCGCGCACGGTCAACCGTTCCCCGGGCGGGTTGCGCCCACGGCCCGCTCGGCGACCAGGTCGTGGAGCGCCAGCAGCGACGGGAACCCGACCCCGAGGGTCTGCGCGGCCCAGCGCCACGCGTCGTCCCCGAGTCCCGAGCGCCGGGCGAACCGCCACGCGTGGACGGCCTCGCCGACGTGCAGGGTGAGCGCCGCGGCGAACAGCAGTCCGAGCCGGCGCGACCGGCGGCGCCGGGCCAGAACCGCGTTGGCGACCAGGCCGCCGAAGTTCGTCGCCCACCAGAGCCCGGGCACCGGGACGAACGTCGGCGGGGCCGGCGGGGTGCTCACGCGGGGACGAACATCGGCGCGGGCACGGACCCGTCGACCCCGGCGAAGGCGATGGGGCGGAAGGTGACCGTGACCGGGAGGTCGAAGGCCAAGGCGTCGGGGTCGCAGTCGACCATCCGGGTGGGGAGGCGGACCCCCGGGTCCTCGTCGAGCGCGACCAGCGCAGGCACGAACGGCACCAGGTCGGCGAACTGGGGGAGGAACGGGTGGGTCACGACCACCCACGAGAACAGCGTGCCCCGGCCGCTGACCGGGACCCACGAGTACGGCTCGGCCGCGCAGGCCGGGCACTCGGGCTTCGGGTACCAGCGGAAGCGTCCGCACCCGTCGCAGCGGGGGATCACCAGCTCGTCCCGGGCGGCCCCGGCCCAGAACTCGGCGGTCGCGGGCCAGGTGACGTCGGGGAGCGGGAACTGGGCCCGGGTGATCTTGCCCTCGATGCGGTGGTCCTGCTCGTCGGCCATCGTCAGCCCCTCCTCAGGACCAGGGTGGAGCATTGCGGGCCCGTGTAGCCGCCGTAGACGCCGATCTCGCAGTCGGCGACCTGGGCGGTGCCCTCGCCCCGCAGCTGGCGCACGACCTCGACGACGTGGGAGATCCCGAGCACGTAGGCGTGCGAGAGCATCCCGCCGTGGGTGTTGTGGGCGAGCGTTCCCGTGTCGTAGTGCAGCGTGTCGCCGGCGACGAACTCGCCCCCGGCCCCCTTCTCGCAGAAGCCGCTGTCCTCGATCTGCATCAGCGTCACGATCGTGAACGGGTCGTAGCAGGTGAACAGGTCCACGTCGGCGGGCGTGACGCCGGCCATGCGGAACGCGGCGGGGGCCGAGAAGACCGCCGGGGTGGAGGTGAAGGCGGGCTGCTGGGCCCAGTGGGTCCCCGTGGACGCGTGACCGAGGCCGACTCCGGCGACGATCGCCGGGCGCTTGGGGGCGTCGGCGGCCCGCTCGGGGGTGGTCATGATGTACGCGCCGCCGCCGTCGGAGATGAGGCAGCAGTCCTCCTTGCGGAACGGGTCGACGAACTTCGGCGAAGCCAGGTAGCGCTCGAGGGTCAGCGGCTTCTCGTGCATCACCGCCGCCGGGTTGAGGTTCGCGTGGCGCCGGCAGGCGACTGCGATGGCGCCGAGCTGCTCCTCGGTGGTGCCGAACTCGTGCATGTGGCGGCGGGCGATCGTGGCGAAGTAGACGGGCTGGGGGAACCAGCCGAACGGGATCTCGAGGTTCTGCTTGAACAGGTCCTGGGCGTGGGTCTCGCCGGGACCACCGGTCATCTCGCCCCGCTGGGTCGCCCACGCCACCCCGAAGGTGTTCAGCACGTACCGGGCCCGCCCGGTGCGCAGCGCCTCGGCCGCGTAGTACGGCGCCGTCGCGGCCCCGGTCATCCCGCCGCCGCGCCGCGACTCCCAGATGTCGTGGTCGGTGCCGAAGTGCTCGTGGAAGGCGGCGACGTCGAACTGCTCGGGCATCCCGACGTACATGAGCCCGTCGACGTCGCGTGGCTCGAGGCCGGCGTCATCGAGCGCGCGCTCGACCGCCTGACCGACGATCTGCTGGGTGGTGCGCCCGGACGCCTTCGACATGTCGGAGTCGCCCACGCCGCAGATGGCGACCTGTCCGGTGATGTCGTCGAAGTCGGAGGCGTAGCCCCACGACCCGGGTTCGGTGGTCATGTCCGTCACGCGCCCTTCGGGGTCTCGCCGATGATGCCGGTGTTGCGCAGGTGCGCGAGCTCGTCAGGCCCGAGCCCGAGGAGGCCGCCGAGCACCTCGTCGTTGTGCTGTCCGAGGGTAGGGGCCGGTCGGCGCAGCCACGGCTCGGTGATCCCGGCAAAGCGCCAGGGCGCATTGGGGATCGCGACGGTGCCGCACACGGGATGGTCCTCGGTCTCGAAGAAGCCCCGGTGGTCGAGCTGGGGGTTGAAGCGGATGTCACGCCCGTCGCAGACGTAGCCGGCGGGGACGCCGGCGCCGCAGAGCTCCTCGGAGGTCCGACGGGCGTCCCGCGTCGCCGTCCACTCGCCCAGGCGCGCGTCGATGAGGTCGTGCGCGGCGCGGCGGCCGTCGGCGGTGGCCAGGGCCGGGTCGGCGGCCCAGGCCGGGTCGCCGAGGGCACGGCGGAGCGCGTCCCACTGGGCGTCGGTCGCGACCGCGACGGCGAGCCACTCCTCGTCGCCGGCACACCGGTACACGCCCTGGGGTGCGCTCACCGGGCCCCGGTTGCCGGCGCGGGTCAGGAGCGTGCCCGACGCCTGGTATTCGACCAGGGCTTCGGCGGCGGCGTTGAGCGCGGCCTCGATCATCGTGGCCTCGACCAGGCGGCCCTCCCCGGTGCGGTCACGCTCGCGCAGGGCGAGGATGGTGGCGAGCACTGCGTGGGCGCCGGCGAGCGGGTCACAGGCCCCGCGGTGCAGCACCGGCGGTCCGTCGGCCCACCCGGTGACCCAGGCCATGCCGGTGATCGACTCCATCGTCTGGGCGAACCCGGTGCGGTCGCGCCACGGTCCGTCGAGGCCGTAGGCGGGCATGCGGGTCAGCACGATCCCGGGGTTGACCGCCCGGAGGGCGTCGAAGGTGAGGTCGAAGTTCTCCATCACCCGGGGGGTGAAGTTCTCGATCAACGCGTCGGCGTGCTCCGTGAGGCGCAGGAGGAGGGCGCGGCCCTCGGGTCGGGTGAGGTCGAGGGTGATGCCCCGCTTGGTGTTGTTGGCCCCGTGGAAGATGAAGCCCCACTCGTACCACTGCTCGGCCGGGGGGACGCGAACCGCGGAGTAGCGCATCAGGTCGGGCCGGGTGACGGACTCGACCTTGATGACGTCGGCGCCGAGGAGGGCGAGGAGGTGGCCGCCCGCCGGGCCTGCCCACCACGCGGTGAGGTCGAGGACGCGGACGCCGTCGAGCGGGAGGCGGCGTGCACCGGTGGGCGCCGCCGCGGGGCGGACGGGCCAGTCGACCGTGCCGGCGTGCTCGCCGAGCGCGGGGGTCGCGGTGAACGGTCGGGGGGTCACCCCGGAGATCCGATAGGGCGGCCGGGGCTGGACGAAGCGTCCCGAGGGCGCGGGAACGAACGCGTCGCGTTCCGCGAAGTGGTCGAAGCCCGTGACCGTCGCGCCGTTGCCGACCGGCCCCGTGGGGATGCGCAGCTCCTCGGCCTCGGCCAGGACCTGCGCGCTCGTGCGCCGGGTCGTGTACTCGTGGGCCATCGCGAGGAACTCGTCGCGCCGGGCCCACCGGGTGGCGTGCCGGAACCAGTCGGGCTCTTCGAGCTGGTCGGGCCGCCCGATGCAGAGCAGGAAGTCGCTGAGCTGCTGCACGCTGTTGGTGGTGAAGCACACGTAGCCGTCGGCGGTGGGTTCGATCGACGGGACCTCGACCGTGCGGGTCGGCCGGACCGCCGGGGGCCACCCGGTCATGTCGGCCATGACCGCCGAGTAGGTGTTCATGGTGATCGACATGACACTGAGCAGCGCGACGTCGACGTGCTCGCCGTGCCCGGTGCGCTCGGCGGCGCGCAGCGCGGCGGCGGCCGCCACCGCGGCGTAGATCCCGGTCACCCATTCGCCGATGCGGCCCCCCGCGTGGAAGGGCGGGGCGCCCGGGAGTCCCCGACTCGCGATCGATCCGCACTCGGCCTGGAGGGTGAACTCGGTCGCGGGGCGGTCGCGCCACGGCCCGTCCTGACCGAACGGGCTGATCGACACCACCACCAGGGCCGGGTTGCGGGCCATCAGGGTGGTGACCGGGAAGGTCCCGGGGGGCTCGGAGTGCACGACGAGGTCGGCGGCGGCGCACAGGTCGAGGACGGTGGGGTCGGTGGCCGAGCCCTCGAGCCCCCGCTTGGAGGTGTTGACGAACTCGAACAGGGCCCCGGTGCCAGCGGCGGCCGACGGGCCCCAGCGCCGCAGGGGGTCGCCGCCGCGGGGCTCGACCTTGACCACGTCGGCGCCGGCGTCGGCGAACAGCTTGGTGCAGTAGGGCCCGGCGATCTCGGTGGCGCAGTCGACGACCCGGACCCCTCGGAGCACGGCGGGATCATGGCACCGGGCCCGGGACCCCCGCCAAGTGTCGTGGGTGCCGGGTCCGCCTCTCGCGTGCGAAGGTGGGAGCCGTGACGACTGCCTCCCCCGACCCCGTGACCGCGGTCAGCCACGCCGACGTGGCGTTCCCGGCCGCCGACGGGACGGTGCTGCGGGGTCGGTGCTCCCTGCCCGGCGGGGCCACCCCGGCGACCCCGGTCCCCGGGGTGGTCATGGCCCACGGGTTCTCGGCGGTCAAGGAGATGGGCGTGCTCCAGATGGCCGACGCCCTGGTCGCCGCCGGGTTCGCGGTCCTCGCCTACGACCACCGCAACCTCGGCGCGAGCGACGGCGAGCCCCGCCGGGAGATCGACATCTGGGCCCAGGCCCGCGACTACCGGGCCGCGTTCGACCGGCTGGTCGCCGAGCCCGGGGTCGACCCCGACCGGGTCGCGCTGTGGGGCTCGAGCTACAGCGGCGGCGAGGTGCTCGTCGTCGGCGCGGCCGACCGCCGGGTCGCGGCGGTGGTGGCCCAGGTGCCGTTCGCCGGGCTGGCCGAGCAGTGCCCGGACGACCATGCGGCCGCCTGGACCACGTTGCACGACGCGCTGCTGGCCGGGACCCGGGGTGCGCCCGCGGCCCCGATCGGTCCGGTGCCCGTGGTGACGGCATACGACGGCGAGGCTGCGTTGCTCGGCGACCGCGAGTCGTGGGCGTGGTTCTCGGCCGCGGCGCCGGGGACACGCTGGCGCAACGAGTGCACCCTGCGCACCGACGGGGGCCCGGTCCCGTTCGATCCCGGGCTGGCCGCGGCGCACCTCGCCCCGACCCCGCTGTGCATGATCGTGGCGACCGACGACCGGGTCGCGCCCAGCGGCATCGCGCTCGCCGCCTTCGCCCGGGCGGGCGAGCCGAAGGAGCTGGTGCTCCTCGACGGCGGTCACTTCGTTCCCTACGCGGGGGAGGGGTTCGCGGTCGCCCGCGACGCCACCGTCGCCTTCCTGAGGAGGTCCCTCCGTGCCTGAGTCACGCCTCGATGCCTGGTTCCGGGGGGCCGAGCCCGATCCCGCCATCGTGCCCGCAGCGACGGTGGTGATCGTGCGTGACGGTCCCGTCGGGGTCGAGACCCTGATGCTCCGCAAGAACTCGAAGCTCGCGTACGGGGGGATGTGGGTGTTCCCGGGCGGGCGGATCGACGACGACGACCGGGTCGACGCCCCCGACGCCGAGACCGCCGCGCGCCGGGCCGCGGCGCGCGAAGCGGTGGAAGAGGCCGGGATGGCGGTCGTGGTCGACGAGCTCGCATGGATCGCCCACTGGACGCCCCCGGCGCTCGCGCCCCGTCGGTTCGCGACCTGGTTCTTCGTGGGCCCGGCGGCGGCCGACCACGTGGTGACGATCGACGGGGGGGAGATCCACGAGTCCGAGTGGATGCGACCGGCCGACGCGCTGGTGCGCCGCGACGCCGGTGAGGTCGAGCTCGCCCCACCGACCTGGATGACGTTGTCGTACCTGACCGGCTTCGATGACGTCGCCGCGCTGATGGACGACGCCCATCGCCGCACCCCGGTCGTCTACGAGACCGTCATCGCCCGGGGCGAGACCGGTGCGGTTGCGATGTGGGCGGGCGACGCCGGCTACGCGACCGAGGACCCCGCCGTCCCGGGAATCCGGCACCGCCTCGTCATGGGTCCGGTCTGGGTGCTCGAGCACACGGGATGAGCCCAGCGCCTCGAGGATCGGGGTGCGCAAGACTGCGAACTCGTGGCGCCACGCCGCCAACGTCCAAGGGAAATCTCATCGAGACGCAGACGCAGACGCCATCGCCGCTCCACGCCGGGGGGGCCAGAAGGGCTCTGCGGGCCCGGCGGCTCCGGCGGCTCCGGCAGGTCACCGTGCTCGCAGCGGTCGGTGTGGTCGCCACGGTCACCGTGGTCGGTGCCGGGCTCGCGACCGGCGGAAGTGCTCCGGAACGATCGGTGACCGTGGGCGGAACGCCGCCGCCGACGCCCGGGACGGTCACCGGCACGGTCACCGCTCCGGTCGTGGCCGGTGGTACGGCGACGGTGCCGGTCACGTGCGCGGCCTCGGCCCGCCGCTACGAGGCCACCTTCGCCGGTGCCGACCTGGGTGGGGCCACGGTCGGGGTCACGGTCAGCGTCGACCCGTTCAAGGGGCCGGGGACGTGGTCGGGCACCGGTACCGTGATGGTCGCCGGCGCGGGTGGGGTGCCGGTGACGGCGCCGTTCACCGCACCGGTCACCGTGGGCGCCGACTCCGCAGCGCAGGTCTCGATCAGCACCGCCGTGGGCGGAACGCCGGTCTCGCTCACGCTGGCCTGGTCGTGCACCTCGGTGTGGCCGTCGTACTGATGCTCACGCCCCGGGAAGCCGGCGCGCCTACGGGATCGGGGTGCCGTCGAGGTTGCGGGGGGTCACGCCGAGCTCGGTCAGCAGTGGGCCGGACAGCACGACCCGTCCGGTGAGCGTGGCCGGGTCACCCGTGCACAGGGCGACGATGGCCTCGACCATCACCTCCATCGGCTCGACCAGGGCCGGGTTGCGAGCCATGAGGTCGGCGACGAGCGCGTCGGCCCCGGGGGTCCGGACCGCGGCCACGGGCGCGACCGAGTTCACCGCGATCCCGTCCGCATAGCACTCGGCCGCGAGCCCGGTCGTGAAGCGCTCGAGCGCAGCCTTCGACGACCCGTAGGTCGCGGCCACGGCCCCGACGGTCTGGCCCTCGGGGAACGGCGGTCCCGCCGGGTGGCGTGACGTCACGCTCGACACGTTGACGATCCACCCGGCACCCTTGGCCCGCATCCCGGGGATCACGCCCTGGGCGAGGTCGATCGGGGCGTGCACGTTGAGCTCGTACATGATCCGGCGCCGCTTCAGCGAGATCTCGGGGGTCGGGAGGTAGAACGCGGCGGCGGCGTTGTTCACGAGGATGTCGACCGGGCCGAGTGCGGCCTCGACCTCGGGCACGATGCGGGCCCGGTCGGCGCCGTCGGCGAGGTCGGCGACCACCGCCACGGCGCGTCCGCCGTGGGCCTCGATCGCGGCGACGGTGTCGGCGAGCGAGCCCTCGAGGTGGGGGTGGCGGTCGGCGGTGCGGGCGGTCACCGCGACGACGGCGCCCTCGGCGGCCAATCGGAACGCCGCAGCGGCACCGATCCCACGGCTCGCCCCGGTGACGAGCGCAACCTTCCCGGTGCAGCGGTCAGCCATCGTCGGCCACCCGCCGTCGGGCGGCGAGCCACCCCTCGATCATGGTGCCGAACTCGGCCGGGTTGTAGACGTCCTCCTCGTAGGAGAACCGCCCGTCGCCGGCGTAGTGGAGCTTCGTCCAGTTGACGGCCCGGTGGACGCTCCCGTCGCCCGGGTCGCGCATCACGTTCCAGATCGCGCAGACCACCCAGCCCCGCTCCTCGTCGATCACGGCCCACTCGGACGGGAACGCCACCATGTCGCGGTTGATGGGCTGGGCCATCGTGGTCGTGATCCACTCCAGGATCGCGGCCCGACCCTCGAAGTGGCCGTAGTGGTGCTCGTGGTAGCGGGCATCCTCGGTGAAGCACTCGGCCCAGCGGGTCCAGTCGCCGGTCTCGCACGCGTGGGCCGCCGCGGCCTGGAAGTCCGCGAACGCGCGCTCGATCTCGGTCCGGGTGTAGGTGGCCACGGCCTCCCCCTCGTCGGTGCATCGTCGCCGGGACGCTAGCCCGGGCGCCTCGCGCAGGGCACGGGCGACGACCGGCGCTGCGGCCCGGCGCCGGGGACGGCGGCGGTCAGGGCTGGGCGTGGAACCCGGCGACCACCGCGGCGACGGTGTCGTCGTCGGCGACGTAGGGCATCGACAGGCCGACCCGGTCGACCGTGCCCGCGTAGCGCGCCCGGACCCGGGTCGCGATCTCGTCGGGCGCGCCCCGCACGACCAGGGCGTCGACGACTTCGTCGGGAACGACCGTCGGGAGCTCGGCCCAGCGCCCGGCCTTCGTCAGCGCGTGCAGGTCGGTCTGGAGATCGCCCCAGCCGTGGGCGTCGAGCGTGACCCGGTACGCGGGGGTGGAGCCGTAGAACGCGCACAGCGTGCGCACACCCGTCTCGGCCCGCGCCCATTCCTCGTCGGTGCTCCCGGTGCACACGATCGGGCAGGCGTGCACGGTGAAGCCGCCGGGGCGTCCGCCGGCCATCCGACCCTCGGCGACCGCCGGGGCGACGTGGTCGGTCACGTAGGTCCCGGTGTGGAACGGGTGGATCAGCAGGCCGTCGCCGACCTCGCCGGCCAGGCGGCACATCCGGGGGCCGAGGCCGGCGACCCACACCGGTGGCGGACCGTAGGGGTTGGGGCCGGGGTCGAACATCGGCGTCATCAGGGTGTGGCGGTAGTGCTCGCCCCGGTACGCGAGCGGCGTGCGGTCCTGCCAGGCGGTCTGGATCGCGCGCACGGCGCCGATCAGGTCGCGCATCTGGGCCACCGGTGCGCCCGACCACCGCATGGAGTAGCGGGCCTCCACGTGGGGCCGGATCTGGGACCCCAGGCCCAGCACGAACCGGCCGCGCGACATCAGGTGGAGGTCGTTGGCGGTGACTGCGAGGTCCATCGGGCTGCGGGCGAAGGCGACCGCGATGTTGGTCAGGAGCGTGACCCGCTCGGTGCGTCCCGCCGCGACCGCGAGGGGGAGGAAGCCGTTGTGGGCGGCCTCGGCGGAGAAGACGCCGTCGGCCCCGAACGCCTCGGCGGCCTCGGCCCGGGTCGCAGCGCCCTCGAGGGTCGGTCCGAGGTAGACGTCGACCTCCATCGCGGAGCACCATACCCACCATGTCCGACCGCACGTCCGACCGCACGTCCGACCCGCACACCGAGCCCACCGATGCCGAGCCCGACGACCTCGCCGACCTGCGGGCCCGGGTCGCCCGGCTCGAGGCCACCGAGCAGATCCGGCAGCTGGTCGCCCGCTACGCACTGGCGCTCGACGCGCGCGACGTCGAGACGATCGTCTCGCTGTTCGTGCCCGACGTGGTGACCGGTGACGGCGGGCAGGGCCGGGCCGCGCTCGCCGAGTGGTTCGACGGCATCCTGCGGCCGTACCGGATCACGTTCCACCTCATCGGGAACCACACGATCCGGTTCCACGACGACGCCCACGCCACCGGCATCGTCTACTGCCGCCCCGAGCACGAGGTCGGGGAGGACTGGATCGTGATGCCGATGCAGTACTGGGACCGCTACGAGTGCCGCGACGGCGAGTGGCTGTTCGCGAGCCGCAAGCCGGTGGTGTTCTACGCCGTCGACGTCCTCGAGCACCCGCTCCGGGTGCCGGAGCGCTTCCGGTTCCCGGGGAACCCGATGCTGGACCGGGCCGAGCTCCCCGAGCGGTGGGAGACCTGGCAGGCGTTCTGGGGCCGACCGGGGTCCGACCCCGCCTGACCGGCCGTGGCCGGGTGCCGGCGAACGGGCCGGGGCCTCAGCCGACGTGGCGGTCGTGGCCCTCCCAGTAGGGCTGGCGCAGGTCCCGCTTCAGCACCTTCATGGCCCCCGACAACGGGAGGGGGTCGGACCGGAACTCCACCGACTTCGGCACCTTGTACCCGGCGATCGCCTGGCGGGTGTGCTCGATGATCGCGGCCTCGTCGAGCGTGACGCCCTCCTGGGGTATGACGATCGCGTGCACCGCCTCGCCCCACTGCTCGCTCGGGATCCCGATGACCGCCACCTGCGCGACCCCGGGGAACGTGGCGATCGCGTTCTCGACCTCGACCGAGTACACGTTCTCGCCACCGGTGACGATCATGTCCTTGACCCGGTCGACGAGGAACAGGTAGCCCTGCTCGTCGAGGTAGCCGGCGTCGCCGGTGTGGTACCACCCGCCCCGGAACACCTCATCGGTGGCCTCGGGCTTGTTCCAGTACTCCCGCATGAACATGCCGCCCCGGGCGCACACCTCTCCGGTCTCGCCGGGCGGCAGCACCGCGCCCTGCTCGTCCTGGATGGTGACGGTGATCCCGCGCAGCGAGCGTCCGGCCGACCGCAGCAGGGCACCGCCGGCCCGATGCTCCGCGGGACCGAGGCTCGTGAGCAGGGCCGAGCTCTCGGTCATGCCGTAGCCCTGGAACAGCTCGAGGTCGGGGGAGAGGGCGAGCAGCCGCTCGAGCAGGGCCACCGGCATCGGCGATGCGCCGTAGGTCAGCGTGCGCAGCGTCGCGAGCCGCTCCGGGGCGAAGTTCGGGTGCCCGAGCACCATGCCGATCATCGTCGGCACCATCACCGTCGTCGTGACCCGGTCCCGCTCGATCACGTCGAGCACCTGCTCCGGGTTGAACAGCGGGATGAACGTGGAGACCGCGCCCGTGGTCGGGATGGCAAGGACGCCGCCCATCGACGCTGCGTGGAACATCGGGGTCTGGTGCAGGTAGACGTCGGACTCGGAGAAGTGCCACTGCATCATCGCGTGGTAGAGGTTGAGCATCTCGGCGCGCTGGTGGAGGAGCACGCCCTTGGGGAGGCCGGTGGTGCCCCCCGTGTACATGAGGACGACGGGGTCGTCCTCCTCGGGCTCATCGGGAACGATCGCCGACCCGGCGGCGACCAGGTCCTCGTAGCGGATGTCGTGGGGGGCGTCGCCATCGCCGACGAGCACGACGTGGTCGACCCCGGCGGCCTTGCGCACCTGGTCGATGGTGTTGGCGAACCACGCGTCGACGAAGACGACCTTGGCCCCCGAGTCGAAGAGGATGTACTCGAGCTCGGCGGGGGCCAGCCGCAGGTTCAGCGGGTTGATCGTGCCCGCCCCGAGGAATGCGGCGTGGTACTGCTCGAGGTACTGGTGGCCGTTCAGGGTCATCACGGCGAACCGGTCACCGCGGCGGACGCCGAGCTCGTGGCGCAGTGAGTGGGCGAGCCGGAAGACCCGATCGGCGTGCTGCCCGTGGGTCGAGCGGTACTCGCCGTCGACGATCGTCTCGTGGCCGGCGTAGCGCTCGACGCTGGGGAGGAGCTGACGGTGGAAGACAAGTTCCTTCACGGGGACCCCCTGGATGTGGGCGACACCGGCCGACGGCCTGCACCGATGGTCCGGATCCTGCCCCGTCCGGGGGTGTCCGGATCGTCCGGTGCAACCCCCGCCGCCGAGGGATGTTCCCGGTTTCGGGTTTCAGCGCTCGTCCGTCCCAACCCGCGGACCCACGGTCCCGGCGCCGGCGGCGAGCCCCTCAGCCGGGTCCGGCGGGTAGGACGAGCGTCCCCCGTCCCCGCAGGACGCCCACGAGCAGCGCGAGGCCGTCGGGCCGGGCGATCGCCGAGCGCAGGGCGGTCCGGCCCGGGACCGGGCGCCCGGCGTGCGCCAGCGCGCCCCGGGTCAGGGTGATCAGGGCCGGCCGACCATCCGGACCGGGGCCGGGGCCGGGGGCGGCGAGGGCCACCGCCGGGTCGTCGGGGCCCACGGCCGGGAACGCGGCGGGTGGCGGTGCGGCGAAGGCGGCCTTGAGGGCGGTGACCGCCAGGACCCGCCCGGGTGCCACGCCGGGCGGGGCCGTCGCACCGTCGCCCACCACGGTGAGGGTCGGGGCGGTGGCGGCCACGACGGCGTCGCGGGCGGGCGGGTCGAGCCCGAGGTCGATCGGGACGGCCACCGCACCGGCCCGCACCGCGCCGAACACGCAGCTGACGAGCTTGATGGAGTCGGGGAGGAGCAGCGCCACCCGGTCGCCCGGGCGCACGTCGAGGCCGAGCAGCGTGGCCGCGAACCCGTCGGCCACGGCGTCGAGCCAGCCGTAGGTGGCCCCCTTGGCGCCGTGGGCGACGGCCTCGTGGTCGGGCGCTCCCGCCGCCGCGGCACGCAGCGGATCGGTGGGGTCGCCGGAGCCGGTGCGTCCGGGTGGCGCCCCGGGCCCGACGCTCACCGGGATAGATTCCGGGCTCCCGCGCCCCGTCGAACGCGCGGGAAGAGGAGAGGTGGCGCAATGCCCGGTCCCGTCATCACCGACTTCGTCAGCCTCTGGGACCTCGTCGAGCAGCGGGCGTCCCTGACCCCCGACCACGTGATCGCGACCGACGAGGACCACCGGTCGCTCACCTGCGCACAGTACCGCGACGAGGTCCTGCGGGTCGCCGCCGGGCTCCACGGGCTCGGCGTGGGCCGGGACACCAACGTGTCGTGGATCCTGCCCACGTGGCTCGAGGCGTTTGTCCTCGTCGGGGCCCTGGCCCGGCTCGAGGCGGTCCAGAACCCGATGCTGCCGATCTACCGCGACCGCGAGGTCCGCTTCATCACCGCCCAGACCGGGGCGCGCCTGATCATCACGCCGTCGGAGTGGAAGGGCTTCGACTACGGCGCGATGTGCCGGGCCGCGGCCGCCGACCTCCCCGGGCTCGAGGTCCTGGTGTGCGACCGGGGCGCACCCGGATCGGTGACCGGCTCCCTCCCGGTCGGCGACCCGGCCACCCTCCCCGCGTTCGCCCCGGTGCCCGACGCAACGAGCGCGCCCGTGCGCTGGATCTTCTACTCGTCGGGGACCACCGCCGACCCGAAGGGCGCCCGCCACACCGACCCGTCGGTGCGGGCGTCGGCCGACGCCATGACCGGCGCCCTGGCCCTCACCGACGACGACGTCTTCGGGCTGGTGTTCCCGTTCACCCACATCGGCGGGCAGACCTGGACCTTCTCCGCGCTCATGTCGGGGTGCAAGCTCGTGTTCGTCGAGGCGTTCGTGCCCGCGGTCGCGATCCCGTTCCTGCGGGGCGAGGACATCACCCTCGCGGGCGCGGGCACCCCGTTCCACATGGCCTACCTCGACGCGCAGCGCCAGCTCCCGCCGGGCGAGGCGCTGTTCCCGAAGGTGCGGGCGTTCCCGGGGGGCGCGTCGGCGAAGCCACCCCAGCTGCACTACGACATCCTCGCCGAGATGGGTGGGGTGGGCATCGCGTCGGGCTACGGCCTCACCGAGTTCCCCATCGCGACGATGGCCCACGTCACCGACGACCCCGACGAGCTCGCCTACGCCGAAGGGCGGCCCGGGCCCGACGTGCGGCTCAAGATCGTCACGCTCGACGGCCGCATCGCCGGCGCCGACGAGGAGGGCGAGATCCGCACCAAGGGTCGCCAGATGTTCCGGGGCTACGTCGACGCGTCACTCGACGAGAAGGCCTGGGACGAGGACGGCTGGTTCCTCACCGGCGATCTCGGCAAGGTGAACGCCGCGGGGAACATCGTGATCACCGGACGGCTCAAGGACGTGATCATCCGCAAGGGCGAGAACATCTCCGCCAAGGAGGTGGAGGACCTCCTCTTCACGCACCCGAAGATCGCCGACGTCGCCGTGATCGGACTGCCCGACCCGGCGCTGGGCGAGCGGTGCTGCGCCGTGGTCCAGCCCGCCACCCCCGCCGACCCGCCGACCCTGGCCGAGGTGTTCGAGTTCTGCCGTGACGCCGGGCTCATGACCCAGAAGATCCCCGAGCAGCTCGAGGTGGTCGAGGCGATGCCCCGCAACCCGGCGGGCAAGGTGCTCAAGAACGACCTCCGCCAGCGCTTCGCCCCCACCTGACCCGCGGTCCCGCCGCGGCCGGGGACCGCGGCGCCGGTCGTAGCCTCGGCCCGTGCCGTCGTCGTCGCCCCTCCGTCGGTCCCGGGTCACCGCCGTCGTGGCGCTCGCAGCGGTGGCGGTGGCGGGGGCGGTGGTCGTCGGCGGTGTCGGCGTCGCCGGGACCGGCACCGGATCCGTCGCGGCCGGTACGGCCGGGGTGGCCGGGGCGGCGTCGGCGGCGGGTGGCACGCGGTTGACCTGGTCACCGTGCGGCGGGGGCTTCGAGTGCGCCACCCTGCCCGTGCCCCGCGACCACGACGTCCCCGATGGCCCCCGGCTCGACCTCGCCCTGATCCGGGCCCCGGCCCGCGGCGACCGCATCGGCTCGCTCGTGGTGAACCCCGGGGGACCGGGGGCCTCGGCCGTGGACTTCGTCCGGGGGGTCACCGCCGCGTTGCCCGGGTCGTTGCGCGACCGCTTCGACGTGGTCGGGTTCGACGCCCGGGGCACCGGGCGCAGCGCTCCGGTCGACTGCCGCTACGACATGGCCCGGTACTACGCGCTCGACGCCTCGCCCGACGACGCCGCCGAGCGTGCGGCCCTCGTCGCCGGGGCGCAGGAGCTCGTGGCCGCCTGCGTCGCGGCCAACGGCGACCGGCTCGACCACGTGGGCACCGACGACACCGTGCGCGACCTCGACCGGGTCCGGGCTGCGCTGGGCGACGAGCGCCTCACCTACCTCGGGTTCTCCTACGGCACCGTCATCGGGGCGCGCTACGCGACCGCCCACCCCGACCGGGTCCGCGCCCTCGTGCTCGACGGCGCGGTCGATCCGTCGCTGTCGGCCCGGGAGCAGCAGCTGCAGCAGGCCGTGGCGTTCGAGCGGGTGCTCGACCGGTTCCTCGCCTGGTGCGCCGGGAACGCCGACTGCGCGTTCGACCGGGCCGGGGGGACCGCGACCGCCTTCGACCGCCTGCTCGGGCGCATCGACGCCGACGGGCTCGCCGTCCCCGGGGGCCGACGCCGACTCTCGCCGAACGAGGTCGACCTCGGCATCGCCACGGCGCTCTACGAGGGCGCCGCCGGCTTCCCCCGGCTGGGCGAGGCACTCGCTGCGGCCGACCGCGCCGACGGCAGTCCGTTGGCCCGGCTCTCCGACGCGTACACGCAGCGGTCCCCCGGAGGCGGCTACGGCCTGATCCAGGAGGCCTTCCTCGCGATCTCGTGTGCCGACGGCCCGGCGATCGGCAGCCTCGCCGACCAGGCCGCGCTCGAGGCCGCCGCCCGCGCCCAGGCGCCCCGGGTCGGGGTGGCCGTGGTGAACAACTCGCTGCCGTGCGTGTTCTGGCCGGTGGCGGAGGCCCCGCCCGCGCCGGTGACCGCTCCCGACGCCCCGCCGATCGTGGTCGTCGGCACCCGGGGGGACCCGGCCACGCCCTTCGCCTGGGCCGAGGCCCTCGTCGACCGGCTCGGCGGCGACGCGGTGCTCGTGAGCGCCCCCGGATCCCAGCACACCGGCTTCCTGCAGGGCAGCCGCTGCGTCGACGACACGGTGGTGCGCTATCTCCTCACCCGGCGGGCCCCGACGGCCACACGGGTCTGCCCGCGTCGGTAGCCTGCGGCAGTGGACCTGCGCGCCTCCCCGTCCGACGAGGCCTTCCGGGCCGGGCTGCGGGCGTGGCTCGACGCCACCCTCGCGACGCTGCCGCCCGAGCCGGCCCGCGACGACTGGCCGGCCCGGGTCGCCTACGACACCGACTGGCAGAAGCGCCTCTTCGACGCCGGCTACGCCGGGATGTCGTGGCCGAGGGAGTACGGCGGTCGTGACGCGCCGCCGAGCGAGCAGCTGATCTTCCTCGAGGAGTGCTCGAACGCAAAGGCGCCCTACGTGGGGGTGAACTTCGTCGGCACCCTGCACGCAGGACCGACCCTCATCGCCGAGGGGACCGACGCCCAGAAGGCCGCGCACGTCCCCAAGATCCTGCGGGGCGACGAGGTGTGGTGCCAGTGCTTCTCCGAGCCCGACGCGGGCTCCGACCTGGCCGGGCTCACCACGCGCGCCGAGCGCGACGGTGACCACTACGTGGTCACGGGGCGCAAGATCTGGTGCTCGTTCGGGCAGATCGGGGAGTTCGGGGAGCTGCTCGCGCGCACCGACCCGACGGCGCCGAAGCACAAGGGCATCTCGTGGTTCATCCTGCCGATGGACCTGCCCGGCATCGAGGTCCGCCCGATCGAGACGATCCTCGGGTCGTCGGAGTTCTGTGAGGTGTTCCTCGACGAGGTCCGGGTCCCCGCCGACTGCCTGGTCGGCGCCGAGAACGACGGGTGGCGGGTCACCAACGTGACGCTCTCGTTCGAGCGGGGC
Source organism: Actinomycetota bacterium (assembly GCA_016870595.1). Taxonomy (GTDB): domain Bacteria; phylum Actinomycetota; class Acidimicrobiia; order IMCC26256; family PALSA-555; genus CAIUKV01. The sequence goes on from VGBI01000025.1 coordinate 18,959, forward strand.
ACGGCGTTCGTCTCGGAGATGGTCGACGCCATGCGCATGGCGGTGGAGCTCGCCCCGCACGTGCACGACCCGGCCGACCGTCGCGAGCTCGGGCACGTCGTGGCCGAGTTCGACGCCCTGTGGGCGCTCACGAAGCGCAACGTCTCGCGCGCGGCGCGCACCGGAGACACCGGGCTGGGCGGGATGCTCATGAAGCTCGCCTACTCCGAGGCCCGCGACCGGCTCGGGGAGCTGTCGATGCGCGTGCTCGACCGGGGCGTCTTCGACGTGCACGAGCCCTTCGTCGAGGAGCGGCTGCGCACGCTCTCGCTCACCATCGCCGCCGGCACCTCGCAGATCCAGCGCAACATCGTGGGCGAGCGGGTGCTCGGGCTGCCGCGCGAGCGGGCGTGGCCCGCCCCCGGGACGGAGGGCTGACGCCGTGCACTTCGACCTCACCGACGACCAGGAGGCCCTGCGCGACGGCATCCGGGCCGTGTGCCAGGGCCGCTTCCCCTCGGAGCGGGTGCGCGAGGGCTTCGACCGGGAGACCTTCGACGCACTCGGCGAGACCGGGGTCTTCTCCCTGATCGCCGACGGCTTCTCGTGGGCCGACGCCAGCATCGCGTTCGAGGAGCTGGGGCGGGCCGTGGTCCCCGGTCCGCTCGTCTGGGGCGTCCTCGCGCACGGGCTGGTGGACGGCGTGCCCACGGGGCTCGACCGGCCGGCCCCGGGGGCGCCGGCGATGGTCGAGCACCTCGCCGCCGCCGGCGCCGTGCTCGTGCTCGATGCCGACGCGGTCCGGGTCGTTCCCGCCGACGCGGTCGCGGGCGTGGCGCTCGACTGGCCGCTCGATCCCCTCACCCCGGTCACCCGGGTCACCGACCTCCCGACCGGGGAGGTCCTCGCCGGGGCCGACGTCACCCGCTGGCGCCGGGCCGGTGCGGTGCTGACCGCGGCCTTCCAGGTGGGGATGGCCCACGCCTGCGTGGAGCAGGCCACCGCGTACGCGCTCGACCGCCGCCAGTTCGACCGCCCGGTCGGCTCGTTCCAGGCGATCAAGCACCTGCTCGCCGACGCGCTGGTGCGGGCCGAGGTCGCCCGGACCGCCGTGCACGCAGCCGCGGTCACGCTCGACGACCCCGAGGTGGGCGACCTCGACCGCGCGATCTCGGGGGCCAAGCTGCTCGCCGGGGAGGCGGCACTGAAGAACGCCAAGGCCTCGGTGCAGGTGCACGGCGGCATGGGCTTCACCTGGGAGGTCGACGCCCACCTCTACCTCAAGCGGGCCTGGGTCACCAACACCGCCTTCGGCGCCCCCGACGCCTGCGCCGACCGGGTGGCGGCCACGCTCCCCGGCGGCGCGTGACGGAGCGGTCCGCGCCCGACGGGACCGGGGCGCCCGACCTCGGGTGGACCCACATCGCGCTCGCGGTGCGCGACGTCGACGCCAGCGCCGCCTTCTACGCGCAATACGCGGGGCTGCGCCTGGTCCACCGACGCGACGAGCCCGACGGTGACCCCGTGGTCTGGCTGTCCGACCTCACCCGCCCGTTCGTGCTGGTGCTGCTCGAGGCCCCGGTGACCCACGTGCTCGGCGGCTGGGCGCACCTCGGCGTGGCGGTGGAGAGCCGGGCCGAGGTCGACCGTCGCGTGGCCGACGCCCGCGCCGCCGGGGTGGTCGTCGACGGACCCCACGATTCGGGTCCCCCGGTCGGGTACTGGGCGATCCTCGCCGACCCCGACGGGCACCACCTCGAGGTCGCCTTCGGTCAGGAGGTCGCAGCCACGGTGGCGGCTGCGACCCGCACGGCGACGCCGGACGGTCGGGCAGCGGGGGGCGACGCCCCGCCCGGTACGCTGCCGCCCCGATGAGCGGACTCGGCCCGAACACCACCGTCCTCACCGCCCTCGACCGCCGGCTGGCCGCCGATCCCGACGGTCCGTACCTCGACTTCGAGGGCGACGCCTACACGGCCCGGGCCATGGACGCCGCAGGCAACCGCTGTGCCCGGGTCCTCGCCGACCTCGGGGTCGGACGGGGCGACCGGGTCGCCACCCTGCTCGAGAACGTGCCCGAGCAGACCATCTCGTTCTTCGGTGCCGTGAAGCTCGGCGCGACCCAGGTGCCGGTGAACACCGCGTACAAGGGCGAGTTCCTGCGCCACCAGCTCGCCGACTCGGGCGCCGCGGTGATGATCGTGCAGGGAGACTTCGCGGGCCGGATGGCCGACCTCGACCTCACCACCCTGCCCGAGCTGCGGGCGGTGATCGTGGTCGGGACGCCCGACCGCCCGATCGCGGGCCTGCCGGCCCACGACTGGGCCGAGGTGCACGCGGCCGCGAGCGACGCCCCGGTGCCCGACCCGGGCGTGCGCCCGTCGGACCTGGCCTGCTTCATCTACACGGCGGGCACCACCGGCCCGTCGAAGGGCTGCATGCTGCCGCACCACTACGTGGCGTCGCTCGGCGAGCAGATCGCCCGGGCCTGGGAGATCCGGGCCGACGACTGCGTGTTCACGCCGCTGCCGCTGTTCCACTTCAACGCGATCTCGGTGTGCGTGGTCGGGGGCCTGGTCAACGGCCACAGCGCGGCGATCGTGCGGCGGTTCTCGGTCTCCAACTTCTGGCCCGAGGTGGTGCGGACCAACTCGACCATCGCCTCGCTGCTCGGGTCCCTGGCGATCCTCGTCGGCGACGCCGAGGAGCACCCCGCCCAGCGCGACCACCGGCTCCGGCTCTGCGTGGCCGCGCCGATGCCCCCGGCGACCGACGAGGCGTGGCGGACCCGGTTCGGCGTGCCGACCTTCAGCGCGGGCTTCGGGCTGACCGAGGCGTCACTGCTCTCGGCGCTGCCCGCCCGCGAGACCAACAAGCCGGGGGCGGCGGGCCGGCTCAACCAGGAGGACTTCGAGGTCCTGCTCGTCGACGACGACGACCAGCCCGTCCCGGTCGGGGAGGTCGGGGAGATCGTCTGCCGGCCCCGGCACCCGAACTCCATGTTCCGGGGGTACTGGCGCCGGCCCGAGGAGACCGTTGCGGTGTTCCGGAACCTGTGGTTCCACACCGGCGACCTCGGCAAGGTCGACGACGACGGCTTCTTGTACTTCGTCGACCGGAAGAAGGACTACTTGCGACGCCGCGGCGAGAACATCTCGAGCTTCGAGATGGAGCGGGTGTTCTACGGGCACGAGGCGGTCAAGGACGTCGCGGTGCACTCGGTGCCGAGCGACGTCGCCGAGGACGACCTCAAGGTGACCGTGGTGCTGAACCCCGACGCCGTGGTCACCGAGGAGCAGCTGTGCGCCTGGGTCGTGGACCGAGTGCCCTACTTCGCGGTGCCCCGGTACATCGAGTTCCGCGACGACCTGCCCCGCAACCCGGTGGGTCGGGTGCTCAAGTACCAGCTGCGCGACGAGGGCGTGACCCCCGCGACCTGGGACCGTGAGGCCAGCGGCTTCACGTTCGAGCGTCGCTGAGCCCGGTCGTCCCGGTCGCCTGGCGCGAAGCGGATCGCCCCGACCACCAGACCAGCGCGCCGGCGGCGAGGGCGCCGGCCACGCACAGGGCGCCCCCGAGGCGGTAGGCGGCGGCCTGCTCGCGGTAGGCGGCGAGCGTGCGCTCGGTGTCGGCGACGAGCGCGGCGAACACGACGGCGCTCACGAGGAACCCACCCACTGCGACCCCGAGCGTCGCGGTCGAGTTCCGCCAGGCCGAGCCGGTGCCGATGCCGTCGGGTGGGGCCCGGTCCATGAACGCCTCGGTGACCGGTCCGACCGCGGCGGCCGCGGGCACCGCGACCAGTGTGAGCACCATGACCGGCACCCAGGCCGGGCTGGTGGCCGTGACGAGGAACGCCCCCGCACCGAGGATCCCGGTCGCGACGAGGGCGATCGTCGCCACCGGCCGGGCGCCAGCCGACGATCGGGACGCACCACCCGACCGCCACCGGGACCGCGATCGAGACGACGGGCGCCGTCGGCGTCACGTCGCGCTCCGGGGTCGCCGGGTCGCGCACCAGATCTCCTCGGCGGGCCAGCGCTGCGCCCACGCCGCGGGGGCGAAGTCGTGGGTGCTGCGCGCGTCGGGCGGGGCGAGGAGCTCGACCAGGTCGTCGACCGTGAAGGCGTGCGCAGTGAGGGCCCGGATCCACTCGCCGTGGGACCAGACCACGTCGACCGTCCCGCCGTCGGCGGCCACCACCCAACGGGGCTGCCAGTGCGCGCGCAGCTTGCGGGTCTGGCGTCCGGTGGTGGCGTCCCAGGTGAGGTAGCACAGCTGGGTGCCGGTGCTGAACACGAGTCGCCCGCCGTCGCGCAGGAGGCGGGCGCACTCGGGCACCGTCCGCTCGGGGTCGCAGAACGACATCGCCCCGTGGTCGCACACCACGAGGTCGAACGACGCGTCGGCGAACGGTGTCGCCGTCGCCGTGGCGGCCACGAGGGGGAGCGGCTGCCGGGCGGCCGCGGCGGCCCGCCGGGCGTGGCCGAGCTGGGCCACCGAGAGATCGAGGCCGGTCACCCGCGCCCCCCGGGCTGCGAGGGCCAGTCCGAGCTGCGCGGCGCCGCAGCCGTACTCGAGCACGTCGAGTCCCGTGACCGGCCCGAGGGCCCCGACGGTGGCCTCGGGGATGCGCCAGATGCCCCACGCCTCGGGGGCCGCGGCCAGGGTGGCGCCGTAGGTCGCCTGGTAGTCGTCGGCGTCGGCGTCCCAGAACGCGCGATTGGCCGCCTCCGGTCCGGTCACGCGTCGGGCTCCGCCGGGCGCCGCGCGGCGAGGGCCCGGATCTCGGCCCGCCGGGTCCAGGGCGCCACGACCAGCCCGACCCCGAGTGAGGCCAGCGCGAGGGGGACGAGGGGCACGCCCCAGAAGGAGGCCACGATGACCGAGCCGACGAACACGACGGCGGCATCGACCAGCCAGTGCACGGCGAACGGACGCGGGGGGCGGGCCGGCAGCCCGCGGGCGTCGGGCGGGGGCGGGGCGGCGGTCACGCCCCGAGCCTCACACACGCCCGGGGCGGGCTCCAACCGGTCGCCGGTGGCGCGCCGCGCCGGGTCCCCGCCCGAGCGAGGGGACGTACCCACCTGGGTAGATTGCCGACGGTGGTGATGGAGCCGGTGGCGATCGACGGGCGGGCACTCGGACGCCGGGGCGTGGCCACCCGGGCCCGGCTCCTCGAGGCCACCGAGGTGCTGCTCGAGACCCACGGCATCCGGGACCTGCGGGTCGTGGACATCGCCCGCCGGGTCGGCACCTCGCCCGCGACCTTCTACCAGTACTTCCGCGACGTCGGCGACGCCGTGCTCGCCCTCTCGGCCGAGGTGGGGGAGGACCTCGCCCCGATCGAGGAGCTGCTCGACCGCTCGTGGGACGGGCCCGAGGGGCTCGCCACCGCCCGGGCCCTCGTCGGCGCCTTCATCGCGTTCTGGGACGACCACCGGGCGATCCTGCGGACCCGGAACCTCGCGGCCCAGGAGGGCGACCCGCGGTTCCGGGAGGTCCGCTCTGCCGCGCTGGCACCGCTGCGCAAGGGGCTCGCAGCCAAGGTCGCGGCCGGGCAGGCCGCAGGCCGGGTCGCCGCCGACCTCTCGCCGATCGCGGCGGCGTCGGCGCTGGCGTCGATGCTCGAGCGCATGGCGGCGTTCCACACCGACCTCGAGGCCTACGGCGCCACCGATGCCGACGTGGTCGAGACCACCGCCCGGATCGTGTTCCAGACCGTGACCGGCCGCGCCGAGTGATCGGGGCGCCCGCACCGCCGTGGGTCAGGGTGCGTCGGTCAGGGTGATCTCGAGGTCGCGGTCGAAGTAGCGCTCGAACAGATCGCGCTTGCGGCGGGCCCCCCACCGCTCGAGCTCGGCGGCACCGGTGGCCCGGAGCCGGAGGAGCACCAACGACGGACCCACCTCGACGTCGACGCCGGTCACCGTGCCGCTCCGGCCCCGGTCCAGGCCGTCGGCGAGCCGGAGGAGCGCGGTCAGGCGCTGGATCCGGCGCGGGTCGGCGAGCGGGTAGCCGTCGACGTCGGGCGTCCCCCGGCGGTGCCAGCGCACCAGCGCCGTGAGCGTCTGCACCTCGTCGGGGTCGAAGCCCCGCAGCTGCCCGTGCTCCACGAGGTACGCCCCGTGGCGGTGGTGCCCCTGCGCGGCGACGTGCTCGCCGATGTCGTGCAGCAGCGCGGCGTGCTCGAGCAGCTCGCGGTCGACCGCCCCGAGTCCGTGGAGCTCGGTGGTCTGGTCGAACAACGACACGGCCAATGCGGCGACGTGGCGGGCGTGGTGCTCGGGCCAGCTGCACCGCCCGGCCAGGGCCTCCACCGACGCACGTCGGATCGCCCGCGGGTCGTCGGACCAGTCGGCCGGGTCGTGCCGGTCCGCGGCGTCGAGCAGGATGCCCTCACGCAGGGCCCATTCGCTGATGGTCATCTCCTCGAAGCCGAAGCGCTCCATCGCGACGTCGAGGAACAGCACCCCGGCGCCGATGAGATCCACCCGTCGGGCGTCGAGACCGTCGAGGCGTAGCCGCTCGGCCGCGGTCGACCCGAGCACGGCGTCGCGGACGGGCACGAAGTCGTCGCGGGTGAAGGTGAACTGGTTCAGTGAGCGGGGCAGGGTCCGCTTCGCCCAGACCGCCGACATCCGGGCGATGTCCTGGAGCGTGCCGCTGCTCCCGACCATGAGCCGGGGCGCGAGCGGCGCGACGGCGTCGGCGACCCGCCCGAGGACGTCGCCGAGGTGGGCCCGCAACCGGCGCTCGTCGTCGCGGTCGAGGGGATCACCGGTCACGAAGGCGGCCGTGAGCGTGCCCACGCCGAGGTTCTCGCTCGCGGCGAAGCGCAGCCCGGCGGCGTCGCCCACGGTGATCTCGACACTGCCCCCGCCGAGGTCGAACCCCAGGGCCGGAGCGGGCTCGAGCAGCACCCCGGCCCGGATGGCCCGGAAGATCAGCTCGGCTTCGCGCAGGCCGCTGATGACCTCGACCGCCACCTGGGCCTCGGCCTCGATGCGGTCGACGACCTCACCCCCGTTGGCGGCCCGCCGCAGGGCCGAGGTGGCGCAGGCCACGACCTCGACCGCCCCGGCCGCCTCGGCGAGCTGACGGAAGCGGCGGACCGCGGCGACCGCGGCGTCGGCGGCGGCGGCAGGGATGTGGCCGTGGCGGGCGACGACCTCGCCGAGGCGGAGCATCTCCTTCTCGGTCACGATGGGCTCGAAGCCGCCGGGCTGGACCTCGGCGACCACCAGGTGGAAGGAGTTCGAGCCGAGGTCGAGGGCGGCGATGCGCACGCGGCGAGGCTACCGAGCGCGCAGTACGCTCCCGGGGTCCACGGCGTGTGCCGCGTCACGCGTCCAGTGTCGTCCACCGCGGAGGAGTCCCCATGACCGCTGCCCCCGAATCCCGCCTGCTCATCGACGGCGTGCTCACCGAGGCCCGCTCGGGCCGGACCTTCCCGAACGTCAACCCGGCCACCGAGGAGGTCGTGGGCGAGGTCGCCGACGGGGGCGTGGAGGACATGGACGCCGCGATCGCCGCGGCGCGTCGTGCCTTCGACGAGACCGACTGGTCCACCAACCGTGAGTTCCGCACGCGGGTGCTGCACCAGCTCGTCGACGCCCTCGACCGGCACAAGGACGACCTGCGTCCGCACATCGTGGCCGAGGTCGGCTGCCCCGTGATGCTGACCCACGCCGTGCAGCTCGACTCCTGCATCCCCGACATGCGCTGGGACGTCGACGCGATCGACCGGATCGAGTGGGAGTCCGAGCTCGGGGTCCACGAGTTCATGGGGATGCGCAGCAACCGGCTGGTCCTGCGCGAGCCGGTGGGAGTGGTCGGCGCGATCACGCCGTGGAACTTCCCGTTCATGCTCAACGTGTCGAAGCTCGCTCCGGCCCTGGCTGCCGGCAACACGCTGGTGCTCAAGCCGGCGCCCGACACGCCGTGGAGCGCCACGATGATCGGGAAGATCATCGCCGAGGAGACCGATATCCCGCCCGGTGTCGTCAACATCGTCGCCTCGGGCGACAAGGCGGCGGTGGGCGAGGTGCTCACCGGTGACCCACGGGTCGACATGATCTCGTTCACGGGCTCCACCGGGGTGGGCAAGCGGATCATGGCCCGAGGCGCCGAGACCGTGAAGAAGGTCTTCCTCGAGCTCGGCGGCAAGTCGGCCAACATCATCCTCGACGACGCCGACCTCGACGGCGTCGCCATGGGCGGGATGATGATCTGCATGCACGCCGGGCAGGGCTGCGCCATCACCACGCGCATGCTCCTGCCGGAGTCTCGGTACGACGAGGCGGTCGAGAAGCTCGCCGGGGCGTTTGCCATGGTCCCGTACGGCGACCCGACCGACATGAGCAACCTCATGGGGCCCCTGGTCAACCGGGCCCAGTACGAGCGGGTCCTCGGCATGATCGACCGGGCCAAGGCCGACGGGGCCCGCTGCCTGGTCGGGGGTGGTCCGGCCACGCAGTTCGAGCGGGGCTTCTTCGTGCAGCCCACGCTGTTCGTCGACGTCGATCCCGACTCCGGCCTGGCCCAGGACGAGGTGTTCGGCCCGGTCCTGGCCGTGATCAAGTACCGCGACGACGACGACGCGGTGCGCATCGCGAACAACTCCCGGTACGGCCTGTCGGGAGCGGTGTCGAGCGCCAGCCTCGACCGGGCGCTCGGCGTGGCCCGGCGCATCCGGACCGGGACCGTCTCGGTGAACGGCGGGGCCTGGTTCGGACCCGACTCGCCGTTCGGCGGCTACAAGGAGAGCGGCGTCGGGCGCGAGCACGGCCTCGCCGGGTTCGAGGAGTACCTCGAGACCAAGACCGTCGGCCTCCCGGCCACCTGAGCGGGGGTCGACCCGATGCCCGAGACCAACCCCCTCGCCGGGGTCTCCTACCTCCCCGCGTTCGAGAGCGTCGCCGAGGAGCGCCGACACCGCAAGGAGCGGCTCGCCGCCGCCTTCCGGCTCTTCGGTCGCTTCGGGTTCGACGAGGGGGTGGCCGGTCACATCACCGCGCGCGACCCCGAGCGGCCCGACTGCTTCTGGGTCAACCCCTTCGGGATGAACTTCGGCCACATCCGGGTGTCGGACCTCATCATGGTCGACGACACCGGCACGGTGGTCGAGGGTGACGGCATCGTCAACGGTGCCGCCTTCGCCATCCACTCCCAGGTGCACGCCGCCCGCCCCGACGTGATCGCCGCCGCCCACGCCCACTCGATCCACGGCAAGGCGTGGTCGGCGCTCGGCCGCCGGCTGGACCCGATCACCCAGGACGCCTGCGCCTTCCACGACGACCACGCGCTGTTCGACGACTACACCGGGGTGGTGCTCGACCTCTCGGAGGGCGTGCGGATCGGGCAGGCGCTCGGTGACCGCAAGGCCGTCATCCTGCGCAACCACGGCCTGCTGACCGTGGGCCACTCGGTCGACGAGGCGGCGTGGTGGTTCATCACGATGGAGCGGTCGTGCCAGGCCCAGCTCCTCGCCGAGGCCGCCGGGACCCCGGTGCTGATCGACCCGGCCAACGCGGCGCTCACCGCCACCCAGGTGGGCTCGCACATCGCCGGTTACTTCTCGTTCCAGCCGCTCTACGCCAAGATCACGCGTGAGCAGCCCGACTTCTTCGACTGAGCGCGCGGTGACCCTCGATCCCGGTGCCGTCCTCCTCACCGACCGCGTCGCCGTCGTCACCGGCGCGGCCGTGGGCATCGGCGCCGCGGTCGCGGTGGCGTTCGCCCGCTTTGGCGCCGATGTCGCGGTGTGCGATCGCGACGCCGAGAACCTCGCCGTCACCGTCGCCGCGATCGAGGCCGCCGGACGCCGGGCCTGGCCCGGGGTCCTCGACGTCCGTGACGGTGACGCGGTGCGCGAGTACGTCGCCGGGGTCGGGGCGAGCGCCGGGCGCATCGACGTGCTGGTCAACAACGCCGGGGGTGGGTTCCACGCCGCCTTCCTCGACGTCAACGACAAGGGCCAGGACGCCCTGATCCGCGAGAACTTCACCAGCGTCACCAACTTCACCCGGGCGGTGGTGCCGCACGTGCCCGCGACCGGGGGGTCGATCATCAACATCACGTCGATCGAGGCCCACCGGGCCGGTCCCAACTACGCGGTGTACAGCGCGATGAAGGCGGGCGTGTTCAGCCTGTCCAAGAGCCTGGCCCTCGAGTTCGGCGACCGGCTGATCCGGGTCAACTGCATCGCGCCCGACGTGATCCCCACGCCGGGGATCTCCGGGGCGGGTCCGCTGCCGGTGCACACGCCGCTGCCGGTCGAGGGTCACGTCGACGACGTCGCCGGTGCCGCGGTCTACCTGGCGAGCGACCTCAGCCGGTTCGTGACCGGGACCACCGTGCACGTCGACGGGGGCAACACTGCGGCGGCGGGCTGGATCCGTGCCGACGCCGGGACGTGGAGGACGTCGTGAAGTACGGGATCGCACTCGGGTCCGCCAACGCCAAGTTCTTCGCGGACATCGCGGTCGAGGCCGAGCACCTCGGGTTCGAGTCGGTGTGGCTGCCCGAGCACCTGATGTTCACCACGCGGATGAGCCGTTCGCCCCACCCGGGCGAGACGCATCCGCCGGTGCCCCCGACCACCCCGATCTTCGACGCGTTCGCCTACCTCGCCTACCTCGCCGGGCGCACCGAGCGCATCCGCTTCGGCACCCACGTCTACAACGTCGGGCTGCGCCACCCCTTCGTCACCGCGCGTGCGGTGCAGACGCTCGACATCGTCTCGGGGGGCCGGTTCGAGTTCGGCATCGGCGCGAGCTGGCTCGAGGAGGAGTGGGTGGCGGCCGAGCTCGACTTCGCGACCCGGGGCCGTCGGGTCGACGAGTGCCTCGAGGTCTGCACCCGGCTCTGGACCGAGGACGAGGTGACCCACCACGGCGAGTTCTTCTCGTTCGAGGGGGCGGTGTTCGTGCCCAAGCCGGTGCAGCAGCCGTGGCCACCGATCCTGGTCGGGGGCGAGAGCGGGGCCGCGCTCCGGCGGGCGGCCCGGCTCGGCGACGGCTGGCTCGGCATGCACCACGACTTCGAGTCCGGTGCCGCCCAGATCGCACGCCTGCGTGAGCTGCTCGCCGCCGAGGGGCGTGATCCCGCCCGGTTCCAGTTCTGCCTGGGCGGCCGGGTCACCACCCCCGACGACGCGCGGCGCTGGGAGGACCTCGGGGTGACCCGCATGGTGTTCGCGCCGTGGGAGCGGGCCCGGGAGGCGATCGACGGGATGCGCCGCTTCGCCGACGACTTCGGGCTCGGGAGCTGACCGCCCGGGATCAGCCGCCCGCGACCAGCTCCGCCTGCAGGACCCGGCGCAGCAGCTTGCCGGTCTCGGTGTGGGGGAGCTCGGCCCGGAACACCACCACGTCGGGGGTCTTCGACGAGCGGAGGTGCTCCCGGGCGAAGGCCTGCACGGTCGGGGCGTCGAGCGTCTGCCCGGCACGGGGGACGACCACGGCGGCGATGACCTGCCCCCACTCCTCGTCGGGAAGCCCGAACACCGCGACGTCGGCGACCCCGGGATGGCCCCGCAGGACCTCCTCGATCTCCGCCGGCGCGATGTTCTCGCCGCCCCGGATGATGGTGTCGTCGGCCCGGCCCTCGATGAACAGGAAGCCGTCGGGGTCGATCCGGGCGCGGTCGCGCGTGGCGAACCAGCCGGCGGCGTCGCAGGCCGAGTCCCGCCCGAGGTACTCGCCCGAGATCTGGTCGCCCCGCAGGTACAGCTCGCCGACCTCGCCCGGCGCGACCGGGTCGCCGAAGGGGTCGCGGACCTCGGCCTCGACCCCGGGCACCAGGCGCCCGGCCGAGCCCAGGCGGGCCCGGACCGCCGGGTCGGCGCTGGCGACGGCCTCGCGGTGGTCGGCGGGCCCGAGCACCGCGACGGTGGAGCTGGTCTCGGTGAGGCCGTAGGCGTTGACGAAGTCGGTCGTGGGCAGCAGCGCGAGGGCCCGTTCGATGATCCGCCCGGGCATGGGTGCGCCGCCGTAGGCGAGCGAGCGGAGCGTGGGGACCGCGGCGTCGGGCGCCCCGATCTCGTCGAGGTGCTCCACGACGCGTGCGAGCATGGTGGGCACCACCAGCGCGTGGGTGATGCCCTCGGCCCGCACGGTCCCGAGCCACGACTGCGGCGTGAACGTCGTGAGGTGCACGACGCGTCGACCGGCGTAGAGGTTCGACAGCGTGTTCGACACGCCGGCGATGTGGTACGGCGGCACGCTCACCAGGCTGGCGGCGTCGTCGTCGGCCGAGGCGAACTCCACCGTGGTCATCACGTAGGCGGTCAGGTGGCGGTGGCGCAGGACGGCGGCCTTGGGCGCCGCGGTCGTGCCCGAGGTGTAGAGGAGCAGCGCGACGGCGTCGGGGTCGAACGGCTCGGGTCCCGGGTCGCCCCCGCGGGCGGGATCGGTGGCGGCCATCCACTCCGCCGGGCTCATGCGCACCGACCCGGCGTCGCCCACGAGGTCGCGCACCTCGTCCTCGACCACCACGAGCGCCGAGGGGTGCCCGGCCAGCAGCTCGTGGAGCTGCTCGCGTCCGAGCCGGTAGTTGACCGGCACCAGCGGGATCCCGGCCCGGGCCGCGGCGAACAGCGCGACCGGGAACTCGGGGCCGTTGGTCGCGACGTAGACCAGGTGCTCGACCGCAGCGGTCCGGAGCACGGCCGCGCCGGTCTCGGCCCGGGCCCGCAGCCCGGCGTAGGTCACCCCGCCGGTACGGGGTCCGAACGCGACCCGGTCGTCGAAGCCCGACGCGGCCATGTCGAGGAGGAGGGTCAGGTGCACGGGATCATCCTTCTGCGGCGGCCTCGGGCCCGGGTCGGGGTGGCGCGGCGGGTGACGGCGACGGCGACGGCGACGGCGATGGCG
>VGBI01000026.1 GCA_016870595.1 Actinomycetota bacterium
CGGTGAGGATGCCGGCAGGGGCGGCGGCGGCTCCGAGCACGCGCAGCTCGGGCGCGTAGGTGGGGGCGAGCCGCGCCGCGAACAGCGTGGCCTGACCGCCCTGGGAGTGGCCCCAGAGGAACGTGTCGGGGCCGGCCGCGGTCTCGGGGATCGCGATCGCGGCGCGCGCGGCGTCGAGCATCCCGTGGGCCTCGCTCGTGCCGACCAGGTACGGGTGGGGTCCGTCGGTGCCGAGCCCCTGGTAGTCGGTGGCGGCGACCACCCAGCCCTTGCGGATGAACTCGGCCAGGCCCTGGACGTCGCCGTAGGGATCGCGGGAGCGTGACGGCGCGCACTTGTCGACGATGCCGGAGGTGGGGTGGGCCCAGGAGACCACCGGGCGACCGCCGGGTGCGGCGGTCGTGGTCGGCGCGAAGACCATGCCGGTGACCACGACCCGCTCCTCCCCGTCGATCCCACGCGACGTGTACATCACCCGCCAGGCCCGCGCCCCGGCGAAGGGCGCCGGCATCGGCTCGGTCCGCACGATCGTGCCGGGCGCCGCGCGGGGGATCGGGTCGGGCGTGGCGTAGAACGCGTCGGACGACGGGGTGGCCGCCGTTGCCGGCAGCGTCCCGGTGGCCGGCACGGCGAGCGCGAGCGCAGCCACGGTCACGGTGAGGGCCCGGACGACCGGCCGTCGCCGGTCCGTTCGGCGGTCCGTACGCCGGTCCGTGCGCCGTGTCGTCCGCTCCACCGTTCCGCCCCGTCCCGCTCACGTGCCGCGAGGGGAGCCTACCGACGGTCGGGTTCGGATCCGGGCGTGAACACGGTGCCGTCCCGGGTGAGGCAGTCGAACCACTCGTTCGGACCGCGGAACGCGTTGCCGAAGTGGTAGCCCCACACGGGACCGACCGGACCTGCGGGGCCGACGGTGAGCGTGTCGTGGCCGGCCACGGCGAACGGGAACTCGTGGAGTGGGATCGGGACCGCTCCGAGCGCAGCCGCGGCGGCGGCCACCACACCCTGCTCGCTCATGTTGCGGCGGCCGTCGTGACCGGGACGCAGGGGTCGGCGGGTGAGCACGTCGAGCATCGCCGCACCGAAGTCGGCGCCGGGTGGGAGCGACACGAGCCCGGAGTAGAACATCCGGTCGGGGTCGCACTCGTCGGCGTACTCGCCGTAGTGCTCGAGGGGAGCGCCGGGGCTCTGGGCGACCCGGTCGGCGCCCGCGGCCCACGCGTCGAACCAGACGGGCCGGTCGACGACGACCATGTCGCCGTCGAGGATCCACTCGGGGGCGGCGGGCCGGACGCGATCGGGGAACCACTTCCACCAGTACCCGAAGTTGTCGCGTGAGCAGCCGGCCCGGCGGAGGGCGGTGGCGAGGCCGGCGTGGTCGCGGGCACGGACAGGCCACCAGTGCACGGGTTACGTCGCCCACGCGGCGACGTCGGCGACGCGCGACCGCGAGATGTCGACGGTGCAGAGGCAGTAGTCGACCGCATCACCGAACTCCCGGGTCGCCTGACCGAGCGCAGCGCGCGTCACGGCGTCGTCACGGCCGTCGCCCTTGATCCAGCGGATGACCGGGCGGGTCGTGCGTCGGAACCGGTCTCGCGCCGCGAGCGCGTGGCGAGCCTCGTGGACCGGAACGGCCCGGCGCACCCGCACGAGGCGCTGGCCCACGAACCGCTGCACCGCACGCCGCCGAGCGGGGGTCGCAGGCCGACCGGTGGTGGAGCCGGTCGGGACGCCGTGCACGACGCCGTCGGCACCGCGACGCCGCTCTCCGGGCGCGGGCGGCGGTCGGTGGGCCGATCCGGGCCGATACGGTGGGCGGCTGTGACGGTCGTCGACGAGGTCATCCGCACCGAGGCGCTGACCAAGGACTACCCGGGCGGGATCCGCGCCGTCGACGGGCTCGACCTGTCGGTGCGCTCGGGCGAGATCTTCGGGCTGCTCGGTCCGAACGGCGCGGGCAAGACGACCACGGCGGGGATGCTCACCACGCGGGTGGTGCCCACGAGCGGCTCGGCGTGGGTCGCGGGCATCGACGTGGTCGCGCACCCCGTCGCAGCCAAGCAGGTGATCGGCGTGGTCCCCCAGACCAATACCCTCGACCGCTCGCTGTCGGTGTTCGAGAACCTGTACTTCCACGGCCGCTTCTTCGGCATGAACGCCCGGACCGCCCGGGCCGAGGCCGACCGCCGACTCGAGCAGTTCCGCCTCACCGACCGGGCCACCCAGCCGGTGGCCGCGCTGTCGGGCGGCATGGCCCAGCGGCTCATGGTCGCCCGGGCGATCCTGCACCGGCCCGCGACGATCTTCCTCGACGAGCCCACCGCCGGACTCGACCCCCAGAGCCGCCTCGCGCTCTGGGAGGTGCTCGGGGAGCTGCACGCCGAGGGCCAGACCATCCTCCTCACGACGCACTACATGGAGGAGGCCGACCAGCTCTGCGACCGCCTCGCGATCATCGACCACGGGCGCCTGCTCGCACTGGGCTCGCCCGAGGAGCTCAAGGCGACGACCGGCGCCGACACCATCGTGACCGTGGTCGCCCGGCCCGACGCGCTCGACCGGCTTGCGGGAGTGCTCGCCGGTGTGGCCGGGGTGCAGCAGGCGGTGCGGGTCGACGAGCAGGTGGTGGCGCAGGTGGAGGGCGCCGACGGCATCGTCCCCCGCGTGTTCACCGCCGCCGAAGCGGCCGGGATCGCGATCACCGACGTCTCGGTCGCCGAGCCGTCGCTCGAGACGGTGTTCATCAACCTCACCGGGAAGGACCTGCGCGAATGAGCACCGTGTCGCCACCGGAGTCCCCGCTCGTGCCCCGCCGGAGCCCGGCCGCCGCGTCGCGGGTCGCCTTCGCAGCGTTGCTGCTGCGCGACGCCGTCGTGCTGCGCAAGACCCTGCGCGAGTTCCTGCCCCGGACCCTGCTCCAGCCCTTCCTGCTCGTCTTCGTGTTCACGTACGTGTTCCCGAAGATCGGCCAGGGGGTCGGAGGCGCCGGGGGTGAGGCCGCGTTCTCGACGATCCTCGTCGCCGGCGTGATCGCCCTCGCGATCATCTTCCAGGGCATCCAGTCGGTCGCGCTCCCGATGGTCCAGGAGTTCGGCTACACCCGCGAGATCGAGGACCGGGTGCTCGCGCCGCTGCCGATCGCACTGGTGGCGGTGGAGAAGGCGGTGTGGGGCGCACTGGCCAGCCTGTTCTCGGCGCTGCTCGTGTTCCCGATCGCCGCCTTCGTGCCCGCGACCCCGGTGGACCTCCAGGTCAACTGGCTCGTGCTCTGCACGCTTACGCCCCTGTGCTGCTACATGTGCGGCGCGCTGGGCCTGTTCTTCGGGACCCGGTTCGACCCCCGGACCGTCCCGCTGCTGTTCGGGATCGTCGTCATCCCGATCACGTTCCTCGGCGCGATCTACTACCCGTGGCAGGCGCTCGAGCCCATCCGCTGGCTGCAGATCCTGGTCCTGGCCAACCCGCTCGTGTACATGTGCGAGGGCTTCCGGGCCGCGTTGACCGACAGCCCGCACATGAGCCTCTGGGTCGTGTACCCGGCGCTCGTCGGGTTCTCGGCGCTGTTCACCTGGCAGGGCATCAAGGGGTTCGCGCGACGCGTCGTGTCGTGAGGGTCGTGTCGTGCGCGGCGCGGCATGCGGGCCGGGTCGGCGTCAGGGACGGTCGCGCAGGGCGTCGCGGATCTCGGTGAGCAACTCGACCTGCGTCTCCTCGGGCTTCGGTGGGGCGTCGGCGGTGATGCGGAGCCGGGTCCGCGTCTGGAGTGCGTCGAAGCTGCGGATCACGACGAAGAGCGACAGCGCAACGATCAGGAAGTCCACGAGGGTCGTGAGGAATCTCCCGTAGCGGATCGGGGTGCCACCGATCCGCAGCACCAGCTCGTTGAAGTCGGGCTTCCCGAACACCGCGGCGATCGCCTGCATGACGATGTCGTTGACGAGGGAGCTGATCACGGCGTTGAACGCGACGCCGATCACGACGGCGACGGCGAGGTCGACGACGTTGCTCTTCAAGGCGAAGTCGCGGAACTCCCTGAGTAAGGTGCGCACTGCGGTACCTCCGGACGGCTCGGAGCGGGTAGGGTGTGGGTCCGTCGGAGATTCTGCCGACTTCTGACCCGGGACTCCCCGATCGCTCCACAGCAGGTTGCACGTCCGTGCCCGCCCGTCTCCGAGCGCCCGTCGACTCCCCGACCGCATCGGAGCAATCGCTGTGCCTTCCTTCGCCGATCTCGGCGTTCCCCATGACCTCGACCGCGCCCTGCACGCCCGCGGGATCGAGACGCCCACGCCCATCCAGGCCCTGACCGTGGCCGACGGCCTCGCCGGCCGCGACGTCTCGGGCAAGGCCGAGACCGGCTCGGGCAAGACCCTGGCCTTCGGGATCCCGCTCGTCGCCGGGATCGACCGGGCCGGGCCCGGCCGGCCCACGGCCCTCGTGCTGGTGCCCACCCGGGAGCTGGCCCGCCAGGTCGCCGACGAGCTCACGTGGCTCGGCCGCCCCCGCAAGCGGCGGGTCTTCGCCGTGTACGGCGGCGCCGGCTTCGGTCCGCAGCTCCAGGCGCTCCGCCGGGGGACCGACGTGCTCGTCGCCTGCCCGGGGCGCCTCCAGGACCTCATCGGGCGCGGGGCGGTCGATCTCGACGCCGTGCAGACCGTGGTCATCGACGAGGCCGACCGCATGGCCGACATGGGGTTCCTCCCCGAGGTCCGCAAGCTGCTCGACCGCACGCCGCCCAACCGCCAGACGCTGCTGTTCTCGGCCACCCTCGACGGTGCCGTCGACACGCTCGTGCGGGCCTACCAGTCCGACCCGGTCCGCCACGAGGTGGCCGACGACCCGAGCGCCCGGGGCCGGATGACGCACCACTTCTGGCGGACCGAGCGTGACGACCGGGTGGCGGTGCTGGCCGAGGTCCTGGCCGCGGCCGGCCCGACCATCGTCTTCTGCCGGACGAAGTACGGCACCGAGTCGCTGGCCAAGAAGCTCGGCCGTTTCGGCGTGCGCACCGAGACCCTGCACGGCAACCGGTCCCAGGGTCAGCGCGAGCGCGCGCTCGAGGCGTTCGCCTCGGGCCGGGTGCCGGCGCTCCTCGCCACCGACGTCGCCGCCCGCGGCATCCACGTCGACGGCGTGGCCTGCGTGGTCCACTTCGACCCGCCCGCCGACGAGAAGGACTACCTGCACCGCTCGGGCCGCACGGCCCGGGCCGGAGCGAGCGGCACCGTCGTGACCTTCGTGACCCCCGACCTCGAGAAGGCGGTCCGGCGGCTCCAGCGGACCCTGGACCGGCCCGAGCCGATCACGCAGCCCGACGTCGGCGCACTCGACCTCGAGCCGGTGCTCGTGGCGGCGGCGCCCCGGGTCGAGGCGACGGTGGCCGAGCCGGCGCAACCGCGGGGACGCGAGCGCACGCGCGCAACCGAGCGCGACCACGCGACGCCGCGGTCGGCGGCCCGGACCCGCGGCACGCTGAAGTTCTTCGACACCAAGCGGGGCTTCGGCTTCATCGACCAGGGCACCGGCACCGACCTGTTCGTGCACCACAGCGGCCTCGACGTCGCCGGTCACCGGCTGCGCGAGGGTGTGACCGTGGAGTTCGAGCTCGGCGACGGGCGCCGTGGGGTCGAGGCCCGCAACGTGCGCCTCGTCGCCGTCTGAGCCACCGGCCCCGAGGGCGTCAGCCCAGCACGCCCGCCGCCCGGAGGGTGGCGATCCGGTCGGCGTCGAGCCCGAGCTCGCCGAGGACCTCGTCGGTGTGCTCACCCAGCATCGGGGCCCGGCCGGCGAGGCGGGCCGGGGTGACCCCGAACTGCGCCGGGTGCCGGGGGTGGCGCACCCGCCCCGACTGTGGGTGCTCGTGGATCTCGAACATGGCCACCGCCCGGGCGTGGGGGTCCTCGGGCAGGTCGGCGGGGGAGAGCACCACCCCGCACGGTGCCTGCTCCCGCTCGAGCGCGGCCATGGCGTCGGCCACCCGCACGGTCTCGGCGACGGCGTAGACCGCGTCCATCACCTCGGCCACGAATTCGCGGTTGGCGTTGCGGTCCATGATCGTCTGGAGCCGGGGGTCGGTGTCGTCCACGCCGAAGGCCCGGCACATCGCCGGGAAGTCCTTGTCGGCGGTGGGGGTGACGATGCCCCAGCCGTCGGCGAACCGCAACGGCCGGAACGACGACACGAAGCTCGAGGGCAGGGTGCCGTCGGCGTCCATCAGGACCTCGTTGCCGGCGGCGTCGGCCCACAGGAACGACGCCACCGCGTCGAGCATGGCCAACTGCACGTGCTGGCCGCCGGCGCCCCGCTCGCGGGCGAACAGCGCGGCGGTGACGGCCTGGGCCGCGTACAGCGCCGTGGTCTTGTCGGCTGCGGTCTGCTTGAGGAACCGGGGCTCGGGGTCGGCGGCGTCGCGCTGGTTCGCGGCGAAGCCGCCGTACGCCTGGATGACGGTGTCGTACGCCCCCTTGTGGGCGTACGGACCGACCGGTCCGAACCCCGTGAGCGACGCGTAGACGACGTCGGGGTTCACGCGCCGGAAGTCGTCGTACCCGAGGCCGACCCGTTCCATCACCCCGGGCCGGTAGTTCTCGATCACCACGTCGACGTCTCGCCCGATCTGCAGCAGGAGGTCGCGACCCACGGGGGTGTGCACGTCCACGGTGATCGACCGCTTGCCCCGGTTGCACGAGTGGTAGAGCGCGCTGCACCCGCCGACCATGACCCCGACGTACCGGGCCACGTCGCCGAACCCGGGACGCTCGACCTTGATCACGGTCGCGCCCTGGTCGGCCATCAGCGCGGCCGCGTACGGACCGGTGAGCGCGATCGAGAAGTCCAGGACCGAGACGCCGCGCAGCGGCCCGTGCGGGGCGCGGGGGCCGGTCACGGCTCGAACTTCTTCGCGCTCCGGGGCTTGCCCCCCGGTCCGCTGTAGGCGAGCCCGTAGCCGGGCGCCGAGGCGAACGCGGCCCCGGCGTCGGCGACGGCGTCCCGCGCCCTCAGCCAGGCGTCGATCAGGCGGTCCTCGGCGTCGTAGTCGAACGGGTCGGTCAGGACGATCTCCTCGGCCGCGCCGGGGGCGATCGGATTCGCCGCCAGCCAGCGGGCGGTGTCGACCAGCGCGGTGCGGGCGGGCACCCGGTCGCGGTAGCCGAGGCGGGTGCGGATCCGGGTGAGGTCCATCACACGGTGGGTCGGGAGGGGCTGGGTGAGCAGTGGGCGGGCCGGGACCGCGAGGTCGTGGGGCATCGACACGATCTCCAGCTCGTGGCCGAGGGCGCCGGCCACGATCTCCACCACCTGTCGGACCGTGCACACCTCCTCGTCGCCGACGTTGCACACCAGGCCGGCCGCCGCGTCGGGGCGCTCCACCGCGAGCAGCAGAGCGTGGGCGAGGTTCTCGGTGTAGCCGTGGTGGTGCAGCGTGAGCCCGTCGTCGGCCAGCACGATGTGGCGGCGACCGTCGAGGACGCGCCGCACCACACACCACTCACGCGGTGCCAGCTGGTACGGCCCGTACACGTAGGGGTAGCGGAAGTGGACCGCGTCGGGGTGGTGGGTGAACACCGCCTCCTCGGTGCGCGCGATGCGGAAGCCCTTCTCGTCGAGCGCCGGGTCGTCGACGGTGGGCGCATCCTCGGCCACGGGCACGGGCAGGCCGGCGGGCCGGTGGGCCCACGGGTTCATCCACCCGAGGTAGGCGGGCACGCCGCCGACCGAGACGAAGCGCCCGGTGTGCCCGACGGTGGCCTCGGCGATCCGGCGCAGCCGCCCGTACATCGCCAGGGTGACGTCCCAGGTCCGCCCGGCCAGGGCCCCGGCCAGGCTGTCGGGGTCGAACGGGTCGGCGTGGAGGTGCTCGACCGCGGGCGGGGTCTCGGCCCGCTCGTGGGTGCCCCGGTGCAGGATCGTCACGGTGTCGTCGCGGGCGACGAGGTCGCGGACGAGGGGGATCCCGGTGGGGCCGGTCCCGCCGATCACCAGCACGCGCTCGGGCACGGGGCAGATGGTGGCACACCGGCGCCTTCCCCGGTGCCGCTGCGGGGCCGCCCGGCGACGCGGTAGGTTCCGGGCATGAGCGACCAGCCGGGAACCAGCCAGAAGGTCGACCAGGTCTGGGAGACCCCGCCGCCCGACGAGATCGTCACGCTGACCGCCGCCCACGTGCAGGCGATGGAGGCGTACGACATCGACGAGGTCTGGCAGCAGGCGGGGATGCACCACGTGATGCTGCGGGTCATCGGCCGGAAGTCGGGGCGCGAGCAGAAGGTCGCGCTGCCGTTCTGGCGCGACCCCGACGGGCACCGCATCGTGGTCGCGTCGTACGCCGGGGCCGAGCGCGACCCGGCGTGGTTCGTGAACCTCGCCGACCGGGCCGCCAACCCCGAGGTGTACGTGCGCGTGCAGCGGGGCGAGTTCTGGTCGGTGCCCGAGATCCTCGACGGCGACGAGTACGACCGCATCTGGGCCGGCCTCACCGCCGACCGGGCGTGGTACGTCGACTACCAGGCCAAGACCGACCGACGGATCCCGCTCGTCCGGCTGCCCGAGACCCGGTCGGCCTGAGTCTCGCGATCGGGGGGCGACGATGACCGAACCGGATGCCGGGACGATGCTCGCGGCGGTGTACGTGGGCGACGGCGTCCTCACGGTCGACGAGGTGACCGTTCCCGAGACCGGCCCGGGGAAGGTGCTGGTCGAGATCTCGCACTGCGGGGTGTGCGGCACCGACCTCCACCTCGTGCACGAGCACATCGCCCGCCCGGGCACGGTGCTCGGCCACGAGTGGGCGGGGACGATCGCCGCGGTCGGCGACGGGGTCACCGACTGGGCGGTGGGCGACCGGGTCGTGTGCGGGCCGGTCCCGGGGTGCGGTGCGTGCCGGGCGTGCCGGATGCGCCGTCCCTCGGTGTGCCTGCGCCGGCCGCCCGTCGACCACCTCT
This sequence comes from Actinomycetota bacterium, assembly GCA_016870595.1. Classification (GTDB taxonomy): domain Bacteria; phylum Actinomycetota; class Acidimicrobiia; order IMCC26256; family PALSA-555; genus CAIUKV01. The sequence goes on from VGBI01000026.1 coordinate 8,946, forward strand.
CGTTCCGGGGCGCGTTCGCCCGCTACGTGCAGGCCGACGCGACCCGGCTGCTCCGGGTCCCCGACGGGCTGTCGCTGCGCCACGCCGCGCTCACGGAGCCGGTCGCCATCGCGATCCATTCGGTCAACCTGTCGGGCGTCACGCCCGAGGACCGGGTGCTCGTCACCGGCGCCGGGCCCGTGGGGATGCTCATCCTCGCGGTGCTGCGCGCACGCGGCGTCCATGACGTCGTCGTCTCGGAGCCGGCGGCCGCCCGCCGGGTCCGGGCACTCGAGGTCGGCGCCGCGGCGGTGATCGTCCCCGAGGACCTGCCCGTCCCCGAGATGGGCCGCCCGGTGGCCGCACCGTTCTCGGTCGCGTTCGAGTGCTCCGGGCACGCCTCGGCGTGCGAGTCGGCGCTCGACCAGCTCGACTTCGCCGGGACGTTCGTGTTCGTGGGCACCGGGCACCTGCCGCCCCGGGTGAACCACAACCGGCTCATCATCCTCGAGCTCTCCCTGCTCGGGGCGTACAACTACGATCCCGAGGGCTGGCAGCCCGCCCTCGACCTGCTCGCGTCCGGGGCGCTCCCCGTGGAGTTGCTCATCCACTCCGAGGACGTCCTGCTCGACGGACTCGGCGACGCGATGGACCGATTGGCGGCGGGGGACATCCCCGCCAAGGTGATGGTCCGGCCCGAGGTCCTCGACCCGGCCGGCCGGGAAGGACGGACACCATGAGCCAGACCCCGACCGCGCCAGAGCAGTTCCGGCCCCGCCTCAACCACGTGGCGTTCACGATGGACCGGTCGCTCCTCGACGACGCCGGCCGGGCCGAGATCCTCGACTTCTACGGCGAGGTCTTCGGCTGGACCGAGGGCGACAACACGATGGAGAAGCACAACCCGCTGATCCTCTACACGGGGGAGTTCGCCGAGTTCGTGTACCTGCTCCCCGGTGACGACCCGCTGCGCTGCCCGCGGCTCGACCACTTCGGCTACCAGGTCGCCACGCTCGAGGAGCTCCAGGGCATCGTCGACCGGGCCAAGGCGCGTCAGGCCACCGACGACCGCGTGCAGATCATCGACGTGGAGTCGCGGCTGACCAAGGGAGACGCCTCGGAGTACGTGCTCACCAGCGCGTACATCGGCTTCGTCCTGCCCTTCATGGTCGAGCTGCAGCACATCGGTCGCCGGTAGCACCCGTGGGGCGCCTCGACGGCAAGGTCGCGCTGGTGACGGGCGCGGCCCGGGGCACCGGCGCCGAGATCGCCCGCGCCTTCGTGGCCGAAGGGGCGGCCCGGGTCGTGCTCGCCGACGTGCGCGACGACCTCGGTGTGCCCCTGGCCGATTCCCTCGGTCCGGTGGCGCGCTACGTGCACCTCGACGTCACGTCCGAGGCCGACTGGGACGCGGCCACGGCCGAGCTCGCGGCCGGCGAGGGTGGCCTCGACGTGCTCGTCAACAACGCCGCCGTGCTGCTGCTCGCCACCATCGACCGCACCGAGCCGGCCGAGTTCGAGCGGATCCTGCGGGTCAACGTGCTCGGCGTGTTCCTCGGGACCCGGGCCTGCCTCCCGCTCCTGCGGGCGTCGGGCAACGGGTCGATCGTGAACCTGGGCTCGATCGACTCGGTGTTCGGCACCACGCTGACAGCCGCCTACACCGCGTCGAAGTTCGCGATGCGGGGTCTGACCAAGGTGACCGCGATCGAGAACGGGCGGTTCGGGGTGCGCTGCAACATCGTGTGCCCCGAGGCGGGTAACCCGGAGATGCACACCCCGATCGTCGGTGCGGAGGACTGGCCGGCGCTGCCACCCGACCCCGAGCGCGGTCCCGACCGGGTGGCCCCCGCCGCGGTGTTCTTCGCCTCTGATGAGTCCCGTCTCTGCAACGGCACCGAGCTGGTCATGGACCGTGGCCACCACGCCGGGCAGGCGCTCGACCTCCCCGACTTCCTGTTCGAGCGCCCCTGACCCGACGCGGTTCCGGGGGCCGGATCGGACTTCGTGGGACCCCCGGCGTCCGCGCTACGGTGCGCTCATGACCGACGACGCGACCATGAATGACGCGAGCGAGGCGACCCATCCTTCCGAGGACTGGTTCATCGACGCCGACACCCACATCACCGAGCCACCCGACGTGTGGGTCGACCGGGTGCCGGCCCGCTTCCGGGACCGGGTCCCGCACGTCGTGCGCACCGCAGACGGGGTCGACCAGTGGGTGCTCGACGGACAGCCGTTCTACAACATCGGTCTGACCGCGGTCGCAGGTTGGCCCGAGCCGTTTCCCGGTGGACCGCGCAACTACGACGAATGTCATCCGGCCGCGTTCGACCCGGCCGCCCGGCTCGCGTACATGGATGACGAGGGCATCTGGGCCCAGGTGCTGTACCCGAACGTGGCCTCGTTCGGCGGCCAGCGCTTCCTGTCGTTCCCCGACGACGAGCTGAAGCTCGTCTGCGTGCGCGCGTACAACGACTTCCTGCGGGACTGGGCCGCGGCCGACCCCCGCCGGCTGGTGACGATCATGTCGACGCCGTTCTGGGACGTCGACGCCGCGGTGGCCGAGGTCCGACGGGGGGCCGAGGCCGGCCACCGCGGCATCCTGTTCACCGGTGAGCCCCACCGCTTCGGGCTCCCGTTCCTCGCCGACCGGCACTGGGACCCCCTCTGGGCCACCGCCCAGGACCTCGGGCTCCCGATCCACTTCCACATCGGCAGCGGCGACACCGCGTCGTCGTTCACCCCGGAGCGGGTCGCCGCCACCAGCACGGCGGCGACCTTCGCCTACACCGCGATCGAGATGTTCCTGAAGAACGGCCTCCAGGTGGCCGACCTGCTGATGAGCGGCATCCTCCCGCGCTTTCCCGACCTGCAGTTCGTGTCGGTCGAGAGCGGGATCGGCTGGATCCCGTTCGTGCTCGAGGCGGTCGACCACAACTACCGCGAGGGCCGCGTCGACCGGACCTCCGAGTGGGACCGCATGCCGTCGGAGTACTTCGCGACCAACGTCTACGCCTGCTACTGGTTCGAGACCGCGGCCACCACCGAGATGCTGGGCCTGCTGCCCGCCGACCGGATCCTGTTCGAGACCGACTTCCCCCACCCGACCTGCCTGTACGGCAACGTGCACGAGCGGATGGAGGCGAGCCTTGCGGGCGTGCCCGAGTACGTCCGGCGCAAGATCCTCTGGGACAACGGCGCCGCCCTCTACGGCATCTTGGCTCCGGAGCCCGCCCCGGTCCGGGCCTGACGCGTCGCGACCCGAGGGTCAGGCGGTCATCCCGCCGTCGAGCACGAACTCGGCGCCGGTGGCGTAGGCGCTCTCGTCGGACGCCAGCCAGCACACGAGCCCGGCGACCTCGTCGGCCGACGCGTAGCGCCGCAGGGGCACGCCACCACCCATCTGCTCGAGCGGGGTGCCCGCCATCATCGGGGTGTCGATGACCCCGGGGTGCACCGAGTTCACCCGGATCCCGAACGGTCCGAGCTCCTGGGCGGCGCCCTTGGTCATTCCCCGGACGGCCCACTTGGTCGCGCCGTAGGCGAAGCAGGGGCCGCTGCCGCTGTACGCCGCGACCGACGAGATGTTGATGATGTTCCCCGACTGCTGTGCCTTCATCGCGGGTGCCACCGCCTGCATCCCGAGGAACACCCCGGTCTGGTTGATCGCGACCACCCGGTTCCAGGCGTCGAGCGTGGTCTCGGTCATCGTCGCCCAGTGCAGGACCCCGGCGTTGTTCACGAGGATGTCGATGCGGCCGGCCTCGGCGAGGACGTGCTCGACCACGACCTTCCACTGGTCGACATCGGTGACGTCGTGCTCGAGGAACGTGGCCCCGATCTCGGCCGCCACTGCCGCGCCCTCGGCGACGAGGACGTCGGTGAGGTAGACGACCGCGCCCTCGGCCCGGAACCGCCGCCCCTCGGCGGCACCCTGGCCGCGCGCTCCGCCGGTGATGATCGCCACCCGTCCGTCGAGTGCTCCCATGGTCCCCTCCGTCGCTCTCCGGTCCCGGGTGCGGTCCCGCCCCGGTCGACGCGGTGCCCGACGCCCGGCCGGGCGCAGTGGCGTCGCGGATCGTAGGCTCCGGCCGGTGGAGACGCCCGTGACGCTGCGGACGGGCCCGGACGCCCGCCCGTCCCCGCCGCCTCCCGACCCGCGGCCGCCGACGGCGCCAGCCTCCTTCCACGTGCTGGCCAAGCCGTCGGGCCCGATCTGCAACCTCGACTGCTCGTACTGCTTCTTCCTCGAGAAGGAGGCGCTGTACCCGGGGGACCGTTTCCGGATGCCCGACGACGTCCTCGCCGCCTACATCCGCCAGACCATCGAGGCCGAGACCGCGCCCGAGGTCACCATCGCCTGGCAGGGCGGCGAGCCGACCCTCATGGGCGTGGACTTCTTCCGCCGTGCGGTCGCGCTCGCCGAGGCCCACGCCCGGCCCGGACAGCGCCTGCACCACACGATCCAGACGAACGGCACCCTCCTCAGCGACGAGTGGTGCGCGCTGTTCGCCGAGCACCGCTTCCTCGTCGGGCTCAGCGTCGACGGGCCCGCCCACCTCCATGACACCTACCGGGTCGACAAGCGGGGCGAGGCCACCTTCGCCAAGGTGCGCCGGGGCTGGGACCTGCTCCAACGGCACGGCGTGGACACCAACATCCTGTGCACGGTGCACGCGGCGAACCAGGCGTACCCGCTCGAGGTCTACCGGTTCCTGCGCGACGACCTGGGCGCGCGGCACCTGCAGTTCATCCCGATCGTGGAGCGGGTCGACGACACGGGGGTCCCCGACGATGCCGACGTGACCGACCGGTCGGTCGACCCGGTCGCCTGGGGGACCTTCCTGACCACGGTCTTCGACGAGTGGGTCACCCGGGACGTGGGGACGGTGTTCGTCCAGATGTTCGACGCCGCGCTCGCGGCGTGGCTCGGCCTCCCGGCCAGCATGTGCATCTTCGCCGAGACCTGCGGGAACGCGTTGGCGCTCGAGCACAACGGCGATCTCTACTCGTGCGACCACTTCGTGGAGCCCGAGCACCTGCTGGGAAACATCATGACCACCCACATGGTCGAGCTGGTCGCCTCACCGCAGCAGCGGGACTTCGGCGCGGCGAAGCGCAACACGCTGCCGCGCTACTGCCTCGAGTGCGAGGTGCGCTTCGCCTGCCACGGCGAGTGCCCGAAGAACCGGATCCGGCGGACCCCCACCGGCGAGCCCGGCCTCAACTATCTCTGCGCCGGGTACCGGGCGTTCTTCGGGCACGTCGACGGCCCGATGCGGCTGATGGCCGACCGGCTCCGTGGAGGCGGGTACGCCGACGAGGTGATGGCGACCCTGCGGGACGCACCCCGCAACGAGCCGTGCCCGTGCGGGAGCGGCCGCAAGGCCAAGCACTGCCACGCCCGCTGAGCGGCGCCGGGTGGGGCCGGCGCCTCAGTGGCTGTGGGCGCAGTCGCCGCCGCCGTGCCCCTCGATGCCCGTGAACGGTCCGCACGCCGGGTTGTCGACCCAGACGTGGAGCATCGGCGGCGTGGGTCGGAACGTCCCGCCCGGCACGCACACGCCGTTGACCAGGAGGCCGGCGAGGCGACCGTTGTCGTTCCAGCACAGGTTCTGGTGGTCGTGCCAGGTGGTGAGGGCACCGGCGATCTCGGGGACGTTCGCCATGGTCTTGCCCGGCTCGAGGATGTACATCGCCGACGCCACCCGCTTGGTGCCGTCGGCCTGGCGCTGCATGACGATCGACTCGATCGCGCTGGGGTCGAGCTCGCGCCCGTCGCGCAGGTACCCTGCGTGCACGAAGTGCTCGAAGCCCCCGACGCCCCGGCCGTCGCCGATGGACCGATACCCGGCGGCGACGATGGCGGCCTCGTCGGGGAACCGGGTCAGCGCGGTCCGCGAGGCGACGAGCAGTCCTCGGGCACGGTTGCGCTGTGCGGGCGAGAGCCGGGGATCGTCGACGGTGACGATCGGCGTGGTCGCCGCGACGTTGACCGCCTTCGGCGCGCCGGCACCCGCGCCGCTGCTGGTGGCCGCATGATCGTGGGTGCCGGTTGTGCTGGACCCGGCGCCCGCGTGGTCGTGGGCGGCGGCGGTTCCCGCGGCGTGCGCGTGGTCGTCGCCGCTCCCGTGACTGTGCTCGGCGGCCATGCCCGGCACCGCGAGCAGGACCACGACGCCGACCGCGAGCCCGACCACGGCACGGTGGGCGGCGCCGGTGTGATTCTCGTGGCGGCGGGGACGGAGGGCCAGCGCCGCCGCGCCGAGGGCGACGCCGCCGAGGATCGCGGCGAGGAGGTCTTGGGTGCCCACCGGCTCGACGCCGGCGAGGGGCCCCGTGAGACCGACGGTGCGTGACGCCACCCAGGCCAGCACCGCAGCGCCGTTGAGGCCCACGCCGGCGAGGGCCGTGGCCCGGCCCGGCCGCAGGGCCATGGCCGCCGCCCAGGCGAGCTGCGCCGCAGCCGTGCACGCGAACAGCCACATGACGGTGGTGTCGCCCCCGTGGCTCCCGGCGGCGGCCGCGTGCACGAGCCCGGCGCCGGCGGCGGCCGCGGCGGCGACGGCTTCGGTCGCGGTGGGCTGACGCGGGGTCGTGGTGGCGTCGCGCTCGACCGTCGGGGCCTGCATGTCCGAGAGTCTTGCACATCCGGTCCGGGCCGGGGTGGGGTGCCAGGGCCCCGCACCGGGTGCTACCGTCGTCTTCGTCAGCACCTTCGGTTCGAAACGGACGCCCACCCGGGCGCCTGGGACCGGAACGTTTTCACGGCAAGACCTGCTCCACACGCACCTCCCAGGCTGCGTCAGGGGATTGGTTCGACCCTGTGAGACGCGCCGGCGACCGGCACTCCCGCCGGATCGTCTGGGAATCCGCCTCCGGCCGCTGACCCGGACGGCGACGACGCAAGGAGCACGACATTGGCCAGCACCACCGGAACCGTCAAGTGGTTCAGCGCGGAGAAGGGCTACGGGTTCATCGCCCGGGAAGGCGCCCCCGACGTGTTCGTCCACTTCTCGGCCATCCAGGGTGACGGGTACCGCACCCTCACCGAAGGGCAGCGCGTCGAGTTCGACGTCGCTCCCGGCCGCAAGGGCGAGGAAGCCCAGAACGTCCGAGCGCTCTGAGTCACGAGCGCTCGGCGGCGACCCGGGTCAGCCCGGGAGGCCACGGACGACGATCGGGAGCCGGGTCCACGGACCCGGCTCCCGTCGCGTCCGGACCCGGGACGCTTGGCCCCCGGCCCCGCGGTGTGCGAACCTGGCGGGACGGGCAGCCGGTCCCGGCGCCCGCCGCAGCGTGAAGGGGGACCCATGCAGATCGAGGACCTCGTCCTGGTCAGTGTCGACGACCACGTCGTCGAGCCACCCGACGTCTTCGTGGACCGGGTGCCCGCGAAGTACGCGGACCTCGCGCCGAAGCTGATCACCATGCCCGACGGCACCGAGGCGTGGGAGTACCTCGGGAACCTCTCCATGAGCGTCGGGCTCAACGCCGTGGTCGGGCGGCCGCCCGCCGACTACGGGCTCGAGCCGGCCGCCTTCTCCGACATGCGCCCCGGCTGCTACGACGTCCACCAGCGCGTGCGCGACATGGACGCGAACGGGGTGCTGGGCTCGCTGAACTTCCCGTCGTGGCCCGGCTTCGCCGGACGGCAGTTCCAGATGACCCCCGACAAGGAGATGGCGCTCGCCCTGCTCGTCGCGTACAACGACTGGCACGTCGACGACTGGTGCGGCGCCTACCCGGGACGCTTCATCCCGTGCGGGCTCGTCCCGGTGTGGGATCCCGCGCTCATGGCCGCCGAGGTGCGACGACTCGCCGACAAGGGCTGCCACTCGGTCACCTTCTCCGAGAACCCCGCCCGCCTCGACCTGCCGAGCCTGCACTCCGACCACTGGGACCCGTTCTGGGCCGCGTGCGAGGACACCCAGACGGTCGTCAACATGCACATCGGCTCGTCGTCGCAGCTGGTGGTGACGGCCGAGGACGCCCCCATGGACGTGCTCATCGCCCTCCAGCCGATCAACCTGGTGCAGGCGGCCGCCGACCTCATCTTCTCGCCGGTGTTCCGGAAGTTCCCGACGTTCAAGATCGCGATGTCCGAGGGCGGGATCGGCTGGATCCCCTACTTCCTCGAGCGGATCGACTACACGTACGAGCACCACAAGGCGTGGACCGGGCAGGACTTCGGCGACCAGCTCCCGAGCCAGGTGTTCAAGGAGCGGGTGGTCACCTGCTTCATCGACGACGCCGCGGGCGTCAAGAACCGCCACGACATCGGGATCGACATGATCACCTGGGAGTGCGACTACCCGCACTCCGACTGCACGTGGCCCACATCGCCCGAGCGGCTGATGAAGAGCCTCGACGGCGTGCCCGACGACGAGATCGACAAGATGACGCACCTCAACGCCATGCGGCACTACCAGTACGACCCGTTCTCGGTGATCCCCCGGGAGGAGTGCACGGTGGGGGCCCTGCGGGCCCGCGCGGCCGACGTCGACACCGGCTTCCACGAGGTCCGCAAGACCCGGCGGGAGCAGGGCACGACCGCCTCCATGCTGCGCGACCTCAAGGCCGACGACAACCGGTAGTCGCACCACCGGCCCTTCGGCCGGCCGGTCACCCGCCCGGGGGCCGGGCCGGTCAGGTCTGGTCGAGCGAGAGCGGGCCACGGGTCGCGGTCGGGGCCACGAAGGCCCGGACCGCGGGCAGCACGTCGGCGGCGTCGCGCACCGTGACGAGGAAGTCGCGCGCCGGCACCGACACGTAGCCGCACAGCACCGCACGGTCGATCCACTCGACGAGGGGACGCCAGTAGCCCTCGGGGTCCACGAGCACGGTGGGCTTGGCGTGGATGCCGAGCTGGGCCCAGGTCAGCACCTCCCCGAGCTCGTCGAGGGTGCCGAGGCCGCCCGGGAGGACCACGAAGGCGTCGGCCCGGTCGAGCATCACCTGCTTGCGCTCGTGGAGGGAGGCGACCTCGACCAGGTCGACCCCGCCGTGGACCTCGTCGGCCGTGAACAGGCCGGTCGGCACCACCCCGACCACCCGGGCCCCGGCGGCGAGGGCGGCGTCGGCCATCGCGCCCATGCACCCGGTGGACCCGCCGCCGTAGACGATGGGCACGCCGACCCCGGCCAGCGCCGCCCCGACCGCGGCGGCGAGGGCGAGGTCCTCCCGGGGGGCGCCGGGGGCCGAGCCGGCGAACACGCAGAGCATCGTGGCACTCTACGACGGCCCCCGGTGCGGCCTACGCTGGCGGCGTGTGCGGATGCCTCATCCTCCTCGTCGCGGCGGTGTCGCCCCGCTTCGCGCTCTTCCTGGTGTGGCTGTTCGACCGCACGCGGGTCGACGCGGCGTTCGACTCGTTCTGGATCCCGGTGCTCGGCTTCCTCTTCCTGCCCTGGACGACGCTCGGGTGGGTGGTGGCCAGCGCGCCGCGCGGCGGGGTCAGCGGGTTCGGCTGGTTCCTCGTGGTCTTCGCGTTCGGGGTGGACGTCACCACGTACTCGAACAGCCACCGGATCCGTTCGGCGAGCCGCACCGCCTGAGCCGACCCGGACGCCCACCGACCGCGCGAGCTCATCCGAGAGCCCCGACCCGAGGAGACCCCGTGACCGACGTCGCATCGCTGCTGTTCACCCAGGAGGCCGCCGACGACCCCCACGGCACCTACGCGCGCATCCGCTCGGAGTGCCCGGTCTCGCGGGAGGTCGGGTGGGCGGGCGGCGACGCCCACACCCTCTACCTCAGCCGGTACGAGGACGTCATGTGGGCGCTGCGCCACCCCGAGGTGTTCTCGTCAGCGCCCGGTGCGGTGAACATCGGCCAGGAGCACCCGTTGATCCCGCTCCAGGTCGATCCTCCCGATCACGCGAAGTACCGCCGCATGGTCGACCCCGAGTTCTCGCCGATCAAGATGCGTGCGCTCGAGCCCGACGTGCGGGTGCTGGTGCACCGCCTCGTCGACGCCTTCGCCGACCGGGGCGCGTGCGACTTCCACGAGGAGTTCGCCACACCGCTGCCCTCGGCGATCTTCCTGCGGCTCATGGGCATGTCCCAGGACGACCTCGGGCAGTTCCTCCAGTGGCGCGACGACACCATCCGGCCCGACGCCACCGACCCTGCCGAGGCCCAGCGCATCCGCGACCGGGTCGGCCAGGAGATCACCGCCTACTTCGACCGGGCGCTCGACGAGAAGCGCGACGCCCCCGACGATGGGCTGATGGCCCGGATCGCGGTCGGTGAGGTCGACGGCCGACCGCTCACCCGGGGTGAGCAGCTCGGCATGTGCCACCTGCTGATGCTCGGTGGCCTCGACACCGTGACCGCCACGCTCGACTGCATGGTCGCGTACCTCGCCCGCCACCCCGACCGGCGCCGGGCGGTGGTGGCCGACCCGACCCGGATCGACGCCGTGATCGAGGAGCTGCTCCGGACCGAGACCCCGGTGGTCATGGTGCCCCGGGTCGTGGCCCAGGACGTCACCATCGGGGGCGTGGAGGCCCGGGCGGGCGACACCGCGGTGATGCTCCTCGGGGCGGCCGACACCGACGAGGCCGAGTTCGCCGACGCCGAAGCGGTCGACTTCGACCGCGAGCGCAACCGGCACCTCGCCTTCGGCGCCGGTCCGCACCGCTGCCTCGGGTCGCACCTGGCCCGGATGGAGCTGCGGGTGGCGATCGAGGAGTTCCACGCCCGGATCCCCGACTACCGGATCGCGCCCGGCGTGGACCTGCACTTCTCGCCGGCCATCCGCCAGGCCACCGACCTGCGGCTGGAGTGGTGAACCGGTCGGAGTGGTGAACGTCCGGTGACGACCGGCCGACGGTCCCGGTCCGCGGCCCCGGCCGGGCGCTAGGGTCACCGCGCGGCGCCCGGTGGGCGCCCCCGACCCGGAGGTCACACCACCATGTCCGTTCTCCCCGCGATCCTCGGGGCCACCAGCGGCACGCCGTCCGTCGGCGAGTTCCTGCTCTGGCTCGTCTGGATCTTCCTGTTCGTGATCTGGTTCTGGCTCCTGATCACGGTCTTCGCCGACGTGTTCCGGCGCCACGACATCGGCGGGCTCGCCAAGACCCTGTGGGTCATCGGCGTGATCATCTTCCCGTTCCTCGGGGTCCTGATCTACATCCTCACCCAGCACAAGGGAATGGCCGAGCGCAACACCGAGCAGATCAAGGCCGAGCGTGAGCAGCTGCGCCAGTTCGTCGGCACCGGCTCCGCCGACGAGCTCATGAAGCTCGACCAGCTCAAGGCGGCCGGCTCAATCTCCGACGCCGAGTACCAGAAGATGCGGGCCAAGGTCATCGAGGGCTGATCCCGCGATCGTCGTGGCACGGGGGGCCGGGAGCGATCCCGGCCCCCCGGCGCGTCCGGGGTCGGTCCACCACCCGGGGGACAGGTTCGGTTAGGGTTCGCGCCGTCGAGGAGGTGCGCGATGTCCGTGGCTCCGCAGTCCGTGTCCGATCGTGAGCTCGCCCGTGAGGTGTCGGGGCTCTGGTGGGTCTTCCTGGCCACCGGGATCCTGTGGTTCATCATCTCGCTCGTCGTGCTCCGCTTCGACGAGACCTCGGTGACCACCGTCGGGATCATCATCGGGATCGTGTTCGTCGTGGCCTGCGTGAACGAGTTCGTGATCGCCGGACTCGTCGCCCGGGGCAAGTGGCTGAACGTCATCCTCGGGATCATCTTCCTGCTGGGTGCGTTGTGGGCGTTCATCCAGCCCAAGGAGGCGTTCTGGGCGCTCGCCTCGGTGCTGGGCCTCCTGCTGATCCTGAAGGGCGCCTTCGACATCATCGGTGCGGTGATGACGAAGGAGGTCAACGGGCTCTGGGGCCTCGGCCTCGCCATCGGCATCATCGAGGTGCTGCTGGGCTTCTGGGCCTCGCAGCAGTACTACCCGGCCCGGGCCGCGCTGATCATCATCTGGGTCGGCCTCACCGCGCTGTTCCGGGGCATCGGCGAGATCGTGCTGGCCTTCGGGCTGCGCTCGGAGCACAAGGCGCTGTCGGCCGACTGACGCAGGGCGAACCGGGCCGACCCGACCGGATTCCGACCGGATTCCCACCGGATCAGGTGCGGGCGGCCTCGATCGTCAGGTCGAGGTGGGCGTGGCGGCGCACGAACACGCTCGCCACGTAGGCCGGTGGCCGTTCGGGGTCGAGGGCGAACCGGGTGGTGGCACCGAGGAGCTCCTCGAGCGCGACCCGGGCTTCCATGCGGGCCAGGGGCGCGCCCACGCAGTGGTGGACGCCCCGCCCGAACCCGAGGTGGGCCCGGGGGTTCGGGCGGTCCAGGCGCAGAGCGTCGGGGGCCGCCACGTGGGCCGGGTCGCGGTTGGCCGAGGCCCACAGCAGCAGGAGCGTGTCGCCGGCGGTGAGGTCGGTGGTCCCGAGGCGCGTGGCGCGCCGCACCGTGCGGTAGTGGCCGGTGAACGGTGACTCGAGGCGCAGCACCTCCTCGACGAAGGCGGGGATCTCGGCGGGTGCGGCCCGGAGGCGGTCCTGGAGCCCGGGGTCCGTGGCGAGGCGGCGGATGGCGCTGCCGATGAGGCTGGTGGTCGACTCGCCGCCCGCGCCGAGGAGGATCACGAGGGTGCCCACCGCCGCCTCGGGGTCGAGGGCGCCGTCGGCCACGCCGCGGGCCACCGCGCCGAGGATGCCGGTTGCGGGATCGGGGGCGGCCCGGGCGAGCTGGTCGGCGAGGAACCGACCGGCCTCGGCGGCCCGGGACTGGAGCGCGGCCATGCGGGCCAACGTGGTGGTGCCTGCGAGCAGCTCGGTGCCGTCGAAGGCCCAGCCGACGAGGTCGGCGACGGTGACGCGGTCGCGGTCGAGGTCGAGGCCCATGACGTCGACCAGCACCGTCATCGGCAAGGGATCGGCGAGCGCGGCGGTGACGTCGACCCGGCCGGCGGCCACCGCCTCGGCGACGAGCGTGCGGGCGGTGGCCCGGGCCGACCCCTCCACCGCGCGCATGCGGCGCTCCATGAGCGACGGGAACACGACCTGGCGGTGGAGCGTGTGGGCGGGCGGATCGGCGGTCGCCAGGGTCTGGATCCCGGCCCCGGGGGGCATCGGGAACAGCATCGGGCGGCCGGCGTCGTCGGTGCAGAGCAGCGCGGTGAGGTTCGACGAGAAGTCGTCGATCCGGGCCAGGACGTCGGTCACGAGGTCCCAGGTGGCGACCAGATGGAGCGTGGTACCGGGCACCCGGTACACGGGCGCGTGGCGCCGGAGCCAGGCTCGGAACGGCTCCGGGTCCTGGATGGTGGCCGGGTCGAGCAGACCGCCGGGCGGTGCGGGCACCGCCGCACCCTAGGCGGGACCGGTGAGCGGTGCGCCGGGCGGGGCCGACCAGCGCATGGTCGCGCTGATCCGGGGACCGGCGGCGGCGACCTTGGGGACGCAGTGCTCCCAGTCGGCCTGAGCCCGCCCGCCCATCACGAGGAGATCACCCGAGCCCGGGTGCAGGTCGACCGACCGGCCACCGCGGTGGGGCCGCACGAGGAACGGGCGGGCCGCCCCGAGGGTGATCACGGCGACGAGCGTGCGGTGGAGGTTGCGCAACTCGGTGTCGCGGTGCCAGGCGACGCTGTCGCGCCCGGTCCGGTAGTAGTTCAGGCCGAAGCCGCCGAACCGGACGCCGTACCGGCTGGTCAGGGCGGCCCGGGCCGCGCCGAACACGGGGTGCGGCCACGGGTCGTCGCGTCGGTACCAGCGCGACAGGCGGGGTTCGGTCACGAGCTCGCCGAACAGGCGGCGTCGGTGCTGGCGCCAGGGCACCGTCGCGACGAGGTGGTCGAAGCAGGTCTCGGCCCCGAGGAGCCAGCCCCGGGAGACGTCGACCCAGGAGTGCCGGTCGAGGTGGACGCGCTCGAACGTGACGGCGTCGGCGAGCGCCGGCGGCGCGGCGCCGAGCAGCGTGCCCTGGAGGGGAGCGTGACCGGGTCCCACGGGGCCGACCCTAGAGCGAACAGGTGTTCGTGTCCAGCCCGCCCCGGGTCATCGCCGGCGCGTGCGCCGGGTCATCGCCGGCGACGGGGCGGCCCGGCGCGGGGCGGCTCGGGGGCGGGCCGGGCGTCGGGCGGCTCGGTGAGCACCTTCACGAGAAGCCCGGCGTTGCGGCCGGCGCCGTCGGCCGGAGCCGTGGCCATGATCGCGTGCACCCGCCGACGGCCCCCGTCGGCGAGCTTCTCGAGCCGGGGGATCCAGGGCTCGAGGTCGGGGCGGCGGTACTCGTAGCGCATCCGGGCGGTGGGGTCGTCGGCGCCGCGCTCCCAGGCCTCGAGGTTGCGGCCGTGGAAGCGGACGATCGCGAGATCGGTGGTCGCCGCCGCGATCGGGGGGACCGCAGTGTCGGTGCCCTGGGGTGCATCGACGCACACGTACCCGAGCCGGTGCTGCTCGAGGAAGGCGAGGGTCTCCTCGCGGTGCTTGGTGTCGACCCACTCCCGGCGGCGGAGCTCGACCGCGACCGGGAGGTCGCCACAACGTTCACGCAGCCACACGAGGTAGTCGAGGGCCGCCGGGCCGGGGGTGAAGTACGAGGGGAACTGGAAGACCACGCAGCCGAGCTTGTCGGACTCGTGCAGCGGGCGGACCTGGCCCACGAAGCGGTCGAGGACGGCGTCGAGGACGGTCGGGGGGACCTCGCCGGGGAACAGCGTCGGCTTGGCCCGCAGGGCCGGGGCCAGCCGGTCGCGCACGTCGGGCCAGACCGTCTCCATCGGCGCGGGCTGCTGGGTGAGCAGGCGGTGCGCCCGGACGTCGACGAGGAAGCCGTCGGGGGTGCGATCGACGAGGTCGCCGAGGACGCGCTCGGTGAGCGGCGCCGCAGCGGTGCCGGCCAGCTCGATCACCCGATGGCGGGCGATCGCCCCGGTGAGGTCCCGGTCCTCGACCGCGACCGTGATCTGGATCGACGGGAACCGCCGCCGGGGGCCGCCGTCGCGCCGTCGGTCGCCCCCCTCGCTCCGCTTCGGCCCGCCGCGCCCGCGGGCCTGCCCGCCGCCGGTTCCGCGGGCCTGCCCGCCGCCGGTTCCGCGGGCCTGCCCGCCGCCGGATCGGCCGTCGCGGCGCGGGCGGTCGTCAGCCACCCAGGACGGCCGCGACGATCTCGGCCCGGTCCTCGACGCCGAGGTCGGTGCGGGTGGCCGCGGCGTTCGCCGTGACCTGCTCGGGAGACGAGGCGCCGGCGATCACCGACGCGGTGTTCGGGTCGCTCGCCAGATAGGACAGCGCGACGTCGTGGAGGGTGCGGCCCCGGTCCGCCGCCCAGGCGGCCACCCGCTCGGTCGCGGCCAGGTTGGCGTCGGTGAGGTAGGTGGAGAAGTAGGGCAGGTTGAGGCGGCTGCCCTCGGGGGCCGCCTCGCCCCGCCGCACCTTGCCGGTCAGCACGCCCGAGGCCAGCGGGAAGTAGGGCAGCACGCCGAGACCGAAGCGGGCGCACGCGCCGAGCACCTCGGTCTCGATGCCGCGTTCGAGCAGACTCCACTCGTTCTGGAGCGACACGAAGGCGGCGAGGCCCCGGGTCTCGGCGATCCAGGTCGCGTCGGCGATCTGCCACCCGGTCACGTTGGAGCAGCCGATGGCGCGCACCTTGCCCTGGGCCACGAGATCGGTGAGGGCCTGCAGCGTCTCCTCGACCGGCACCCGGGCGTCGGGAAAGTGCATCTGGTAGAGGTCGATCCGATCGGTGCCGAGGGCGGTGAGGCTCGCCTCGCACTCGCGCATGACCAGCTCGCGCGACCCCGAGGTCTCGTCGGGCGACATGCGGCCGCCGAACTTGGTGGCGATCACCACTTCGTCGCGGACCGGGGCGAGCGCGGCGCCCAGGAACTCCTCGGACTTGCCGCCGCCGTACATGCGGGCGGTGTCGAAGAAGGTGATCCCGGCGTCGAGCGCAGCCTGCACGATCGCGCGGGTCTGCTCGGCGTCGGCCCGCATGCCGAAGTTGTTGCAGCCGAGACCGGCCACCGAGATGGTGAGGTCGGAGCGTCCGACGGTGCGTGTGTCCATCAGGGAACCTGCCACTGGAGCTCGATGTGCTGGCCGAACGCGAGGAGCCCGGAGGCGATCACGTCGGTGCGCACGAAGGCCTGCGTCATCATGTCGGTGTACGAGCCGGGGTCGCCGGGCCGGAACACGCCCGACACCGACACCCGTCCGACGAGGTCGGGCGTGTGGTCGGCGACCGTGGCGATGCGGTCGAGCACGGCGTCGAGGTCGGCCGCGGTCGGATAGCGGATGCCGAAGTGGCACGAGCGCTGCGGGTGGGCGGCGAGATCGTCGAGGTACCCGGCCGCCGGCCCGGTCAGCGGACCGTCGGTCAGGGCGGCCCGCAGGGCCTGCTCCAACGCCCACTGCTCGGGGGTGACCTCCGAGGCGTAGAGGGCGTTGTTGGCGAAGTCCTGCTGGCCGGTGGCGATCATCCCGGTGAGGAACGGACCGCCGGAGTCCCGGATCTCGAACCCGAGCAGCTCGAACAGGGCCCGGGCCCGGGCCCGGTCGCCCGGTGCGTAGACGAGCTCGACGTGGTTGAGGGCCCGGACGGTCGGGGGTGCGGTGGTGGTCATTGCGCCCACGCTAGGGAGCGGTACCCTCCCGGCGCCAACGACGGGCCGGACCCGGCCGTCGGGCCCGAGCGGGAGGGGACCGGCAGTGGAGCCGAGCGCGACCGAGGTGTGGGACGAGTTCTGCGATCTGCTCAAGCAGGCCGGGGGCCTGCTCGAGCGACCCGATCTCGGGTTGACCGACTTCGACCGGGGCGAGGGCCTGCGCTACCTCGCCCGACTGGTCGGCGTCGGCCTGGTCAACGCGCTCGAGAACCCGGGCCCGCTGCGCCCCGAGTTCCGGCGGCTGCCCCCTCACGCCGGGTTCGGGCTCGACAACCCCGACAACGTCTACATGTCGGCGGGGATCGACCCGAGCCACGACTACCGGATCTCGGGCCGCCGGGGCACGATCGCCTATCTCTCGTTCGCGGCGCAGAACCAGAACTACGCGCGCCGCGACCGGATCACCGGTGGGGCGGGGCACGTCAATGACGACGAGCTGCACCTCACCGCCGACGGGTCGTTCGAGGTGATCGCGAGTCAGGAGCCCCGGCCGGGCAACTGGCTGCGGCTCGCCCCCGACTCCCGCATGATCCTCGTCCGTCAGACGTTCATGGACCCCGCCACCGAGGTCGCCGCCGACCTCACGATCGAGTGCCTGACCCCGCCGCCCCCGCCACCCCGGCTCGACCCCGACGGGGTGCGTGATCTGCTGCTGGGCGGCGCGATGTACGCGATCGGCGCCTCGGCCTGGTTCGCCGACTGGGTCGCGCCGTGGCGGGACGCCCCCAACTCGATGCACGCACCCGACCCGGAGCACCACCGTCTCGTGGGCGGTGATCCGAACATCGTGTTCCGCCTCGGGTACTGGACGCTCGCGCCCGACGAGCGCCTCGTGATCGAGGTCGTGCCGCCCGAGTGCGACTACTGGAACTTCCAGCTCGCCAACATCTGGTCGGAGTGCCTGGACCCGCGCTACGAGCCGATCTCGGTGAACGCGCACTCGGCCCACCTCGAGCCCGACGGGTCGGTGCGCATCGTCGTGGCCCACGAGGACCCCGGAGTGCCGAACTGGGTCTCGACCACCGGGCACGCCCACGGGATCATGGGCGTGCGCTGGGTGCGGGCGGCGAGCCACCCCATGCCCGTCTGCCGGGTCGAGCGCGCCTGAGGCGGGGTCAGGCCCGGGGGATCTTGGCGAAGGCGAAGCTGGTGGTGTCGTCGAGGGTCACCCGCCACGTCGGCCGGTCCCGTCCCGCCACCGGCTCGGCCCGGCCGTGGGCGCACACGCCGGTGATCGACCGGTAGTCGGGGAACTCCTCGGCGATCACGCAGACCCGGTCGTCGGCGCCGAGCAGCCCGACGAGCGGGTCGTCGGGCGCGAGGGTGACCTCGATCGCGTCGACGGTGTCGACCGCGTCGACCCCCTCGTCGGCTCGGGCGAGGGCCAGGGCGCCGACGCTGCCGACGGGGACACCGTCGGCGAGCGCGACCACGACGGCCCGGGTCTGGGTGGCGAGGAAGGCCCGGACCTCGTCGGGGCTCATGGTGATGTCGGGTCGGGTGCCCACGCTCACTCCGCCGTCCAGCCCGGGACCCAGGTCGCGGCGGTCGGCGTCACCCGCACCACCACCCGCTGCCCCGAGGCCATGCGGGCCCGGGCCCGGGCCGCGATCTCGGGCTCGACCCGCACGTCGGAGGGGGCGGGCTCGGCGACGGTGCCCGGGTCGGCGGCGACGATCTCGGCGGTGCCCCGGACCGCCAGGGCCCGGGTCCCGTCGGCCGGGGCCACCACGCAGGCGGTGACCGGGTTGCGCCCGAGGTCGCGGACCTTCTGGCTGCGGCGGTAGGTGGAGAACTCGAGTGCGCCGTCACGGTGCAGCCCCACCATCGGCCAGCCCGTCGGCGACCCGTCGGCCCGAGTGCCGAGGAGGAAGACCCGGGTGTGGGAGGCGAGGAAGGCGTCCTCGTCGGGACCGATGGCGGGCACCGATCCACCGTAGCCCGGTGGGCCCGGGCAGACTCGGGGGATGACGCCGACGGTTCCCCCGCTCCTGCGCCACCGCCACAGCGACGAGTTCGCGCCGCCGCCGTGGAGCCCGGCCGACGAACGGGTCGTGGGGCGCGTCGCCGCTGTCGCGGAACGCGTGGTCGCCCGCACCGCCCAACCCGAGCGCGACTACCTCGAGTCGCGTCGGGGGACCGCCGCCACGTTGCGGGCCATCAACGCCGAAGCCGGATGGGAGTTCTACGCGGTCCCGCCCGAGGCCGAGACCGACCCGGCCGCGGCCGACGCCGCCTTCGCCGGCGGTGAGGTGGTGATCGACGTCCAGACCCACCTCGTGCGCCCGAGTGCGGCGGCGGGCTCCGCGGGCGACGCCCTGTTCGGCTTCCTGCGCATGGTGAATCCCGACCAGTGGGGCGCCGGTGTCGATCCCGAGATGCTCGGTGGCTCGATGTGGGCGGCCCACGTGTTCGGCGGCAGCGAGACCGCGGTCGCGCTCCTCACCTCGCCGCCGGGGCGTCCGCACGAGAACGTCCTCACGAATCCCGACATCGCCGCCGCACGCGACATCGTGGCGCGCTACGCCGACACCGGTCGCGTGCTGACCCACACGATCGTGCACCCGAATCTCGGTGCCGCCGAGCGTGACGCCATGGCCGAGTGGAGCGACACCCTGCAGCCGGCGGGCTGGAAGGTGTACACGCTGTGGGAGCCGCCCGAGGCCCGGGTCGGGCGAGGGTGGTTCCTCGACGACGACGAGACCGGGGGGCCGTTCCTCGAGCAGGTGCGCGCGTCGGGTCGGCGCATCGTCTGCGCGCACAAGGGGCTCGGGGGGCCGATCGCGAACCTCGTGCCTGCAGGGGCCTCACCGCGCGACGTCGGCCCTGCGGCGGCGGCGTTCCCCGACATCGACTTCGTCGTGTACCACTCGGGCTACGAGCTGCCCGACGCGCGCGAGGATCTCTCCGATCCGGCGGGCGGGGTCGGGCGCCTGGAGGCGAGTCTGCGGGGCGCCGGGGTCCGACCCGGGGCCAACGTGTACGGCGAGCTCGGCTCGACCTGGTTCCTGGTCGCCCGCCGGCCCGAGGAGGCCGCCCACGTGCTCGGGACGCTGTTGCGCTGCGTCGGCGAGGACCGGATCCTGTGGGGCACCGACTCCATCTGGTACGGACCGCCGCAGTCGCTGATCGACGCGTTCCGGGCGTTCACGATCCCGGACTGGATGCAGGAGCGGTACGGGTACCCGGCCCTGACCCCGACGGCGAAGCGCAAGATCCTGAGCACGAACGCCGCTGCGCTCTACGGCGTCGACGTCGACCGGGTGCGGCGTCCCGCGACCACGGAGTGGCTCGACGGCGCCCGCGCGGAGCTGGCGGCCCGCCTGGCCTGACCGGCGCGAGCGACCCGGGCGGCCCGGGCATTCGCCGGGCTCAGACCGGGAGGCGCTGCGTGAGCCCGAGCGCGTTGTCCCGCATCACGAGACGCTGCGCCGCCTCGTCGAGCTCCTTGACCTCGGGCAGGTAGTCGAGCGGACGGGGCATCCCCTCGATGTGAGGCCAGTCGGAGCCGAAGATGACCCGGTCGGCGCCCATGAGGTCGACGACCTCGTAGACGTCGTCCTCCCAGAACGGGTTCATCCACACGTGCTGCCGGAACGACTCGACCGGGTCCTCGCCGAAGTAGCCGGGCATCTTGCGGCCGGTGGAGCGGAGCTTCTTGAACAGGTCGCCGAGGAACTCGGAGCCGTTCTCGACCGACGCGACCCGGAGGTTCGGGAACCGCTCAAACATCTTGTCGAAGGCGAGGGTGATCAGGAAGTCGTACGCAGCCCGCTCGATCGCGAAGCCCCGGACCGACGGCCGCCAGCCCCCACCGCTGAAGGTGGCGGAGAAGACGTCGTCGGAGGCGTAGCCCTGCGACGAGTATCCGCTGTCGCCCGCGTGCACCACCACGGTGATCCCGGCCTCGTTCGCCCGGGCCCAGAACGGGTCGAAGGCCGGGTCGGTCGGCGGGCGGACGCCGGTGGCGGTCCACACCGCCGCGGGGCGCATCACCACGACCCGGGCGTCACGGTCGAGCGCCCACTCGAGCTCGCGCACGGCCCAGTCGACGTCGCAGAGCGAGATGTAGGGCGCGGCGAAGATGCGGTTGCGGTAGTTGCAGCCCCAGTCCTCGTCGAGCCACCGGTTGAACGCGGTGAAGACCATGGTGACGGCGTCGGGGTCGTGCTTGAGGAGCTCCTCGTAGAGCACGCCGAGCGTGGGGAACATCCAGATGTGCTCGAGCCCGTGCTCGTCCATCACTCCGAGCCGGGCGTCGCGGTCGCGGTACTCGGGGCGGATCGGCTCGCGCTCGCGGAGGAACTCGAGCGGTGACTTCTTGTCGGGGTTGCCGCGGAAGAAGTCGTGCATCGCCCCGGCCGGCGACACCGGGTCGAACGTGGGGTTGACCACGGCGTGGCTCACCCGACCACCGACCACGTGGTAGCGGCGCCCGTTGATCTCGGCCCACTGCACCGTGCGGGGACCGGTCTTCGGGTCGAGGTGGCGGGTGAAGGCGTCGAGGGCCTCGTAGTAGTGGTTGTCGGCGTCGAAGGCGAGATACCCCATTTCCATGGGACCAGCGTAGGCCGCGCCTCAGGGGCTCCGGACCCAGTCGGCCACCACGGTGGCGAGCTCGGGGCCCCGGTCCTCCTGGAGGAAGTGCCCGGCGCCCCGGATCGTGGTGTGAGGCTGCCCGGCGCACCC
>VGBI01000027.1 GCA_016870595.1 Actinomycetota bacterium
CTGGACCATGGGTGCGTGGGCCGACGCGCAGGGCGCCACCGGCAAGATCCTCATGCTGGCCGACGGCAACGGCGCCTTCGCCGAGGCCATGGACCTGGTCATGGACGGCACCGGCTTCGGCCTCGGGAAGCGCTCGCAGCGCTACGCCGCCGTGATCGAGAACGGTGTCATCACCGCCCTGGAGGTGGAGGCCCCCGGCAAGATGGAGGTCAGCACCTGCGAGGCGGTCATCGAGAAGGTCTGAGCCTCACGGCGCCGTCCCGGCGTCGGGGAACAGATCGGCGGGGAAGTCCGCCGAGAGCGCGGCCCGCCACTCGGGGGTCCGTCGCTCGAGGAACGCCAGCGGTCCTTCGCGCGCGTCGTCGGCGCCCATGAGGTGCAGGTGGGCCAGGCGCTCGAGCCGGTCGACCTCGGCGCCGCTCGGCGCCGGATCGGCCCACAGGATCGCCTTGCTCACCGCCACCGACACCGGAGCGGTGTTGACGGCGACGTCGCGGGCCAGGTCGAGGGCGGCCGGGAGCACCGCCTCGGCCGGCAGCGCCCGGCTCACGGCGCCGAGGGCGGCGAGCTCGGACCCCGAGAACGTGCGCCCGGTGAGCAGGATCTCAGCCGCCCGGGCGTGGCCCACCGCCCGGACCAGGGTCCAGTGCGAGCGGAGGTCGCCGACCACCCCCCGGCGGGCCTGGACGATCCCGCACTTGGCGTCGTCGGCGACCAGGCGGATGTCGGTCTGGAGCGCGAGCGTGAGGCCGAGCCCGATCGCGTGCCCGTTGATCGCCGCGATCACCGGCTTGCGCACGTCCCAGGCGTGCACGGTGAACGGGTCGGAGCGGAAGCTCTCGGGGTCGGGGGCGGCGAAGGTGTCGCCGCCGCGCCGCAGATCGGCGCCTGCGCAGAAGGCCCGGCCGGCCCCGGTGAGGACGACGGCCCGCACGTCGTCGCGGGCGTCGCACTCGCGGTAGGCCGCCTCGAGCTCGAGGCCCATCCGCGTGCTGAACGCGTTCAGGACCTCGGGGCGGTCGAGGGTCACCACGGCGACGCCGTCGGAGACGTCGAGCCGGACCTGGGGCGGCTCGCCCGTGCTCATGCGGTGGCGGCGCGCAGGCGCCGGGCGACGTCGGCCCAGCGGTCGAACACGCCGGGATCGGTGCGGTACTGGTGGATCGCGGTGTAGGTCATCAGCCGCATCGACGGGGCGAGACCCGCGTAGCGCGTGGCGAGGACGTCGGCGAGGTCGTCCCACGGGGCCGTGACGATGTAGTGGTCGAGCACCTCGTCGGTGATGCAGGCGATCATCGCCCCGACGTCGCCCGCGCGCTGGTGGGCGTGCAGCCGGTCGGAGAGCCCGGTGAAGCCGTGCTGGTCGAACACCGGCGCGTAGGTGCGGGTGGAGCCGTAGAACGCGATCATCCCCCGGGCGTGCTCCCTGGTGGCGGCGATCTCGGCCTCGGTGGCGCCGGTCGCGGTCATGACCGGGATCTCGAGCGTGACGTCCGCCAGGTCGCGTCCGCCCCGGGCGGCGCCGGCCGCCACGTTCGGGATCTGCTGGTCGCGGAGGTATCCGGGCGAGTGGAACGGGTGCACGTGCACCCCGTCGCAGCTCTCCCCGGCCATGGCCGACATCCACGGCAGCACCGCGGCGACGTAGACGGGCGGATCGGGGAAGGGGAGATCGCCGGGCGACCACTGCGGGGTGAGGAGGGAGAATCGGTAGTGCTCGCTCTCGTACGCGAGCGGCGCACCCCGGAACGCCGCGAAGATCGCCCGCAGCGCGCCGACGTAGTCGCGCAGGCGGGGACCCGGGGGGACGTACTCGGTCGAGTAGCGCCGCTCCACGTGGGCCTTGACCTGGGTGCCCAGGCCCAGGGTGAACCGGCCCCGGCTCGCCTCCTGGAGCTCCCAGGCGATCTTGGCCGTGATCATCGGGCTGCGCGGGAAGGCCACCGCGACCGCGGTGCCGAGGCCGATCCGCTCGGTGGCGAGGGCCGCCGCGGTCGCGCTCAGGTACGGCGTCCGCCCCGACTCGGTGAACCAGAGGGTGCCGAACCCGGCGGCCTCGGCGCGCCGGGCGAGCTCGCCGATCCCGGGCAGGGGTCCGGGGAAGGCCATGAGGTCGAGGTCGAGCACCCCGGGAGCGTACGTCGGTCTGCGCGCGCAACGCAGTGGGCGTAGGGTGCGCCCGGGCACCGCCACCGGAGGGGGACCGGGGCCGGGACAGGGAGGAACGTCGCGTGGGGAACCCGAACGTCGTGGTGATCATGGCCGACCAGCACCGGGCCGACGTGCTCGGCTGCGCGGGCGACCCGTTCGTCCACACCCCGAACCTGGACCGGCTCGCGGCCGAGGGGGTCCGGTTCCGGCGCACCTCGTGCCAGGGGCCGTTGTGCATGCCGGCGCGGGCGTCGTTCCTGACCGAGCGCTACGTGCGGGACCACGGCGTCTACACGAACTGGAACGCGGTCGAGCCGGGGACGCCGACCTACCTCCACGCCCTCCGGGAGGCCGGCTACCACACCGTCGCGCTCGGCAAGCACCACCTGACCAAGGAGGACGAGCCCGCGCCGCACATGGACGTCCTGGCCTCCCGGCTGGAGGAGCGGGGCTTCGCCGAGGTGCACGAGACCGGGGACAAGTTCACCCTCTCGGTGCCGACCCGGTACTCGGACCACCTGGCGTCCAAGGGACTGTGGGACACCTACCTGCAGCACATGCTCGACCGCGCGTACCAGGGGCAGTCGGGCCACGGCGACAACCCGACGAAGCGGATCCCGATGTGGGACACCACGCCGATGCCGCTGCCGCTCGAGGACTACATCGACCCGTGGCACGGGGACCTCGCGGTGGACTGGATCACCGGGTACGAGGGTGACGCGCCGTTCTTCGCGTTCGTGGGCTTTCCCGGCCCCCACGATCCCTGGGACGCGCCGCAGGAGGCGATCGAGACCTACGCGTCGGGGGAGACCTCGTTCCCGACCTCGACCCGGCGCCCGGACGTCGGAGCGGCGGGTTCCTACGGTCGACTGCTCGACGCCTTCCTCCGCCTCTCCGACACCACGACGATGGACGACGACGCCATCCGCGCCATGCGCCGGGCCTACGCGGCGAGCGTGGCCGTCATCGACGCCCAGGTGGGTCGGATCGTCGCTGCGCTGGAGGCCCGGGGCCTCCTCGACGACACCTGGATCGTCTACACCAGCGACCACGGCGAGATGGGCGGCAACCACTCGATGATGTCGAAGTGCGTGCTGTACGACCCGGCCGTTCAGGTGCCACTGATCGTGCGCCCGCCCGGTGGACGACCCGGGCGGGTCGTCGACGACCTGGTCGAGCACATCGACGTGCCGGCGACGGTGCGCGCGATCGCGGGTGCGCCCGACCTGCCCGACAGCGACGGCCGCTCACTGCTGGGGTACCTCACGGGGGCCGACCCGCAGCCCCGGGCGGTGTCGATCAGCGAGAACTGGGGCTTCGGGTCCTTCGACACCGGCGACCACAAGCTGGTCGTCGACGAGGACGCGCTCGTGCCCTGCGCGCTGTTCGACCGTGCCGCGGATCCGGCCGAGGACCACAACCTCGTCGCCGACCCGCAGTACGCAGCGGTGGTCGAGGCGATCATGGACACCCACGTCCGGCCCTTCCTCGCCCCGGGCCCGGCCCGGCCCTACCCGAGCCCGTTCACCGACCACGCCTGAGGAGGCCCCGTGCCGATCGTCCACCGCAGCCCGCTCGGCGACGTCGAGATCCCGGCGACGTCGATCACCGCCCACGTGTTCGAGCGGCTCGACCGGTTCCGGGACCGGGTCGCGTTGATCGACGGCCCGAGCGGTCGCAGCTACACGTACGGCGCGCTCCACGACGCCGTCACCGCCGCCGCCGGGGGCCTGCGGGCCGCCGGGGTCGGGCCCGGCACGGTGGTCGCGATCATGGCGCCGAACGTGCCCGAGTACGCGATCGCCTTCCACGCCACGGTCGCAGCGGGGGGAGTGGTCACCTCGGTGAACCCGACCTACGGCGCCGAGGAGACCGCCTTCCAGCTGCGCGACGCCGGCGCCGAGCTCCTCGTGACCGTCGGGATGTTCTGCGACACGGCCGTGGCCGCGGCGACCGAGAGCGGGGTGCGCACCGTGTACGTCCTCGGGGACGTCCCCGACGGCGCACCCGACCTCGTCGTCCCGTTCGGGTCGCTGCTCGGCGGCGAACCGCTCGCGCCGGTGGCGGTGGACCCCTCGGACCTCGCCGCGCTCCCGTACTCGAGCGGGACGACCGGGCTGCCCAAGGGCGTCATGCTCACCCACGCGAACCTCGTCGCCAACCTCGTGCAGCTCGAGCGGCATCTCGACATGGACACCTCCGACGAGGTGCTCATGGCCGTGCTGCCGTTCTTCCACATCTACGGCATGCAGGTGATCATGAACGACGGTCTGCGCCGCGGGGCCACGCTCGTGACGATGCCCCGGTTCGATCTGCCCCAGTTCCTCGAGCTGATCCAGAAGCACCGGGCCACCCGGCTGTTCGTCGTACCGCCGATGGTGCTCGCCCTGGCCAAGCAGCCGATCGTCGACGACTACGACCTGTCGTCGGTGCGCACCCTGTTCTCGGGGGCGGCCCCCCTCGGGTCCGAGCTGGCCGAGGAGGCCCGGGCCCGGATCGGGGCCCCGACGATCCAGGGCTACGGCATGACCGAGATGAGCCCGGTGTCGCACGCATCGCGCTTCGACGACGACCGACCCGGCTCGATCGGGATCCTGGTCCCCAGCGCGGAGGCCCGGGTCGTCGATCCGGAGACCGGCGAGGACCTCCCGGTCGGGGCCGACGGCGAGATCTGGTGCCGGGGGCCGATGGTGATGCGGGGATACCTGAACCGGCCCGACGCCACGGCGGAGACCATCGACGCCGACGGCTGGCTGCACACCGGCGACATCGGGCACATCGACGCCGACGGCTTCTGGTACGTCGTCGACCGCCTCAAGGAGCTCATCAAGTACAAGGGGTTCCAGGTCCCTCCGGCCGAGCTCGAGGCCCTGCTCCTGACCCACCCGGCGGTGGCCGACTGCGCGGTCATCGGCGTTCCCGACGAGGAGGCGGGGGAGATCCCCAAGGCCTTCGTCGTGACCAAGCCCGGTCAGGAGCTCACCGTCGAGGCGCTGCAGGAGTTCGTCGCCGGCCACGTGGCGAGCTACAAGCAGATCCGGATCGTCGAGTTCACCGACGCGATCCCGAAGTCGCCGAGCGGCAAGATCCTCCGGCGCATGCTCCGGGACGCCTGACCGGGCATGCCCGACGCCGTCCCGCTCGCCTGGACCGAGGGCGTCCGTCTCCACGACGTCGTCGACCGTGCGGCCGGACGCACACCGGACGCGCCCGCCCTGATCGACGGCGACCACGTCTCGACCTTCGCCGGGCTGGCCGATCGGGTCGCGCGCGCAAGCGGGTTCGTCGCCGGGTGCACCGCACCGGGTGACCGCGTCGCGGTGGTGGGCGTGAACCACCGGTCGTGGGTCGATGCGTACTACGGCGTGCCCCGGGCCGGCCGGATCCTGGTGTTCGGCAATCACCGGCTCGCGGCGCCCGAGCTGCGGTCGGTGCTCGAGCGTTCGGGGAGTCGCGTCCTGGTGGGGCCCCGCGAGGAGCTGGACCGTATCGACCCGCCGGCGTCCGTGGCCCGGATCGACCTCGACGACTGGGAGGCGGGCCTGGCCGCCACGGCCCTGGGCGACGGCGGCCCCGCCCCTGCGACCCCGCCCGCCGCCGCCGATGCCGACGCCTGGATCATCCACACGTCGGGGACGACCGGGCGCTCCAAGGGTGCGGTGCTCACCCACGCGAGCGTGCTCGCGGCGGTGCGCGCGAGCGATGCGTGCCGGACCGTCCCGCCCGACGAGGTGTACCTCCTGCCGTTCCCCCTCGCCCACATCGCGGGGTACAACGTCGTGCACCACCACGCCCGGGGCGTCCCGGTGGTGCTGCTGGCCCGGTTCGACCCGGCCGACTTCGTCGCCACCGTCGCCCGGCGGCAGGTGACCAGCGCGTCGCTGGCGGCGACCATGCTGCACGCGCTGCTCGGCTTCCTCGACCAGCACCCTGCGGCGGTCGCCGACCTCACCTCGCTGCGCCAGATCCACTACGGCGCGGCGCCGATGCCGACGCCGGTGCTGCGCGCGGCGCGTGAGCGGCTCGGGGTCGACTTCTCCCAGGGCTACGGCATGACCGAGCTGTCGGGCAACGCGGTGTTCCTCGACGCCGACGACCACCGGAAGGGATTGGCCGGCGACGACATGCTGCTGCGGGCCGCGGGCCGCCCCGCCCCGGGGGTGTCCGTGCGGGTGGTCGACGACGACCGCCGCACGGTCCCCGCGGGCGTCCCCGGTGAGATCGAGGTACGCGCCCCCCAGGTGATGGATCGGTACTGGGAGGAGCCCGAGGCGACGGCCACGGCCCTGGCCGACGGCTGGCTGCGCACCGGCGACGTGGGCCGGCTCGCCCCCGACGGGCTCCTCATGATCGTCGACCGCAAGAAGGATGTGATCGTCACCGGCGGCGAGAACGTGTCGTCGCTCGAGGTCGAGCAGGTGATCCACACCGTGCCCGCGGTGGGCGAGGTGGCCGTGGTCGGCGTGCCCGACCCCCGGTGGGGTGAGAACGTCTGCGCGGTGGTGGTGCCCCGGACCGGTGCGCTCGACGCCGATGCGCAGGCCGACGCGCTGGCCGAGGTGGTGGTCGCCGCCGTGCGGGCCGAGCTCGCCGGGTACAAGCGCCCCCGGCACGTGGTGGTGGTCGACGCGCTCCCGAAGAACGCCACCGGCAAGGTGGTCAAGGCGGAGCTGCGGGCCTGGCTGGCCCAGCACCCCGAGCGGCTCGGGACCCGGCGGTGAGCGCCCACCCCCGCGACCTCCTGATCGGCGACATCTTCCGGGCGGGCGCCGCCGCGGTCCCCGAGCGGGTCGCGGTGGCCCTGGGGGACCGGGCGCTCACCTTCGCCGAGCTCGACGTCGCGGCCAACGCCCATGCGGCGGCCCTGGCCGGGCTCGGGGTGGGCCACGGCGACCGGGTGGTGCTGTGGAGCGCGACCTCGGTCGACGCGGTCCCGGTGTTCGTCGCCCTGGCCAAGCTCGGGGCGGTGTTCGCCCCGGCCAACGCCCTCCTCGGCACCGACGAGGCCACGGCCATGGCGGCACTGGCCCGGCCCACGCTGCTCGTGGTGGATGCGGTCCGGGCCGAGGCCGGGCTGGAGATCGCCCGGCGGCTGGGTTGTGGGCTTGCGGTGCTGGGCGCGGTCACCGAGGCCACGACGGCCCCGGACCCGGAGGTCCCCGCACTGCGCGAGACCGACCCGCACGTGTGCTTCTTCACGAGCGGCACCACGGGCCGGTCGAAGGGGGTCGTGCTCTCGCACCGGGTGAACTACCTGCGCAGCCACCCGGGCTCGCAGCTCGAGCCCCGTGGCGCGACCGTGTGCATGTACCCGCTGTTCCACATGGGGGCGTGGACGATGGCGCTGTCGGCGTGGCAGCAGCAGACCACGGCGGTGTTCGTCGACCGCGCCGACGCCGAGGTCCTGTGCGCCGAGATCGCGCGCTGGCGGGCCACGCGGTTCAACGCGATCCCGGCGGTGTGGCGGCGGATCTTCGAGCACGTCGACGCCCACCCCGACGCCGCGGCCGGACTGGCGTCGTTGCGCATCGTGGACTCGGGCACCTCGGCCACGCCCCCCGACCTGCTCCTCGGGATCAAGGCCCGGGTGCCCGGCGCCGCCCGCCGCGTGTTCTACGGATCCACCGAGGCCGGGGCGGTGTGCCTGCTGCGCGACGAGGATATGGAGGCGCGCCCGGGCGCGTGCGGGACGCCGCAGCACTCCGTCCGGGTCCGCCTCGACCCCGGGACCGGCGAGCTGCAGGTGCAGGGACCACTGCTGTTCGACGGCTACTTCGACGACCCCGAGGCCACCGCCGCGGCGATGACCACCGACGGTTGGTTCCGAACCGGCGACCTCGCCGGGGTCGACGCCGCCGGCTTCTACTCGATCGTGGGGCGGGTCGCGCAGGTGATCCGCACCGGTGGCGAGTCGGTGGCCCCGGTCGAGGTGGAGCTGGTGCTGGCCGACCACCCGGCCGTCGCCGACGTCGCGGTGGTGGGGCTCCCCGACGCCGAGTGGGGCGAGACGGTCTGCGCCGCGGTCGTCGTCCGCCCCGGTGCCGAGGCGCCCGACGTCGACGCGCTCCGGGCCCACGCGAGGGCCCGGCTGGCCCGGTTCAAGCTCCCGCGCCGCGTGGTCGTGGTCGCCGAGATCCCGCGGACGCCGGCCACCCGCCAGGTGCAGCGGGCGCTGCTCGTCGAGCAGATCCTGGGTCGGATCCAGGATCAGCCCGAGGGTCGGCTCACGGGCTGACGCCGAGGATCGCCCGGGCCTCGTCGGGCGTCGCGGGCTCCCGCCCGGCGGCCGCGGCGAGGTCGACCACCCGGGCCACGAGCTCGGCGTTGGTGGGCCGGGACCCGTCGGCCTCCACCGGGTTGTCGCCGAGGCCGACCCGCACGTGGGCCCCCCGCTCGATCGCGAGGCGGGCCATGTCCCAGTGGCTCGGGCCGTAGGTGTAGGCCATGTAGGTGTGCGGGATGTCGTCGGGCACGATCCCGAGATAGGCGTCGACCGCCGCGGCCGAGGGGGGCAGGCCCCAGAGGCCGTGGTCGGCGAGGTTCAGCTTGAACAGGATCGTGCCGGTCATCCAGCCCTGGCGGTGGGCGGCCACGGTGATGCGCACGTGCCCGGGCTCGCGCACCACCACGCTGTACTGGATCCCCTTGGCCGTGGCCAGCTCGAGGAAGTACCGGAAGTGGTCGAGGGTGACGCCGAAGATGCCGTCGCCCCGGATCGCTCCGGTCGCCTCGTCGACGAAGCTGAAGATCAGCCCGCCCGGGTCGATGGTGGCGGCGCCCAGCCGCACGCTCGGGTCGTCGGCCAGCTCGGCGAGGAAGGCGAAGCGCTCGGCCGCGACCTCGCCGCCGGTGTAGGTCGGGTACACGAGCAGGTCGGGCCGCTCGGCCCTGATCGCCCGCATCGCGGTCGCGTAGGTCTCGGTTCCCGGCGACAGCAGCACGCCCGACTCGGGATCGCGGGCGTGGAAGTGGACGATCGCCGCCCCGGCGGCCGCGGCCGCCAGCGCGTCGGCGGCGCACTCCTCGGCCGTGATCGGCACGTTCGGGTTGGCGGACCGGGGCGACTGCTCGTTGATCGCCGCCTCGATGACGATCTTCTCGGAAGGACAGAACATGGACAGACCCTAGGCTACGGTCATAGGACGCCGCAGCGGTGCGGGCGGACCGTCGGCGGGGAGGGGGAGTCCGTGTTCACCATGCGCTTCGACCTGCGGGTCCCGGGGATGGGCCCGGCCGAGGTCGCCGACCAGTACCAGGCCGCGATCGAGATGGCCGAGTGGGCCGAGGACAAGGGCTGCGTCGCCGTGGTGGTCTCGGAGCACCACGCCTCGCCCGACGGGTACCTGCCGGCGCCGCTCATCCTCGCCGCGGCCATGGCCGCGCGGACCGAGCGGGTGATCATCGCGGTGGCCGCCGCGCTGCTCCCGCTCTACGACCCGGTCCGCCTGGCCGAGGAGATGGTCGTCCTCGACCACATCAGTCGGGGCCGGGTCTCGTACACCTTCGGCCTCGGGTACCGCGCCGAGGAGTACGACCTGTTCGGCATCCCCTACGGCGACCGCGGCCGCATCGCCGACGAGAAGCTCGACGCACTGCTCGCCGCCCTGGACGCGGCGGCGGTGAGCACCGACCGGGTGCGGATCACCCCCGCGCCGTTCAGCACGCCGCGCCCGGCGGTGGCGTGGGGCGGGGCGTCGGTGGCGGCCGCCCGCCGGGCCGGGTCGCGGGGCCTCGACCTCCTCGGGTCGGGGAGCGCGCCGGGGGTCGAGGAGGCCTACCGGGCCGCGGCGGAGGCGGCCGGCTCCACTTCGGGCCAGTGCCGCCTGCCCCAGCCCGGGGTGCCCCTCACGGTCTTCGTCGCCGACGACGAGGACACCGGATGGAACGAGCTCGGCGGGTACCTGATGAACGACGTGCTGTCGTACGCCGAGTGGAACGAGGACTCGCGCAACGTCGCGAGCCTGTCGTACTCCAAGACCGCCGCCGACCTGCGGGCCGAGCGGGGCGCCCACCGGATCATGACCGTGCCGGAGGCGGCCGAGTTCGTGCGGACCCACGTCGTGCTGCCGTTGCATCCGCTGTGCGGCGGCGTTCCGCCCGCGGTCGCGTGGCCGTACCTGCGCCGGGTCGTCGACGACGTGCTGCCCGCCGTCGCGGCCCCGGACGCGAGCGCAGACTGACGGCTCAGGACCGGGCGTCGCGCAGCGCCGACCGCCGGACCTTGCCCGCGTCGTCACGCACGGGTTCGGTCACGAACTCCACGGTGCGGGGGACCTTGTAGCCGGCGATGCGGGTGCGGAGGTCGGCCTGCAGCGCCGCCGCCGCCCGCTCGACGGCGGCGGGGTCGGCGTAGTCCAGGCCGGGGAGGTCGACGACCGCGTGCACCCGGCGGCCGAGGTCGTCGTCGGGGAGCCCGATGACCGCGCTGGACCGCACTCCCGGGTGCCGGTCGATCGCGGCCTCCACCTCGGCCGGGTAGACGTTGGCCCCACCGCTCACGATGAGGTCGGTGCGGCGGTCCACGAGGTAGAGGTAGCCGTCGGCGTCCAGGTGGCCGAGGTCGCCGATGGTCTCCCACCCGTCGTGCCCGCGCGCCTCGGCCCCGATGTAGCGGTAGGTGGAGCCGGGACCGGTCGCGGGCATGAAGAAGATCTCGCCGACCTCGCCGGTGGGAACGTCGTCGCCGTCCTCGTCGAGGATCCGCACCGAGCTCCCGCCCGCCGGCAGGCCGACCGAGCCGGGCCGCTCGAGCGACTCGGTGCCGGAGATCGAGGTCCCGCCCTGCCCCTCGGTCCCGCCGTAGCCCTCCCGGATGCGCTCGGGGCCGAGCCACCCGATCCAGCACTCCTTCAGCCACACCGGCCACGGGGCGCCGGTGCTGAACACCTGGCGGATCGACGAGACGTCGAAGCGCTCGCGGTCGGGCAGGTTCCAGATCCGGTGCATCATCGTCGGGACGAGGAACAGCCACGTCACCCGGTGCGCCTCGATGAGCCGCAGGGCCTCGGCCGCGTCGAACCGGGGCATGACCACGAGCGTGCTCCCCGCGAACAGGCCCATCATCGAGAAGCCGAACGGGCCGTTGTGGTAGAGCGGCCCGGCGACGAGCTGGACGTCACCGTGCTGCATCTGCACCGCCGGGACGTTGGGGTCGAACTCGGCGGGCTGGGTGGCGACGATGAGCTTGGGGCGCCCGGTGGACCCGCCCGAGGCCATCGCCTTGAACGACGGCCCGACCACCGCCGGGACGGGTGTCGCCGGGTCGCCGGGGTCGGCCGCGAGCGCGGCGTCGACGACCAGCGCCGGTGCGGCCAGCTCGATCAGGGCCGCCTGCTCGGCCTCGGGCAGCCGGTGGGGGAGTGGCTGGGGCACGGCCCCCAGCTTCCAGACCGCGAAGCAGGCGGCGAAGAACTCGACCGAGTTCGGGAGGGCGACGGTCACCAGGTCCCCCACCCCGACACCCCGCTCCCGGAACCGGTGCGCCAGCCGGTCGGCCCGGGCGTCGAGGTCGGCGAAGGTCAGGGACTCGTCGCCGAAGACGATCGCGGTCCGGCCCGGGGCCCGGACGGCCCAGTGGGCGAGGAGGTCTCCCATGGGCACGGCCGCCATGTGCCTAACCTATGGCCCATGGACCTTCGCGCGCTGCAGATCATCGACGTCGACGCCCACATCACCGAGCCGCTCGACCTGTGGACCCGCAACGCCCCGGCGGCCTACGCCGACCGGGTGCCCCGGGCGGTCGACGTGAACGGGTCGCTCCAGTGGGTCGTCGACGGCGTTCCCATCGGTCGGGCCATGGGCTCGAGCGTCATCCGTCGCAACGGGGTGAAGGCGCCCGGGTTCGGCTTCATGCAGTGGGCCCCCGACGAGATCGACGAGTCCTCCTACGACATGGAGGCCCGGCTCGCGGTGATGGACGCGCAGGGGATCTACGCGCAGATCCTCTACCCGAACACCGCCGGCTTCGGCGCCCAGAAGTTCGGTGAGATCGAGGACCTCGAGCTCCGACGCCTCTGCGCCACGCTCTACAACGACGCCATGGTCGAGATCCAGGAGGAGTCCGGCGGTCGCCTGCTGCCGATGGCGCTCATGCCCTGGTGGGACCTCGACGCCTCCATCGCCGAGGTGGGCCGGGCCGGGGCCAACGGCCTGCGGGGCGTGAACATGTGCAGCGACCCGCACCTGCGGGGGATGGCCGACCTCGGTGAGCCGGCCTGGAACCCGTTCTGGGCCGCCTGCGCCGAGCACGACATGCCGGTGAACTTCCACATCGGGGCGAGCGACACCTCGCTCACCTGGTTCGGCACGTCGCCGTGGCCGTCGCACGACGACGAGCGCAAGCTCGCGATCGGCTCCGCGATGATGTACCTGTCGAACGCACGGATCCTCGCCAACCTCGTGTTCTCCGGGGTGTTCGAGCGGTTCCCGTCGGTGCGGTTCGTGTCGGTCGAGAGCGGCGTGGGCTGGATCCCGTTCTTCCTCGAGTCGCTCGACTACCAGCTCTACGAGAGCGCGCCGCAGGCCGTCGACGAGCTGTCGATGCTGCCGTCGGAGTACTTCCGTCGCCAGGTGTACGGCTGCTTCTGGTTCGAGCACCGGGGCCTCGGGGCGGTGGTCGAGGCGCTCGGCGCCGACCGGCTGCTGTTCGAGACCGACTACCCACACCCCACCTGCCTGTACCCCGATCCGCTCGAGCGGGCGGGTGAGGCCGTGGCCGGGCTCGACGACGACACCGTGCGCAAGATGTTCCAGGACAACGCGGCCGAGCTCTACAGGATCCCCCTCCCCGCTGCGGTCTGAGCGTGGACCTCGAGGGGGCTCGGGCCACCGTCACCCGCTTCTTCACCAGCATGGCGGCGGGGGAGTGGGACGCCATGGCCGCGTGCGTGGCGCCCGACGTCGTGCGGGTCGGCCCGTTCCGGGACGTGAAGGTCGGTCGCGACGACTACCGCGACTTCCTCGCCGCCACCATCGGCGCGCTCGAGGGCTACCGGCTCGACCTGCAGCGGGTGTGGACCGACGGCGAGCGGGCCGTCGCCCAGCTGTCCGAGACGATGGTGGTCGACGGCCGCCCGCGACGCACCGACGAGGCGATCGTCTGCGACCTCGGCCCGGACGGCCTGATCCGTCGGGTCGAGGTCTACCTCCAGCGCGGCTACTTCCCGGGCGACGAGCCCGACATCGACCGCTGACCCCGGTGCGGCGTCCCCCGGCGACCGGGCCGATCGTGCTCGGCATGCTGTACCCACCCGCCTGGTTCGGTGGCCCCGAGGCCACCGCCAGGGTCGCGACCGAGGTCGCCGCCCTCGACCCGCGCGTCGAGGTGGAAGCCCTGGTCTACGAGGAGGGCCAGCACCGACGCACCCTCCGCGGGAGTCCCACCGGGGTCGCCGAGGCCCGACGTGACCCGGCGCCCCTCACCGACGTGCAGCGCGCGCTCTTCGCGCGGGTGCACGGGGTCATCGCCATCGACCTGCCCTTCGACGTGGCGACCGTCGCCCCGAACCTCGCGTGGGTGCAGGGCGTGGGGGCCGGGACCGCTCAGCTCGAGTCGGCCGGGCTCGCCGAGGCCGGGATCGTGTGCACCTCGGGGGCGGGCACCAACGCCGTGAGCATCGCCGAGTTCGTGGTCGGCCGCATCCTCGAGGAGCGCAAGGCCTTCGTCGCCCTGCGGGCGAGCCAGGAGCGCCACGCCTGGGAGCCCCGCTTCGGGCCCGAGCTCGAGGGGGCCACGATCGGGCTGCTCGGGTTCGGGGCGATCAACCAGGCGGTGGCCGCCCGCCTCGCCCCGTTCGGCGTGGAGCTCCTCGTGTGCCGGCGGAGCGCCGGCACCGCGCCGCCCCCGCCGGGGATCGCCGAGTGCGTGCCCCCGAGCGCGCTGCACGCGCTGCTGGGACGGTGCGACACCGTCGTGGCCGCGGTGCCCGAGACCCCCGACACGCTCGGCCTCATGGACGCCGCCGCCTTTGCGGCGATGGCACCGGGATCGTTCTTCGTGAACGTCGGGCGGGGCACCCTCGTCGACGAGCGCGCGCTGATCGACGCGCTGGCCAGCGGCCGGTTGCGGGGCGCCGCCGTCGACGTGGCGAGTCAGGAGCCGCTCCCGGCCGACCACCCCCTGTGGGACGCCCCGAACCTGTCGATCTCGCCGCACTGCTCCACCTACCCGCCCGCGATGGCCGGGCGCCTCCACCGCCTGTGGATCGACAACGTGGCCCGGTGGCTGGCGGGCGACTCGCTGGTCAACGTGGTCGTCGGGGGCTGAGCGCGTGCGCCTCGGGATCCACCTGCCCCAGTACGGCTCCGCCCTCGGTGGCGACGCGGTGCACCGCGTGGCCCGGGCGGCCGAGGACCGGGGCTTCGCCGACGTGTGGGTGAGTGACCACGTGTGCCATCCGGCGGCCCAGACCTACCCGTCGCCCTACCTGCTCGACCCCTTCGTCACCCTCGCCTGGGCCGCATCGGCCACCACCCGCATCGGCCTCGGCACCAGCGTGCTCGTCCTGCCGCTCCACGAGCCGGTGTGGACGGCGAAGGCGCTGGCGAGCCTCGACGTGATGAGCGGCGGTCGCCTCATCCTCGCGGTCGGCGCGGGCTGGTCGGAGGGCGAGTACGAGGCGGTGGGCAGCGACTTCGCGAACCGGGGGGCCCGGCTCGACGAGGGGATCGACGTGCTGCGCCGCTGCTGGGCCGACGATCCGGCGTCGTACGCCGGGACCCACTACCGCTTCACCGACATCCGGGTGGTCCCACGGCCCGGGCGGACGATCCCGATCTGGATCGGGGGCGGCAGCGACGCCGCGTTCCGTCGCGGCGTGGCCCGGGGCGACGGCTTCCACCTCATCGGCCTCACGCCCGAGCAGGCCGCCGGGCACGTGGCCCGGCTGCGGCGCGACCGCCCCGAGCCCGAGTTCGTCATCTCGCTCCGTACCGGCTGGGACCCCCAGGGGATGGAGCCCGACCGGATCCGGCGCGAGCACGCCGAGTTCGCCGGGGCCGGGATCCAGCACGTGGTCGCGGCACCGTGGCGGACCACCGGCGACGAGTGGCTCCGCTCGATGGACCTGCTCGCCGACATCGTCGGGCTCGCGCCCGCCTGATGCGCGCACCGGCGCACGCGCCCGCACCTGCGGGCACCGGGCCGCTGACGGCCCGGCTGGTGATCGGCCACGCCTGGGCCATGACGCGCGCGCGGCGCGGCCGCATCGCCGGGGCCGCAGCGGTGTTCTTCGTGCCCGCGACCGCGGTGTGGTTCGCGGCCGAGGCCCTGCGCCCCGATCCGGCCGACCCGGTGGCGGTGCGGATCGTGCTCGCCGCCCTGGTGGTGCTCGGGTCGAACCTGGTGTGGTCCCTCGGGGTCGTGGCCTTCGCCGGCTTCCTCGACCTCGCGGTGGGCGACGACTACTTCCGTCGTCGCCCCCACGACCTCGCGACCGTCGTGCGCACGCTCCCGTGGGGCGCGCTCGTGGTGGTGGACCTGCTCCTCGTCGCCGGTCTGCTGGTCGGCCTCGCCGCCTTCGTCGTGCCCGGAATCGTCGTCGGCGTGTGGTTCGGGCTGGTCGGTCCCGTGGTGGTCCACGAGCGGCGCCGACCGCTCGACGCCCTCCGCCGTACGGCGCGGATCTCCCGGCCGCACTGGCCCCTCGTGCTCGGCCTGGTGGTCGTGCCGTGGTGGGTCGAGGCGTTCGTCTCCGAACCGGTGCGGGAGGCGGTGCACGGCGGCGGCCTGCTCCTCCACGCCGCCGTCGAGTGGCTGCTCGCGGTCACGATCCTCGCCGCGGTCGGCGCGCTCGAGGTGGCGCTCGCCGCCGAGCTCATGGCCCGGAACCCCGACGGCGGCAGGCCCGGGGCGGGCGAGGGCTACCGTTCGGACGTGCCCGGCGACGCCCCCGACCCGACCGAGATGGCCCGGCCCCGGGTCAGCACCCGGGACCACGCCGAGCTCGGGGCCCGGCTCGAGGAGTGGTTCGCCCACCGGGGCCGGGGCGCCGTGACCGTCACCGACCTGGCCACCCCCGAGGGCACCGGGATGTCGAGCGACACCGTGCTGTTCCGGGTGGTTCCCGCCGGCGCCGACGGGGGCGGTGTGGCCTACGTGGCCCGGCTCGCCCCCGATCCCGACGCCCACCCGCTGTTCCCCGACTACGCGCTCGACCGCCAGTACCGGACCATGGCCGAGGTCGCGGCCCGCTCGGCGGTCCCGGTGCCGCCGCTCGTGGCCCACGAGGCCGATCCCGGGTTCCTCGGGACCGAGTTCCTCGTCATGGGCCGGGTCGAGGGCGTG
Source organism: Actinomycetota bacterium (assembly GCA_016870595.1). Lineage (GTDB taxonomy): Bacteria > Actinomycetota > Acidimicrobiia > IMCC26256 > PALSA-555 > CAIUKV01. The sequence goes on from VGBI01000027.1 coordinate 16,436, forward strand.
GTCCCGGCCGACATCCCGCCCTACGCGTTCGGGGTCGGCTGGCTGGCCGAGGCCACCGCCGCCGATCGGGCCCGGCTCCAGGGCAACGTCGTCGACGTGCTCGCCGACCTCCACGCCATCCCCGACGCCCCCGGCGCGTTCCCGTGGCTCGACCCCGGCGGCGACGCGCTGCGTGCGCACGTCGACGGGCAGCGGGCGTTCGCCGACTGGGCCCTCGACGGGCGCACCGGTGCGCTGATCGACGCCGGCTTCGCCTGGTTGGAGGCGCACTGGCCGGCGGGGCCGTTCGAGACCGTGCTGTCGTGGGGCGACGCCCGCATCGGCAACATCCTCTTCGCCGACTTCACCCCGGTGGCGGTGCTCGACTGGGAGATGGCCGCCCTCGGCCCGCCCGAGCTCGACGTGAGCTGGACGATCTTCCTCCACCGGTTCTTCGACGACCTCGCCGTGCAGTTCGGCCTGCCCGGCCTGCCCGACTTCCTGCGCCGGGGTGACGTCGTGGCCGCCTACGAGGCCCGCGCCGGGCGCCGCCTGCGCGACCTCGACTGGTTCACCACCTACGCGGCCGTGCGCCACGCCGTGATCATGACCCGGGTCGGGTTGCGCTCGGTGCACTTCGGCGAGGCCGAGATGCCCGCCTCGCTCGACGACCTCGTCACCCACCGTCCGGCGCTCGAGGCCATGCTCGCCGGCACCTACTGGGACGGGGTCCCCGCGTGAGCCGGTACCGGCGCCCGGTCACCCCGGCCCGCCTCACCGCCGCCACCGAGGCGCGCCGCCTCGGGCACGCCCTGGTCGCGGCCGACGCCGACGACGCCACCTTCGACGCGGTCGCCGACCTGCTGGTCCGGGCCAACGCGCTGCTCGCCGAGGTGCCCCATCTCCCGCGGGCGCCGTTCGACCCGGAGCACCTGGCCCGGTTCCGCCGTGACCGGGAGCGCACCGGCGCGGAGGTCATGGCCGACCGGGCGGTCGCCGGACCGGCCAACCCCACCAGCGTCGACTTCACGAGCCGGATCGTCGACGGCGTGGTCGAGGCCGACGTCGTGTTCGGACCCGCGTTCGAGGGCGCGCCGGGGCGGGCCCACGGGGGGATCGTGGCGGCGGTGTTCGACGACCTGCTCGGCACCGCCATGGCCGCGGTCGAGGGCATCGGCTTCACCGGGCGCCTCACCGTGCACTACCGCGCCCCGGTTCCGGTGGGGCCCACGGTCGCCTACCGCCTGGAGACCGGTCCCCAGGACGGGCGCAAGCTGCACGTCCGGGGCGAGGCCCGGCTCGGGGAGCGGCTGCTGTGCGAGGCCGAGGCGCTCATGATCCTCGTCGACGTCGAACGGTTCAAGGTGCACGCGGGCGACCTGCTCGCGGGCGGCCTGCTCGCGGGCGACGTGCTCGCGGGCGACGGGGCGGACTGAGCCGTGCTCCGCCGCCTGGTCAGCGTCCCCACCCTCGCCCTCCTCGCGGTGGCGCTGGTCGTGCTCAGCCCGCTGTGGGTCCCGCTCGCGGCCCTCTGGGACTGCGGGCGCGCCCGGTGGCGGTGGGCCCACGTCCGGCTCCTCGCGTTCGCGACCTGGTGGGCCTGGCTCGAGACGATCGGGATGCTCGTGGCCGGGTGGCTGCTCGTCACCGGCCGGGCCCGGCGCCCCGGGCCGCACTTCCGCCTGCAGCGCTGGTGGGCGAACGGGCTGGTGGTCGGGCTCCGGCGGACCTGCCGGCTCACTCTGACCGCGCGCCACCTCGAGGCCCTGGTCCCCGGCCCGGTGGTCGTGCTGCCCCGGCACGCGAGCCTCGCCGACGCGCTGCTGTCGGCCTGGTTCGTCACCCGCCCGGGCCTCGAGCCCCACTACGTGCTCAAGCGGGAGCTCCTCGCCGACCCGTGCCTCGACATCGTCGGCAACCGGCTCCCGAACCACTTCCTCGACCGGGGCGCCGCCGACGCCGCCCCCGAGCTCGCCGCGATCGGGGCGCTCGCGGCCGGGGTGCGGGACCCCGACGAGTGCATCGTGATCTTCCCCGAGGGCACCCGGGCCAACCCGGCCAAGCGGGCCCGGGCCCTCGCCCGGCTGGCGGAGCGCAACCCCGAGCGGGCCACGACCCTCTCGGCGCTCCGGCACCTCGGCCCGCCCCGGCCCGCGGGCACCCTCGCCGTGCTCGACGGCGCGCCGACCGCCGACGTCGTGGTGATGGCCCACGCCGGCTTCGAGGGCCTCGACACCTTCGGCGGGATCCTCGCCGCGATCCCGGGCACCGCCCCGATCCTCATCGACTGCGTGCGGATCCCGCGGTCGGAGGTCCCCACCGACGCCGCCGCGCGCATAGCGTGGCTCGACGCCCAGTGGCTCGCACTCGACCAGCGCGTCGACGAGCTCCTGCGCGAACGCAACGCCATGGTCGCCGAGGCCGCACGGAGGCACCGATGAGCCCGACCGCCACCGCCATGCTCGTCGCCGCGGGCACGATCGCTGCGTTGATGCTCACGACCTGGTTGGTGAGCCTCCCGCTGCGCAACGCGGCGATCGTCGACCTCGTCTGGGGGCTGGGGTTCGTGCTGGTGGCCTGGGCGGTGCGCGTGACCGTCGACGGCGACGACGCGCGGCAGTGGCTGCTCGTGGCCATGGTGACCGTGTGGGGCCTGCGGCTCTCGGGGTACCTCGCGTGGCGCAACCACGGCCAGGGGGAGGACTTCCGCTACCAGGCCATGCGCCGGCACTGGGGCGACCGCTTCTGGTGGGTGAGCCTCGGCACCGTGTTCGTGCTCCAGGGCGTGCTCATGTGGTCGGTGTCGATCGGCGTGCAGCTCGGCCAGGTTCCGGCTACGCCCGGGCTGGGGGTCCTGGCCGGGCTCGGCGTGGCGGTGTGGGCGGTCGGGCTGACCTTCGAGGCGGTCGGCGACGCCCAGCTCGCGCGGTTCAAGGCCGATCCGGCCAACCGGGGTCGCGTGATGGACCGGGGCCTGTGGCGCTACACCCGCCACCCGAACTACTTCGGCGACGCCTGCGTGTGGTGGGGCATCGCCCTGGTGGCGGCCGAGAGCGGCCTCGGGGCGTTCGGCATCGCCGGGGCGGTGATCATGACCGTCCTGCTGCGCCGGGTGTCGGGGGTGACCCTGCTCGAGAAGTCGCTGCGCAAGCGACGCGAGGGCTACGAGGAGTACGTGGCCCGGACGAGCCCGTTCGTGCCCCGGCCGCCGCGTCGGGGCTGAGCCCGGCGGCGCGCGGCGTCCTTCAGCCGAGGTGGGCGGCGAACAGCGCGGTGACCCGGGCCCAGGCGTCGTCGGCGGCGACGGGGTCGTGGTCGGGGGAGCCGTCGCGGAAGAAGCCGTGACCGGCGTCGGGGTAGACGACGGTCTCGTCCGGGTGGTGGGCCCGGACCGCCTCGACGTCGGCGGTGGGGATGTACTCGTCGCGTCCTCCGAAGCACAGCACGGCCGGGCAGGTGAGCGGGCCGAGCCGCGCCGCGATGCCCCCGCCGTAGAACGGCGCGGCGCACTGCACGTCGAGGCCCCGCACCGCGGCCTCGTAGGCGAGGCGCCCGCCCATGCAGAAGCCGGTGATCCCGACCCGCTCGGCGCCCCGGGCCCGGAGCTCGGCGATCGTCTCGGCGATGTCGGCCACGGCCAGGTCGACGTCGAGGTCGCGGTACTGGCGGGCGGCGTCCTCGGGCCGGGGTCCGCCGAGGCGGTGGAAGACGTCGGGCGCCGCCGCGAGGTACCCGGCCCGGGCCAGGCGCTCGCACACCCGCAGCAGCTGCGGCGTGATGCCGTTGCCCTCCTGGACCACCACCACGGCGGCGCCGGGCCGGGCCACCCCGGCCGGAGGCCGGGCGAGGAAGTACGGGACTGGCAACACGGGCTCGGGGGGCGCGGCGGGTTCCATGGCGGCACCGTATCCGCCGCGTGCGATCATGGGGCGTGGCTCCCGACGGTCCGCTCGCAACGACGCCGCTCGCGCCCTTCGGCGCAGAGGTGCACGGACTCGGGGCCGACGTCGATCCCGACCGGGTCGCCGGCGGGATGCGCGACCTGCTGGCCCGGCACCAGCTCCTGGTCCTGCGGATCCCCGGCCTGGCGGCCAAGACCCAGCTCGGGCTGCTCGGCGCGTTCGGTCCGGTGGTCGACGAGAGCCGCGACGGCTCGGGCTGGACCTACGTCTCGAACGTGGAGCCCGGGGGCGTGCTCGGCGAGTGGGAGTTCCTGTTCCACTCCGACCTCGAGTTCACCGACGAGCCCCTGCGCGTGCTCAGCCTCTACGCGATCGAGCTGCCGGACGCCCCGACGTCGACCCGGTTCGCGAGTGCGGCCCGGGCCGCGGCCCGGCTCGATCCCGACCTGCGCTCCCGGCTCGAGGGCCGGCGTGCGCTGCACGTGTTCCCGCTGCTCGAGGCGCGCGGGGACCGGCGCTACCGGCTGGCCGAGGTCGACGCCGGGGCGGCGCGCGCCGAGCATCCCGTGCTGCTGGAGCATCCCGTGACCGGGGCCCCGGTCCTGTACACGAGTGCGATGCAGACCGACTCGATCGTCGGCCTCCCCGAGGCCGAGAGCGAGGCCCTCCTCGGCCGGTGCTGGGACGCCCTCTACGCTCCCGACAACATCTACGCGCACACGTGGGCCCCCGGTGACCTCGTGATCTGGGACAATCTCGCCCTCCACCACGCCCGTGACGCGGTGACCGGTCGTCGGACCCTACGGCGGGTCCCGGTCGGGACCCGCCTGGCTCGCCTCCGCACCGCCTGAACGCCCGCACCGACCCCGAACCGACTGGAGCCCCCGTGCACGACCTCGTCCTCCGCGCCGGCACCCTCGTCGACGGCACCGGCGCCCCCGCCCGGACCGCCGACGTCGCGATCGACGGCGGCATCGTCACCGAGATCGGCCGCGTCGGCCGGGGTCGGCGCGAGATCGACGCCGACGGCGCTCTCGTCACCCCCGGATTCGTCGACGTGCACACCCACTTCGACGGCCAGGCCACCTGGGACCCCTTCCTCACCCCGTCGTGCTGGCACGGGGTCACCACTGCGGTCCTCGGCAACTGCGGCGTCGGGTTCGCCCCGGCCGACCCGACGCGCCACGAGTGGCTGATCGGGCTCATGGAGGGGGTCGAGGACATCCCCGGTGCTGCGCTCCACGAGGGCATGAATTTCGACTGGGAGCACTTCCCCGAGTACCTCGACGCGCTCGACCGGATGCCCCGGGCGATCTCGCTCGGGGCCCAGGTCCCCCACGGCGCCGTGCGGGCCTACGTGATGGGGGAGCGGGGCGCCCGCAACGAGGCCAGCACCGCCGCCGACATCGAGGCCATGGCCGCGATCGTCACCGACGCCCTGCGGGCGGGGGCCCTCGGCTTCTCCACCAGTCGCACGCTCGGGCACCGGGCGATCGACGGTGAGCCGGTGCCGGGCACCTTCGCCGCCGAGGACGAGCTGTTCGCGATCGGCCGGGCCATGGCCGAGGCCGGACACGGCGTGTTCGAGCTCGCCCCGGCCGGGACCGGCGGCGAGGCTGCGGGCGACCCCGCCGACGCCCACGAGACCGAGATCGACTGGATCGTGCGCCTGGCCGAGGCCACCGGCGTCCCGGTCACCTTCCTCGTCATGCAGTCCCACGTCGCGCCCGACCGGTGGCGGTACCAGCTCGACGCCGCCCGGCGGGCCCGGGCTGCGGGGATCCCTGTCCACCCGCAGGTTGCGTCCCGGTGCTTCGGGATGCTGGTGGGCCACCAGTCGCGCGCCAACCCGTTCCGGACCCGCCCCACCTACGCGACGCTGCTGGACCTGCCGTTCGCGGATCGCATCGCGCGCCTGCGGGACCCCGAGGTCCGGGCCCGGATCCTGGCCGAGGCGCCCCCGCCGCCGACTCCGGGGACCATGTCGGCCCAGATGCAGTCGTCGATGTTCGCGGCGTTGTACCCGCTCGGCGACCCGCTCGACTACGAGCCCGCCGCCGACGCGGGCCTGCGCGCGATCGCCGAGCGTGAGGGCCGCTCCGTCGAGGAGGTCGCCTACGACCTCATGCTCGCCGACGACGGCCGGGCCCTGCTGCTGTACCCCCTCCTCAACTACGGCGGCGGGAGCTACGACGCGCTCCACGAGATGATCACCGACCCGGCGACGATCCAGGGCCTCGGTGACGGCGGCGCGCACTGCGGGATCGTGTGCGACGCGAGCATGACGACCTACCTGCTCTCCCACTGGGTGCGCGACCGTTCGCGTGGGCCCCGCATCGACCTCGAGTTCGCGGTGCGCCGCCTCACCGCCGACCCGGCCCGGCTCTACGGCCTCCACGACCGGGGCGTGCTCGCGCCCGGCCACGTGGGCGACGTCAACGTCATCGACTTCGAGCGGCTCGGTCTGGTCGCGCCCGAGATGGTGTTCGACCTCCCCGCCGGGGCCGGGCGGATGATCCAGCGCTCGACCGGCTACCTGGCCACCGTGGTGGGCGGCGAGACCGTGGTCGAGGCGGGGGAGTGCACCGGGGCGCAACCGGGGCGGCTCCTGCGGGGTCCCCAGGCGGCGCCCGACGCCTGACCGGCTCGGTCGGACTCCGGGTCGGCCGCGGGGCCCGTCGGGTCCGACGTCAGGACCGGGGGCCCGCGGGCTGGGCGCCGCGGACCAGCCGCCCGGGCCGGGCGCCGGTGTCCTCGCCGTCGCGGTGCACCACGGTGCCGGCGACGAGCGTGGCCACGTAGCCGCTGGCGGTCTGCATCAACCGACGGCCGCCGGCGGGCAGGTCGGCCACCAGGTGGGGTCGCTCGAGGGTCAGGCGGTCGAGGTCGACCAGGTTGGCGTCGGCCCGGGCCCCGGGGACGAGGCGACCCCGGTCGTGGAGCCCCACCAGGTCCGCGGTGTCGGCGGTCTGGCGCCGTACCGCGACCTCGATCGGGAGGCGCAGGTCGGGCGCAGCGTCGCGCGCCCAGTACGACAGCATGAAGGTGGGCATCGACGCGTCGCAGATCAACGAGCAGTGCGCGCCGGCGTCACCGAGTCCGGGGACGCAGTTGGGGTCGGTCAGCATCTCGTGGGTGACGGCCATCGTGCCGTCGGCGTAGTTCATCACCGGGAGGTACAGCTGCCCCCCGGGCGCCCGGAGGACGTCGAGCGCGACCGCGAACACCGAGCGGCCCGACCGCGCCGCCTCGGCCTGGATCGATTCGTCGGGGGCGGGGTCGTAGCGGGGCGGGTCGGTGCACGCGAACGCGGCGCCGAAGTGGGTGAGCGGACTGTGGGCGGCGTTCGCCTCGGCCTCGGCCACGATGCGGTCGCGCACGGATGGGTCGTCGAGCCGGGCGGCGCGCTCGGGGGCAGGGAGCCCGGCGAGCGACCGGAAGGTCGGCGACGCCACGAACGGGTGCACGCGCCCGTCGAGGCTCATGATCAGCCCGACCGGCCGGGTCGGGACCTGTCCGCGCATCGGCACGCCGTCGGCGACCGCGTCGGCGATGCGATCGAGCAGGGCCCGGTACTCGGTGGGCCGCACCGGCTTCTGCAGGACCGTGAGCGAGGTCGGTCGTCCGCTCACCTCGGCGAGGCAGCGGATGAGGGCGAACTCGGCGTCGAGGTCGTCGAGGTCGGCCACCACCTCGAGCACGCCCCGCCCGGTGGCGCCGAGGGCCCGGGCGATGCCGAGCAGCTCGTCGGCCCCGGCGGAGAGCGAGGGGGTGTAGGCGCCGCTCGCCGACTTGTGGTTCACCGTGCGGGAGGTGGAGAAGCCCAGGGCCCCAGCCGTCACCGCCTCGGCGACCAGCGCCCCCATGCGGGCGATCTCGTCGGCGTCGGGCACTTCGGTGTGGTCGCCGCCCCGGTCGCCCATGACGTAGCCCCGGAGGGCCCCGTGGGGGACCTGGGTCCCGACGTCGCAGGCGAACCGGCGGCGGTCGAGCGCGTCGAGGTACTCGGGGAAGGTCTCCCACTCCCAGGTGATCCCCTCGTGCAGCGCCGTGCCGGGGATGTCCTCGACCCCCTCCATCAGCTCGATCAACCAGGCGTGGCGGTCGGGCCGGACCGGCGCGAAGCCGACGCCGCAGTTGCCGGTGACGACGGTCGTGACCCCGAGGCGCGACGACGGGGCGATCAGGGAGTCCCACGTGACCTGGCCGTCGTAGTGCGTGTGCACGTCGACCCAGCCCGGCGTCAGCAGCAGGCCGTGGGCGTCGATCTCCTCGCGACCCCGGCCCGGGACCGCGCCGACGGCGGTGACGCGCCCCGCGTCGACGGCGAGGTCGGCCTCCCGGAGCGGTGCACCGGTGCCGTCGGCGACGGTCGCGCCGCGGACGACGAGGTCGTGGTCGAGGGTCACCGTCACAGTCTCGCGCGTCGGTACCGAGGCAGGGCTCGGCCGGGGTTCGGCCGGTGCTCGGTCGGCGCTCAGTCGGTGGCCAGGTCGGCCCGGGGATCGTGACGGGGGTCGGGCCGGTCCTCGAGGAAGGCCAGGGCCGGGAGGGTGATCTCGGCCCGCCGGATCCGGCCGGTGAACGGGAACGGCGGCCGGTAGTCGTCGCTCACCGGGAAGCCCCGGTCCTCGCCCAGGTGGAGCCGGGAGCCGCCGATCTGCCAGCGGAAGGGGAGGTCGCGGGGGATCGCCCCGGTGCCGATCGGCGCTCCGTCGGCCCGGAGGACCACGGTGCCACCCCCGGACTCCGCCCGGGTGTACTCGACCTCCACCGTGGTGGCCCCCGGGGGCAGCGGCGTGTCGGTCTCGATCCGGTGGGGCGTGCCGTAGCGGCTCACCACGAAGGCGGGCCGACCGCCGTGGGCCACCAGCGCCCAACCGCCGTTCCAGTCGCCCTGGGCGCACAGCACGCCCTCGGCGCCGTCGGGGACCGGGTCGGTCGTGACGACGAGGCGGAAGCCGCCGGTCAGCATCGGGGTCCCCTCCTCGACGGTGGGTGCGCCGGGGCGGTAGGTCCACCGGTACCGGGGCGGATGGGGTGACGGCTCCATCGCCACCACCCGCCCGGTGAGGGAGTCGTCGAGGGGGAGGACGTCGTAGCGACCCGCCTCGGCCCACCACAGCTCCTCGAGCCGCCGGAGCACGTCAGGATGGTCGCCGGCGACGTCGCGGGCCTCGGCGAAGTCGGCCTCGAGGTCGAAGAGGGCCCACCGGTCGGTGTCGAAGTCACGGCTCCCGGCCAGCACCGACTCGTCGGGGACGCCCTGGGACAGATGGTCGGTGGTGGCCTTCCAGCGGCCGTCGACGATCGAGCGGGAGCCCAGCATCTCGAAGTACTGCACGTCGCGCCCGGGGGCGTCGGGATCCGCGAACGAGGGGACCAAGCTGGCCCCGTGCATCGGCATCTGGTCGACGCCCCGCACGACGGTGGGCACCGGGATGCCGGCGGCGTCGAGCACGGTGGGTGCGAGGTCGATCGCGTGGCAGAACTGCCCGCGCACATCCCCGCGCGCCTCGGGGGCGATGCCGGCGGGCCAGTGCACGATCAGGGGCGTGCGGACCCCGCCGAGCCACGCGTAGCGCTTCCACATCCGGAACGGCGTGTTCCCGACCCAGGCCCAGCCCCACGAGTAGTGCCCGTAGGCCCGGTGGCCGCCGAGCTCGTCAATGCGGGCGAGCGAGACCTCGAGGTCGTCCTCCTGGCCCAGCGCCCACGAGTGCTCGTTGAACGAGCCGTGGGCCCCGCCCTCGGCGCTGGCCCCGTTGTCGGTGCAGACCATGACGATGGTGTCGTCGAGGATCCCGAGCTCCTCGAGGAAGTCGACCACGCGCCCGAGGTGGTGGTCGGTGTGGGCGAGGAACCCGGCGAACACCTCCATCTGGCGGGCGTAGAGCCGCTGCTCCTCCGGGGGTAGGTCGGCCCAGGCGGCCATGCCCTCCGGGCGCGGGGTGTTCTCGGTGCCGGGCGGCACGATCCCACGTTCGACCTGGCGGGCGAAGACGCGGTCGCGGCACGCGTCCCAGCCGTCGTCGAAGCGGCCCTCGTAGCGGGCGATCCACTCGGGCGGCGCGTGGTGGGGCGCGTGCATGGCGCCGGGTGCGAAGTACATGAAGAACGGCTGGTGCGGTGTGGTCTGCTGCTGCTCGGCGATCATCCGGATCGCCTCGTCGGCCAGGTCCTCGTTGAGGTGGTAGCCCTCCTCCGGCGTGCGGGGCGGGTCGACGTAGGTGTTGTCGCGGATGAGGTTGGGGGCCCACTGGTTGGTGTCGCCGGCGGGGAAGCCGTAGTACCGGTCGAAGCCGAGCCCGAGGGGCCAGCGGTCGAACGGCCCCGACTGCTGCTGGTCCCAGCGGGGCGCGATGTGCCACTTGCCGATCGCCATCGTGTGGTAGCCCGCGTCACCGAGGAGGCGGGGCAGCGTGGCCGCCGCCTCCGGGATGCGCCCGCAGTAGCCGGGGAACCCCGTCGGGACGTCGGTGAGGAAGCCCATGCCGACCGCGTGGTGGTTGCGGCCGGTGAGCAGCGCGGCGCGGGTGGGGGAGCACAGGGCGGTGACGTGGAACCGGTGGTAGCGCAGACCCCCTGCGGCGAGGCGGTCGAAGGTGGGGGTCTCGACCTCACCCCCGAAGCAGCCGAACTGGGCGAAGCCGGTGTCGTCGAGGAGGATCACCAGCACGTTGGGGGCGCCGGCGGGCGCCCGGGTCGCCGGTGCGAACGCCGGGGTCGAGTCGGCGATGGCCCGCCGGATCCGGGGTTGGGTCATGGGCGGAACCTAGACCGTCGGGCCGGGGCGCCGACGCCGCGGACGGCGGTCCGGGCCCGGTGGCACCCGGCTCGGGCAGACTGGCGATATGGGCCTGCCCGGGGACGCCTGCATCGTGGAGGTCGGGTGCAACGAGGGCGCCGGGCGCGGGGTCAACCCGAACGTGCCCATCGGGCCCGACGAGATCGCCGCCGACGCCCTGCGCTGTCGCGATGCGGGCGCGGCGATGGTGCACTGGCACGCCCGTGATCCCGACACCGGCGAGCAACGGCTGGGCGACGTCGACCTCTACGCCGCCGCGCTCCCGACCATGCGGGCGGCGGGCCTGCTCGGCTACCCGAGCTACCCGGTCGACGGCGTGGCGCCCCGGGCTCGGCTCGACCACGTGTGGGCGCTGCAGGCGGAGGCGGGACTCGAGCTCGCGCCCGTCGACCTCGGGTCGGTGTCGACCGTTCCGTGGAACGTCCACCTGCACGACTTCGTCGGACTCGACTGGCTCCGGACCCAGTCGGGGGTGGTCGACAATCCCCTGCCGTTCGTGGTCGATGCGGTCGACCGGGCCCGGGGCCTCGGCATGGTGTGCACGTTCGGGGCCTTCGACGTGGGCTGCAGTCGGATCCTGGCCATGCTCCACGAGTCGGGGCGGATCCGTGGCCCGGTGGTCCACAAGATCTTCCTGTCGGAGGGCTGGGCCGTCGGGCCGCGCCCGTCGGAGGCCGCGCTCGACCTGCACCTCGCGCAGCTCCCCGACGACCTCGACGTCGAGTGGATCGTCGTGCCCTACGCCCACTCCGACCCCACGGTGGTCGAGCGCCTCTGCCGTGCCGCCATCGACCGGGGCGGCCACGTGCGGGTCGGCATCGGCGACAGCCCGGGGGCCGACCCCACCGCGACCAACGCTGCCCTGGTCGAGCGGGCGGTGGGCTGGGCCGCCGCGGCCGGCCGACCGGTGGCGACGACGGACGCCGTGCGCACCCGCCTCGGTCTCACCGCGCCCTGAGACCCGGGACCTGAGACCGGGGACATGGGACCGATCGGTCCCGTGTCGGCTCAGGCGAGACGCTTGGAGACGTCCTCGCCCCGCACGATCTTGTCGCGGTAGTCGTCGAGCCAGCGGCTGAACTTGCCGGTGGCGTCGTCCGCGGCCGACTGGCGCGGGTACGCGGGGATCACGTAGTCGGGATCGAGCGGCGGGTGGTCGGAGGCGGGCTTGCGGGCCATCACGGCCTCGATCACCGGCTCCATCCGGGCCGCCTTCTCGGCCTGGAGGCGCTCGTCCCGCTCGATGAACTCGGGCATGACCTCCTTGGCCACCAGCTCGAAGCTCTCCATGATGTCCTCGTGGCGGTTGCGGCCCGCGGCCGAGGAGAGGATCAGGAGGTCGACGCCGCACTCCTCGTAGCGGCGGAAGTACTCACGCACCTGGTCAGGACTCCCCATCGCACCGCGCAGGCCGCTGGTGCCCGACGCCACCACCTTGGCACCGAGGCGGTCCTGGTTGGCGGCGGCGATTCGCACGGCCTCCGGGTCGTACCCGGCGTCGCGCCGCCGCTCCTGGTACTCGGCCCACAGGTCGGTGTGGCCGGGCCGGTGGTGGCCGAACACGTAGTAGTGCCCCAGCGAGTACCCCATGAAGTTGGAGCCCTCGGCGCCACGCCGCACGGCCTCCTCCGGATCGGGGTGGCACATGAACCCGGTGACGCAGGCGAGGTTGGCGTTGACGGCGTCACCGATGGGCACGCCCTCGGTGGCGAGGGTGGTGTAGTAGTCCTCGACCCAGGCCCGGGCCTCCTCGGGATCGAAGAAGGCGAAGCTGAGGGCACCGATCCCGCGCTGTGCGGCCATGTGGATCGTGTCGCGGCGCGTGCAGGCGACCCACACCGGGGGA